>JAHDCG010000009.1:9083-16798 GCA_020629965.1 Saprospiraceae bacterium | reverse complement strand
TCGTCAAAGGCGGAAATGCTTGATATTTACCCGTTTTTTCGTCTAAAACAAAACTCAAAACCGCCTGTCTTTCCGGGTCGAAAATCCAATATTCCGGTACGCCGGCTTCTTCATATAATTTTAGTTTATACTTCATCTCTCTTTTACCGTTGCCGGGTGACAAAACTTCTATCGTTAAATCGGGCGCACCGACGCAGCAGTTTTTGTTGAGTTTTTCTTTATCGCAAACAACGAAAAGGTCGGGTTGCAAAAGCGTATCGCCTGCTTCCGATGTCATCAAATGCACATCGGTAGGAGCAGTGAAAACGTCATAGTCATACTGTTCCGCATACCGCATAATTTGTGTCAATATTTTACCCGAAACGAGTTGATGTAAGTTTCCGGGAGTTGCAAGCGGATGTAATTTTCCTTTGTATAACTCCGTTCTTTCCTTGATTTTCCATTGAAAATATTCTGCATACGTGTATCTTTTTTCAAAGTCTAATTGACCGAGCGAAGTAATCATAATTTTTCCTCAAAAGTACTCAAATTTCAAGAAACTCCACAAAAATCTCCCCCCGATACCGCCCCGCCGGCAGTAAATATTCTTCATGCGGTCGAGCGTTTTCCGTCCAAGTATCATCGCCGCCGACACCCTGCATCGCAAAGTCGATATTGACCGTGATAAACTCGGATTTTTCGGGTAAGTCTTTGGTATGTGTCGCCGCTTCCAATTCCTCCAAAGTGTACGGATGTGCGCTGACGTTCAGCCCTTCTCCGCTGATTTTCAGACCGTTACCCGCTTTATTTTTAAAATTGATAAACTCGATTTCGGTGTGATTGCCGTTTTCCTGCGGGCGAATGTACGGCGTACCGAAGTCGGCAAGCGGTATTCGATACCGCCCGATTTTCGCCCCCTCCGCGCGGTCGGCGTAGGTCGCGTGCGGGCCTTTTCCGAAGAAGTCGATTTGGTCATACTCTGCGGGAATGCGAAAGGTCAGACCGACGCGCGGCACCGGCGGCAGGGTGGCGTCTATGCGAAAATCTACGCTGATTTTTACGCCGCGCGAAGTGATCTCATAGATTAAATACAAATCCGAGTCGGTTTCCGGATGATTAAAATCACACCAAAAAATGTGACTGTTTTTGCTTTCTCCGGTTCTGACGGAACTCAATTTCATTTCCTCGGCGGCGGTTTTCCACCTTTCTGACGCGGCGGCAAGTCCGCCGGCGAGGTCGTTATCCGTCGGTGCGCGCCAAAAGTTCGGCTTTAATTCACTTGTTTTAAGCTGCTGACATTCAGGGTCTTCGAGTGTGAGAAATCCCGTTTCTTTGGAAAGGACGGCATTTATCATATCGCCTTTAAATTGATAAAAATCCTTTTTCTCTTTAACCTTCTTGATTTTTCCGCCTTTGGTGCGACTTGCTCTGCGAATGCGGTCGGAAATCGTAAATTGTTCCCACGCAATCTCATCGCCCGTCTGCGCCCAAATATTTTTCTGTTTAACCTGCACACTCGCCGTCAGAAATATTTTACCGTTGGGAAAATCGGGAAATTCGGCTAAAAAAAACGCACATGACTCGCCCGGCGGTACCGACGGAAAAGCAAATTTTTCCCGCCGCAAAACCTCGTTTTCGTCAAAAATATCGACCTGCAATTTACAGGTTTTGAGGTCGATAAAGTTGTGCAGATTGGTCACCTGCAGTTGACCGTTTGCGTACTCAATGCGCACCGGTTGAAACACTTTTTTACATTCCCACAGCGCGGGTTTCGGCGTGCGGTCGGGGAAAACGATGCCGTTCAGACAAAACGCGCCGTCCGTAAATTCCTCGCCGAAATCGCCGCCGTAAGCGTAGTATGCGCTGCCGGTTTCGTCCGTTTGCAGCAAACCCTGGTCCGCCCAATCCCAAATAAAACCGCCGATAAATCGTTCGTTTGCGCGGAAAGCGCGGGCAAATTTCGCCAAATTTCCCGTCGAATTTCCCATGCTGTGCGCATACTCGCAGTACAGCAGCGGGCGGGTTTCGTCGCTGCGTTTCAAGATGGCTTCCATGTCGGCGAGCGGAAAATACATGCGACTCAGCACATCGACGTAGGGCGGGTCGATGGAAATGCCGTCGCGCCGGACGAACGCGCCTTCGTTGTGCAGAAAGCGGCTCGGGTCGTAGGTCTTAATCCACGCGGCGGCGGCTTGGTGTGCCGGTCCGCTGCCCGCCTCGTTGCCGAGCGACCAACCGATAATCGACGGGTGATTTTTGTCGCGTTCCGTCATCTCGATGCAGCGTTCTAAAACGGCCGTGGCGTAGGCGGAGTTCATCGACAGCGAACCGCCGAGTTTGTGCGTTTCGATGTTGGCCTCGTCCAAAACGTAGAGTCCGTAACGGTCGCAGAGTTCGTAAAAGCGCGGGTCGTTGGGATAATGAGCGCAGCGGACGGCGTTGAGGTTGAATTGTTTCATCAGGCGCACGTCCTGTTCCATGGTCGCAAAATCGACGGTTTTGCCGGTAACGGGGTGGTGGTCGTGTCGGTTTACGCCGAAAAGTTTAATGCTTTTTCCGTTGATTTTTAAACCGGATGCACCCCGGTCGATTTTTCTGAACCCGACTTTTTGCGGAATAAATTCAACGGTTTTTCCTGCCGCATCGCGTAATTCTAAAAGCAAAGTGTACAAATGCGGCACTTCCGCCGACCACTTTTTCGGATTTTTTACCAAAATATTCAAACTCGGTCGCGGCATGATTCCGTTGGTGGAATTAACCTGCCCGCGCCGGTAAAAATCCGCGATTTGTGCTAAAGCAAACGTGCCCTCCGCCCCCGCAACGGGCTTGTTTTTATCGTTATAAAGCTGCGCAACGAGGGTGTACTCTTTAACTTTTTCTGCATCTCGAAAATGAAAAACGGGTTCGATTTTCAAGGTTACATCCTCGTATTTTTCGTCAAATTCCTGCTTCACAAAGAAGTCTTCCAAATAATTTTCGGAGCGAAAAGACAGGTAAACTTCCCGATGAATGCCCGACAGCCGCCAATGGTCTTGATTTTCCAAATACGAGCCGTCCGACCACCGATAGACCTCGACGGCGAGCAAATTTTCACCTTCATTGACATAGTGCGAAATGTCGAATTCCGCCGGCAGACAAGAGTCCTGCGCGTAGCCGATTTTTACCCCGTTCACATAAACAAAATACGCGGAACTCACCCCGCCGAAGTGTAAAATAATCCGTTTTTTATTTGTTAAATCACTGACCGTGAATGTTTTACGATATTGCCCGACGGGATTGCTGCGGTGCCTGTCTTCGCTGTCATCGTGCGGAATGCAGGGCGGCAACATCGGCTCGAAAGGGTACTCGTGGTTGGTATAAATCGGGTGACCGAAGCCCTGCATTTCCCAATTTCCCGGCACGGCAATGTCCGACCAATCCGCATCCGAAAAGTCGTTTTTGTAAAAATCGGGCAGTACATTTTGCGGATTTTTCGCCAATCTAAAACGCCAAACGCCGTCGAGTGACTGAAAGCCGGGCGAGTCTGCCCGCACCCCGGCAAGGGCGGTCGCAGCGGTTGGGTAGGGATAGGCGGTACAGCGGGATTTGAGTTTGCCCCAAGCAGTCATTTTCGGATTTTCCCAAGCGTGATTCATGGTCTATGAGTTATGAACGATGAGTGATAGGAGCAAAGTAGTTTGTTTATTGAACATCGAGGATATTCGAGCGTAATATTTTCACTATGATTTAATCTTAATTTACTTTTCCAAAGTTTTCTTTTTAATTTAAATTATAAAAAATAAAGCTTCTCATCAAACTGCCTATTTGCTGCTGCGCATTGCGGTCGGGGTCAATTTCATCGGTCACGGTTTGGTACGTTTTCCGAAAATAGCGGGCTTTCGGGAGTGGATGCTCAAGGAGTTCGAGGGGAGTATGCTGCCCGATTTTTTGGTAAGTCCGTTTGCAACCGTCTTGCCTTTTGCCGAGTTTGCCGTCGGGCTTTTGCTGCTTTTAGGCTTATTCACTTACCGCGCGGCGATTGCGGGGGCGGTGATTATTATTATGTTGATTTTCGGCAGTTGTCTGATTGAAAATTGGTCGGCGGTGGGCAGTCAGATGGTGTATATTTTGTTGTTTTATTTTTTGATTGCGGAGGTGAGACATGATAGTTTTGGATTGGACGGGAGACGGAAAAGTCTTTAAGAAGTTATTTAAAATGCTTTCGATATTTTAAAATAAATGCTTTTCGTGAATATTTGGTCACAAGTCTAAAATTTCAATTTACATTTCTTGTAAAATATAATTTAATTTTTTACAGAAAATGTAAACTGAAATCTTTATTTTTGCGTTATGAAAATAAGAGAAGTATCAACCGGGGAACTTTTCAAAACGGAGATTCTACCCGTAGAGGAGTCGGACTATCGACGGATAACGAAGAAAAGATATTTTTTCGACTGGAAGCAAGAAAGGAAGCAAGAGGTTTATAAATTGAGAATAGTGGGAGAAGATGATATTTTAGGCCTTGTTTCAATAGATAGAATTTCGGAAGAATTTAGAATACATATCAGACTTTTGACTGTTTCTATCGAAAATAAGGGCAGAGAAAAGCAATATGAAAACATTGCAGGAAATTTATTGACATTCGTTGCCCGTGCTGCTTTAAAAAGTTATAAGGAACTCGCCTGTGTGTCATTAATACCAAAAGGCGTCATTGCTCAACATTACATCGACAAATACGATATGAATGTTACGGGGGCAAGTTTGAGTATAGAACTGAGAGAGATATTAAATTTAATTAAAATTTACGAAAATGATTGATGGCAAAAGTCCTGAATATGGTGTAGATTCTCGTTACGCATCTGATGAAGAAAGAAAAGCAGACGGAAAAGTTTTGATGGCAGCGCGATTGGAAAGGATGAAGAATTTGAGTCCGGAATTGATTATCCAAGCTCGATTATTGTCTTTGAAGTTCAGAATGGAAGACTCTTTGTTAAAAGATGATTTCAAACACTTGAGCCTCTTTACTGAATTTTTATCTGAATACATAGATATAATCTATGATAAAAAAAGTCGGTTTGCTGAAGATATTGACATTTCTTCGGTAAAATTAAGCCACTTTCTAAATCGACACAGAGAACCACAGGAAGAATTTCTTAAAAAATTAATGATACATTCTGAATTGACATATAAAAATGTGGGTGGTTTTGAAGGGAAAATGTGGTATAGAATTTATTTTCAAGAAAAAATTGCTCGTATAATGTCAAGTCAAAACGCATGGCGACCGGACTTGGAAAAAAGAATCGATACAAGTTTTGCAATGGGGGCTTAAATTCCAATCTTAAACACTTAAAGATAACTTTTAAACCCCCTCCAAAACCCGCATTTCTCCCGCCACCGCCAAGGCCTTCATCTCGCCCGAAAATTCCACCCCCTGCATCGTCAAATGTTGAATGCGATACAAATAAGCCGCGCCCGTCATAATATGTTCCGCCACGTCAGCCGCGCGGCGATTTTCGTAATTTTCCAAATAAGTACCGCGCACCCAATCGTTGAAAGCACCCATCGCGGGGCCGCACCAAATTTGGTAATCGAGTTTGCGGTCGGGCGTTCCGGCATTCGCCCAATTGGACGACAAACCGAGATACCAACGGAAAATCAAAGCCATTTTGCGGTGCGGATTGTCCTTCGCGCGGGCGATTTGTTCCGGGTCGCGCTGCTCGAAAAACTCGACGCACATTTCCCAAATTTCTTCCAAAGGTTTACGAAAAACCGACTTTTCCAACTTCTCCCGTTCCGCCGCCGGTATCTCGTCGATGGATTTGTAAGTTTTATAATACTCGTATAATTTCTTCGCGCGCGGACCGAACATCGAGCCGCGTTTTAAGACCTGTAACTCCACCCCCATTTCAAACATGTCCGAAGCCGGTGCGCCCATAACGTCCGTAGAATCAATGGTTTGCAGCAGTTTACGCACATGCTCCGAAGTGCCCGCTTCCACGCAGGCTTGATTGACCGAACCCGTCACTACATAAGCCGCGCCCATCATAAATGCCGCCAAAGCCGAGGCCGGGGTAGAGATACCGCCCGCCGCCCCGACACGGATTTTTTGCTCAAATTGCGTCTCTGTTTCAATCTCATTGCGCAGTTGAATAATAATCGGCAACAGCACCGTCAGCGGTCGATTGTCGGTGTGACCGCCCGAGTCCGCCTCGACCGTGATGTCGTCCGCCATCGGAATGTGTCGCGCCATTTCGGCTTGGTCGGCGGTGATTTTTCCCTGTTGCAAAAGGGATTTGACTATCTCTGCGGGCGGTGCGTACATAAACGGCTTGGCGACTTCCTTACGCGATATTTTCGCAATTACTTTATTACCGATGTGAATGCCGCCGTCCGCATTGCGCCGCAAACCCGCCACCCGGTAGTAAACAATATGTTCCGTCAACGCCAAAAACGCCGAGGCTTCGACCACCGTCACGCCTTTTTCCAAAAACAACTCGACCGCCCCGCGCTCCAGTGCCGCTTCGACCGGCGAGTGTATTAAATTAACCGCATAAGTCTCCGTCGGCAGCGTGGATTGTATAGCGTCCAACTCTTTGCGAATGCGCTCCGGCACCAAACCCGCCGCCCCGAACGAACCCAAAAGTCCCGCTTTGCCCATGGCAATCACCAAGTCCGCCGAGGCGATACCGTTTGCCATTGCGCCGGTTTTATAAGCATATTTCAGTCCGTAGTCCGCGCGAAAACCCGGGTCGCCGAGCTGCGCCGCCGTCATAGGATTTGCCATGGCTAAGACCTGCAAACCGCGCCCTTCGGCTACCAATGCCCCGCCGTTGCTGACCCCGATGCGCCCGTTGAAATCGCGCATGACGTAGCAGGGCAAGTCGGTGCGTTGCAGTTTTTCTTTGATGCCGGCGGCGTCGAAAACGATGTCGCGGGGGGAGCCTTGCCAGTAGAGGGATAGGGGTGTGCCGGTGTGTGTTAGAATCATTTTTGCTGTTTGTCTTCAGCCCCCTAACCCCCGAATCGGGGGAACTTTCTCCGCTATAAAAGTCAGAAGAAGTACGGGCGCGGGTTATCTTTCTATCGGTACAATTTCTTGTTTATTTCTTTGTCTTTTTGTCGGCGTTAATTTCGTTCAATTTTGCTAAAATTTTTGCCAAGACTTCTTCTTTTTTGCGGAATACTTCTTCATTAGAAAATCGTAATTCCGTAATACCGTTTGCTTTCAGAATATCTGTTCTGACTTTATCATATTCAATATTTTCGGGAGTATTGTGTGGCGTACCGTCGATTTCTACACTCAATTTACTATGCAGACAATAGAAATCCAACACAAACCGACCGAACGGATGTTGCTCCCGAAACTTATATCCGCCCAATCTTTTACCACGCAATTCTTCCCACATTATCTTCTCTGCCGGTGTAGGATTGCGGCGCTGCTCTTTGGCAAATTCGTATTTATTTTTGCTCGCTCCGCCGTGCATACGGGCTATTTTTTCTTGACGTGTGTCGTATCTGTCGGGCGGTGTGTTTTGGTTTTCCATAGTTTGTTTTTAGCGTTATTCAGCCCCCCGACCCCTCCGCGACTAAAGTCGGGACAGGCTATATCGGGGGAGTAGAGCCGTAATTAAATCAGATTCGTAAAAATACTTAAATTCTTCTTCAAAACGAGAACCCCGAACCTCAAGATTTACCGTAAACTCAAGCCCGGAGAAAGTCCCCCCGAATCGGGGGTTAGGGGGCTGAAGAACACAAGC
>JAHDCG010000009.1:0-8983 GCA_020629965.1 Saprospiraceae bacterium | reverse complement strand
CAAGCCCGGAGAAAGTCCCCCCGAATCGGGGGTTAGGGGGCTGAAGAACACAAGCGGCGCGTCTTCAGCCCCCCGACCCCTCCGCGACTAAAGTCGGGACAGGCTATATCGGGGGAGTAGAGCCGTAATTAAATCAGATTCGTAAAAATACTTAAATTCTTCTTCAAAACGAGAACCCCGAACCTCAAGATTTACCGTAAACTCAAGCCCGGAGAAAGTCCCCCCGAATCGGGGGTTAGGGGGCTGAAGAACACAAGCATTCTACCCCTCCTCAATCCCCAGCCCCAAATCCGTCACCTCATAAATCCGCATCCCCTCATTCCACAAATAAGCATCCGCAATCACCGCTAAAACACCGTTTTCTGAAGAAATCGACTTCACATGCACCTCCAAGTGCATTTCCTGCACCGGCAGTAAAATCTGCCCGCGATACTTCCAGACCGTCTTATGATTTTTGAGTTGGACAAATTTCGGATTGGTAAAATTCTTGCCCAAATCCTGCTGCAAAGCAAAAACCTGCATCGCCTGCAAAATCGACTCTACGCCCAAACTGCCGGGCATCACCGGGTCTTGATAAAAGTGGCAGGCAAAAAACCAATTGTACGGTTTTACAAATTTCGTGGCGTGAATATAGCCCTTGCCGTGCGCGCCCGAGTCCTTGGCAATCAACACTTTATCCAACATATTCAACTGCTTTTCCGCTAAGCGGTAATGCGGTTTTTCGGCGGGAGCTTTGTAGAGTTTCATTTTGCCGTACAGCGAGTCGAGGTTGATTTGTGTGTAGTCTTTTGTCGTCAAATTTTGCGATTTATACCACGCCGGCACCTCTTCACCTTTGTCCAGTCCCGCTTGCGAGGCGAGTGCTTCTTTAGTGAAAAAACCGAAGGACGAATTGCCTTTATAAAACACCTGACCGTCAATCGACAGCTCGAAAGTGTAGCGTTGTAAAATCGTGCCGCCGTGCGCAATCGAAGAAGTCAAAACCGACTTATTCAGGATTGTTTTTCCTCTGAAATCCGTGCCTTGCGGCAGGTCGAAAGTCTCGCCGTCACCGTCCAAATTGCGGAGGTATAAATCCATATCGGGAAACTGCAAAGTGCTGCCCAAATACGCGCCCAACAAACCACAAGGCTGCAAAGCAATCTCCATGAGTATGGAATACGGCATCGTTTTCGCCGCATTTTGCTCGTAATACCAGGCATCGGTCGGCACGTCGTATTCCGCCAAAATCGTGACGGGTTTTGAGAAATCGTGACGCTCGCCGTCCACACTCAATACGCGCGAAATAACCTGCAAATCCGTGTTCGGTTGCCGCGAAGTATTGCGCCCGTTATAGACCGCATACTCGGGGCCGAAGCAGTCTTCCATGCTGCCGAGGGCGAAGGTTTCCACGTCGCGTTCGTTCATCAGTGCGCCCGCAGACCGTTCACTGACGCAGGTTTTGCCCGTCGGGTCGAGGTATTTCGGATTGTCTTTTTCACGCAGTTGCAGACCCAAATTTTCAAAATGCACGGTGATGACGCCGTCCGAAATAATCTCTAAATCAGCAATGACATAAGGGTGCGGCACGAGTCCGATTTCCTTCACTTCCAACTTATAAATCAACTTCGTATCCTTGCCGGGCGTCACCTGTTTGCGACAGCGTACCTTCTGCGGAATATCGAAAACGGGCTGAAATCTTGCATCTTTTGTCAAACGCTGCATACCCAACAGCAGCATAAAAAAGCGCAGCAAATTACCGCCGCCCTCGGCTTGCAGACTGCCCGCCAGCACCTCGTCGTCACGGAAATGACAGGGGAAATACCAGTCGTCGGGGTGCAAATCTTTCTCCGCCGTAATCGTGCCGAGACCGTAAGCACCACCCGTCAAATCTACGTCCGTAATGCGGTCCAGCATCAGCGTTTGTTCGGGCGGAATGCGCAACGAGGGATTTCTGCCGTTGGCATAATATGAAATATCGTCAAAGCATTTTTCGGGTTCGCCGTTAATTAAATGCCGCAAATCTTCTTTGCTGAATTGCTTTTTGTGCGTCGTCAGCAGCGGCGTAAAGTACTTACGTTTGGCATTTTTACGCCGTTCGATTTCCGCTTTACTGTACACCACGCCCGCGCCTTCTTCCAGTTGTTCGTCGGTAAAAAAGCCCGCACAGCCGCCGTCCATTTTCAACACCAAGCGGTCTTCAACGTAGCAGCGATAGCTGAAAAAGAAGAGCAAATTTTCGCCGTTATCGACAAAATTATTGATAGAAATATCGTAGCGCAGCGTCTGACCTTCATAAGGAAAATCATCGACAAAAGTCAGCGTGCAATCTAAGAGACGATAGACCATTTCGCCTTTATTTCGCAGGTCGATGCCCAAATAAGAAATCAGCAAAAGGTCGCATTGTCCCGACTCCACACAGACCGCCGAGGAGATTTGTCCGTCCGTAGAATACCAGGCGTTGTACGGAATGTCGTACTCCGTCGTCATCGTCGAAGGCTTGTATTCATTGAGTTTTGCGTTCATTTTCGTGACGCGGCTCACCAGCAGATACGGGTGCATCGGCAGCATTACGCGGCGTTTGTAGGTGTCGATAATCGCATATTCCGGACCGAAAACGTTCGCAATTTTTCCCGTCGCGAACTCCTCCAAATCCTCCTGCGTAAAGACGATTTCTTTCCTCTCCAAATGTTGATTATCGGTAAAATCCTGTAACGGCAAACCGTTTTCGCCGACTTTCGCCGCCGTTTGTGTAACGGGCTTTTCGGGAAATACAAGGTTGGTATTCATATTATTTTCAGATTTATTTAATCCTGTATTTTTTGTCGGAAAAGGGGCGACCGCCGCAGCCGTCATTGCCCGCGTTTCCGCTTGTATATTTTGTGAAAATGCGAAACTTTCCGCGCCCGTTTCGGCAAAAGCCAAGGCGGGTTCCGTTTCCGGTTTTCTGACTTTTTTTCGTGAAATATTTGCAAAACGCGCCCGCACCGACTCCTCCGCAAAGCGGTCGGAAATCGGCTTACCGCCCGGTATGATTTTCTTCAAAAAACTGCGTTTGACCTCTGTTTTTTCGGCGGCAGGGTAGAGGGCAGACAGGTCGGGATTCGCCCCGTGACTGATAAGCTGCGCCAACAGTTCCGTCACCGACTGCGCTGCTGTTTTACCTTTGCGGTCGATTGCGGCGGCAAGGTGCGCGCGCTCGTTTAGATTAGCATTTATCCAATTCGTACAAGTCGCCCCCGCGCCGACCTCGATAAACAGACGTGCCCCCGCCTCGTAAACCGTTTCTACCGTCTGCGGAAAATCAACGGATTGCTCACAAACCGCCGTCGAATTATCGGCAATTTCCTGACTATTCAATGCGATTTTTTTCCCGGTAATGCTCGAATAAAAATCAATCGCCGGGCGGTCTTGCAAAGCAAATTTGTGCATATCCGTCAACCCGATTTTTTCCTTTTTACAAAAATCATGGTGAATAATATTCTGAAAAGGCACGGGAATTGCCGCGCATTTCAACTCGCTCACAATCGCTTCGCAAGCCGCCTTATCACCCGAAATAATGACCTCGTTTTCGGTATTCACAAAGGTCAGATACACATCTTTTTTATCCGCAACGAGCCGCTCGACCGCCGTCCGCGAAGCCGGCAAAATCAAACTCACCCAACGCGCTTTCGCCTCTGCCGAACTCACCTTCCAATGCTCCGCCAACAATTCCAAATTACCCGCAAAACGATTTTTAAATATCTCCGAATTACGGAATTTCTCCGCCCCGTCCGGATGCCAAACGCCGAGCGCATACCACATACTGCTGCACTCGCCCATGCTGTAACCGAAAGCGATATCGGGTTCGATTTTGAAAATTTCGCGCAACATACGCGTGTAAACCGCCGAGTAAAAAACGCCCGCCGACATCATCGCAATCGTGTCGTCGTACAGGTTCGGGTCAGCCGCGTGTATGTTTTGTTTTTTCGGAAAAAGATAATCGGAATTGACAAAAACATCCAAGTCACCGACCAACTTTTCAAAGTGCGTCAGCAAGTCGGGAAACAACCGAAAAAGGTCTTGCCCCAAACCCGTGTAAGCCGTCGCCGAACCGGGATAAACGAAAGCGATTTTGCCGTTTTGAGCGAGCGGAGTAGGGGTGAAGCAGGAGCCGCGCGGTGTTTTGAGGATTTGGTTTTTTTGAAAAGAATGCGCGATTTGAGATTTAAAAAAGGCGATTTCTTTTTTTAATTCGGTCGGAGTGTTTGCGAGGAGGACGAGGCGGTAGTCTGCTTGCGTCTCTGACCCCCTAACCCCCGGAGCGGGGGGACTTTCTGCGGGCTTGAGTTTAAGGTTAAGATTTGAATTTTTGATTCTTTTCAACGCAACGTTTTCTTCCGGAGTACTTTGCGCTGACCTTTGAAAATACTCCTGTGCCAACTCCGCAAAATCATTCGTCGCTGCCAAAGCACTTTCCAAACCGGTCAATTCCTCCGTCAAATCAACCTCATTCAAACCCCGCAAAACAAATAATTTCGGTGCAGCCGAGAGCAAACCGCGACCTTCCTCTCTCCTCTCTCCTCTCTCCTCTCTCCTTAAACCCCTCAAAAGCACCTGCCCCCCGCCGACATCATTCACCGCCGCCCGCCGCACTGTCTCGCCTTCCGCCAAAATCCACGGACGACTTTTCGCAGGAAAATAGTAGTTCGTATCACCAAAATCCACCGTATTTTTGGGTGCTTCCCAATGCGGAATACCCGGAATAAAGCGATGATGCACGCATAAGGCAGTCTTAATCAAAGCCGCCATGCCCGATGCCGCGAAAGTGTTGCCGATGTTGGCTTTTACCGAGCCGAGCGCGACCGATTGTGCGGGTTTGTGCCGCAAAATTTGTTGCAATTCCGCCGCGTCTTGCTCTGTAATGCCCGTTGCCGCCAATTCTAAATAAGCGAAATTTTGTGCATCGTTCGCCCGTCCGATTTCGTCGATGACGGTGTAGATTTTATCTTCTTTCGCGTCGCTCATTCTCTGCAAAACCACCGCGCCCGCGCCCTCGCCGATAAGCCAACCGTCGCTGTTTTTTGCAAAGGAAATACTCGGATTTTCGGCGGTATCGACCGCGTCCTTTTTATTGCGCAACAGTACGTTTTCGATGCCGCCGGCAAAGTCCACCGCGCCGACGACCACCGCATCGACTTCGCCCTGCGACAGCATATTCTGCGCAATTTCCAAAGTCTTAAACAGCGATTTTTCACCACAAGAAACCGTAAACGCCGGTCCCGAAAAATCCCACAGTGCCGCTACGCGACAGGCAATCAGGTTGCCGATAAAACCCGTAAATTCACTCGGCGCGGGCTTGCCTTCCCGGTGAAAAATCGAGCTTTTGCACAAGCGTGTCAATTCCGCTTCCTGCGCTTCGGTCAGTTCGATGCCGCTGCGTTGCAAGGTGTCTTTGATTTGCCACTCCACATCCCACCGCGCCAGACACTGATGTATTGCCAATTCGGTTTCCATTGCCACTAAGACCGCCACATTTTGCCCCTCCGACAGCCCCGCGTCTTTAATCGCATCGTCCGCCGTTTTCAGCATTAGTGCCTGCTGCGGGTGCAATCTTTCCGCCTCTTTCGGTTGTATTTTGTAGCGCAGCAAGTCGATTTCAAAATCGTCGATGTACGCCCCGCGCGGTGCTTTTCCGTCCGTAAAGCCGTAGCGTTGCAGCATTTCCGAGTTCTGCTCCATGCCCTTCCAACGCCGCCTCGGTAAGTCCCGACAATGCTGTTTGCCCGCGTAAATAGTTTCGTAAAATGCCTCCAAACCGCGACAGTCGCCGAAGTGCGCTTCCATGCCGATAATCGCCATCGGTTGCAATTCGACGGGCGTAAAATCGGCTTGCGTCTGTGTTTTACTTTTCAAATATTCTCGGACTACCAAATGCGCATTCGTGCCGCCGAAACCGAAAGAATTGATGCCCGCCTGCTTCTCCTCTTGCGTCCAAGGGGTCTGCTCCGTAATCATCGCCGCGCCGTCCTTCCAATGCGTATCAGGCAGCAGCGGATTGTTCAGATTGATGTTCGGCGGAATGGTATTTTCCTGCATTGCCCGCAGCACTTTCAACAGCCCTGTCATGCCCGCCGCCGTCAGCAGATGCCCCATATTCGATTTCACCGAACCCAACAAAGGTTTAGTATCGTGCGCCGCAAAAAAGTCTGCTACCGAGTTCAGTTCCGTCACATCACCGAGCGGCGTACCTGTCGCGTGGCACTCCAAATAAGAGGTATCGCGCGGCGAAATTTCTCCCTGCTCATAAGCCCGCTCAAACGCCAACCGCTGCCCCTTCGGATTGGGCGACAGCAAAAATTTTCCGCGTCCGTCATTTGACAAACCGACCCCGCCGATGACCCCCAAAACCTCGTCTCCGTCGCGTTCCGCATCTTCCAATCGCTTCAACAAAACCATGCCCGCGCCTTCCGAAGAAACCAAGCCCGCCGACTCGCGGTCAAAAGGCACAAACCGGTCTCCGCGCGGCGCATACGCATGAAAAATCGAGAAGCCCATGTGAATAAAAAGTTGGTCGGAAGCACTCACCGCGCCCGCCAGCATCATGTCCGATTTACCCGTTGCCAGCTCATCGCAAGCCAATTTTATCGCGTACAAAGAAGTCGCGCAAGCCGCATCCAAAGCGTAATGACTGTCCTGCAAACCGAGCGCACGCACCACCATTTCGGAGGGTGTAAAGTCTAAAACTTCGTTCTGCGGTTGCGCCCCTTTGTGCGTTTGAAGAAGGAGGGTCGGGTCGTCCAAAAGTTCCCGTAAATGCGACTGCACGGTATCCGTGTACATTTCGGAAATCAGGCGGTGCGAAGAGGTGGTCGGGAAAGATAAATTTCCCAAAATCAGCCCGCATTTTTTTCGCTTTTCCGCATCGTCCAAATACCCGCCCCGGCGCAGTGCCTCCCGCGCCGTGTAGAGCGACCATTGGTAGAGTTTATCCTGTTTCGCCAAAAAATTCGCCGGCAAATCGTAACCCGTCGGGTCGAACTCAAAGTCCCGAATGTAGCCGCCGCGCAGGGAGTAGCAGCGGTCTTCGACCCCTTTGCCCGCCGCAAACCAGTCCGCCGGATTGCCGCCGAAATCCTCCTCATTCGCATAGCCCGTCAAGTCCTTTTCGGACAGCAGGTTTTGCCAAAACGCCTCCGGGGAGGAGGAACCGGGGAAGAGGGCGGCGGTGGATATGATGGCTGTTTTTTGCATTACTGACGGAATTTGAAATCACCTTACGGAAAAAAATTAAATTTGAACAATCTCGTACCAAATCGAATGTACTAATTGTACTAAGCTATCGCACTCTTCCTTAAGAGAAGGCTCAAAATCTTGTATTTCCCGCTCTTCAATTCCCTCACCGAAATCATATTTAATTTTTCTTGGCACTCTTTCTACGGGTTGTCTTGTGTATATGCCGCCTTGTTTGTTCCAATTAGGCTCAACAAAATAAAAATGCTTGCTTTGATTTAAAAATTGCTTTAAACTGTCCACATTAGAAGATAGCTTTTCTAAAGAGCCGACCAACTCCCAAGGAGTATCACTATCCAAGCCGGGCACAGCAACGGTATTCAGAATACAATATAATGCATCATCTCGTGCTTCTTCAAAGGTTTTATAGTCATTTGCAACAATCCAAAATAAATCTTCCGGATTGTGATGATAGCCATAGCAATCTTTAATTTTGAATAGATTCGAAGGCTCTACTTCCTCAACGACAGTCCAAACAATTCCTACAATGTCGTGTATTGTTTGACATTGAGCTATCGACATGGAAAGAGGAAGTTTAAAATTTACATCATATTCAGAGGAATTCGGCAGCCTCATTGACAGATTAAATTCAGATTTTAAAAACTTTTCCAGTTTCTCCAAAATTATTTCTTGGTTTTTCATTGTGCTGACAAATTGATATATGTAAGCATCCATATAGCTACTTAGATTATATTTTGCTGAAGTCTCCTCTGCACTATACTTATCCTCATATATTGTCATTAACCTATCCGGTTTTTCAAACCACAATTGTCTGTTGTCATAGACAAAATTTCTTCTCATTAAATGATATTTTTTACTCATATTTTTAGTTCTATTATATTTGTATTGATGTTTCGCCAATTAGCATATACGTCGGCAAAGTTGTCTCAAAGTTTTGTTTCTGTTATATGTTCGTGCAGTTTATATAAGCGAAACCGAAAATTTTAGATGAATTGTATGTGTTATCCCATAAAATCAAAAGAACTATCCTTCCATTTATGAACCTTCGGATACAAACCCAAATCCCCTTTATTATCTTCATGAAATCGGACAAATTCCTCTCTTAGCGTCCGTCCGTTTTCGTTGACAAAAAGTTTTAGAACGGTATCTTTGGTAAGAATAGAGTAACGGTCATCTAAATAAGCCAAGTAAGAAGAATGCGGCCAATGTGCGTATTCTTTCACCATTTTATGATGAATACCGTTATGATGCTGATACCAAAGCATATAAAGAAAGTGTTCTCGTTTTTTGATGCCGATGCGTTTGAATTTATGCTGAAAAAGTGAACCCTGCCTTTTTTCCTGTTTGTTCAAAATTACCGCATAGCTGTTGAAAAAGCGTTTAAATTGAGACACCATAAAGGTGTTGTAATCAATTTCTCCTTGCAAAAAAGCATAAGATTTTTTCGTGTTTTCTTTTGCAATTTTTTTTAGAATTTCTTCGGAAAGCGGTTTACATTTGGCTAAAAAATGAAAATGATTTGGTATCAAAGCAAAAGAATAAGTCGCCATGTAGCTCCCGAGATAGTCGTTGTATCTCTTGAGAAAAAACTCGTAATTTTCTCTGTTGTGAAATAATTTTAGTCCGTCAATGCTTTTGTTGTAAATGTGGTAGCAGCAATTGGGTAAAAGGTCGGCGTAGTAATCTTTTTTCATAGTATTTTGATTTTTGAAAGTCAGTAAAGGTGTCTGACACGATTATCAAACTGAAAGTCAGGCTTTTAGAATTACCG
>JAHDCG010000120.1:11630-18856 GCA_020629965.1 Saprospiraceae bacterium | reverse complement strand
GATAAGTTTTTGCACGGCAAAGGTTTTTTTGGATGATTTTAAAGAGGTAAGTTAGCGGTTTTCTGCCGGAATAGAAAGGGTGGGGCGGGGGAGTTCGTGGACGGGTAGTATTTTGGTGTAAATGAGAGGGCGGGGCGAGCATTTCATCTTTAACCCTGCATTTACATACCGGGCTGAAGTGCCTCGTGCCGTTGGCACTTACAGGGGAGCGGAACAAAAAAAAGCGGGAGAAAAGAAACAAAATTCCTTTTCTCCCGCTTAAAAACGGAGAGACGTAAAGAGTCTAAAATCTAACGTCTCACAAAGTCTCACTTCACCAACTCATAATTATAATTCACCTCCTCCACAATCGGCATTTCGTCGCCGGGCGTTTCCTGACGCAGCAGGATGTTGAGAGAAATTTCTTCGTCGGCATCTTTTTCCGAGCTGTCGAATACAAAGTCGATTTGACCGCTTTCGCCCGGCGCGTAGGTTTTGCCCTGTGCGTATTCGGTTGTCGTGCAAGAGCAGGCATCTACCAAGTCGATAATGAGTTCCGTGTCGCCGTTGTTGGTGAAGTAAAAAGTACCGGTGCGTTTTTCACCTTTTTTTACTTTACCCAACTCAATCATGCGGGTTTTAAACTCCATAATCGGCACGCCTGTCAGGTCTTTGCGACCGTAAAGCGAGGACTTCATACTCACTTTTTTCGGCGGGTCGTTCTGAAAATCGTCGGTCACATTCGCGCCTTTGTCGGGTGCTTCCTGCTTCGACTCTTCGATTTTCTTATTACCGATTTGAATGAGTTTTTCCTCTTCGATGATGATAGATGTCGGGCCGTCGATGATTTTAAACTCGGTACGACGGTTCAACTCGTGCGCTAATTCCTGCGCTTCTTCGCCGTTGATGGAGTTGATAAATTCTTCGGTCAGCACCGTGCCTTCGGGCAGGAAAGTGTACGCCGCCGCAACTTTGTCTGTTACGGTACGCGGTTGACTTTCGCCGTAACCTTTCGCCTGAATGCGACGACGCGCAATGCCTTTATTCGTCAACCAACGACGCGCACTTTCCGCCCGACGCTGTGACAAGGATTGGTTGGCAGCATCGCCACCGCGCGCATCCGTGTGGGAACTTAACTCAATAACCATTTTCGGGTATTCGTTCAGCAGATTTAACAGGAAAGTCAAATCGCCTTCCGCATCGTCGCGGATGTCGGCTTTACCGAAATCGTAAAGGATGTTACCCAGCTCAATCGGCTCTTCCGTTTTGATGGTAATGACGACCGGTAAAGGTTTCAAATTAACCGTTTCCTCAAAAGTGCGGCTGTCAATCATGCCGACCGTATTAAAATCGACCGTGTCCGCCTCGAAGTTGTCGGCTTTGGCAATAATGCGGTAGGCTTTGTCCAATTCGAGGTCGAATTTAAACTCGTTGGTATCGCCGCCCGTACGCGTCTGCGTAACGCCTTCTTTATTGTCGGTCATTTCAATCAACTGCAAACTCACACCCGTCAAAGGCTGTCTGCCGTCTTCGCCGTTTTCAAAAGATGTTACAATCAAGTCCGCGAGAATTTTCTTCAAATTCACGTACCACACATCGTCGCAGCAGGTGCGCGACTTCAGAGAGCGTGTGCCTTCACGGTTAGAGGTCAGGGCACCTTGGTAGCCTTCCGCGTCTAAAGTGAAGTATTTTTCGTCCAATTGCGTGTTGTAGCCCTTGCCCATGTTCGCGGGCGCAGACCAACGTGCACCGTCCCAGGTCGAGCTGAAAATGTCGAAACCGCCCATCGTCGGGTGACCGTTAGACGAAAAGTACAAAGTACCGTCGCGGTAGTAAGGCGTCACCTCATCGCCCGGAGTGTTGATTTTCGGCCCTAAATTCACGGGGTCGCCGTACACGTTTCCGCTTTTGCGGGTCGCGTAGTAGAGGTCGTCGCCGCCTTCACCGCCTTCCATATCGGAGACAAAAAGGAGGACTTCGCTGCCGAATAATTCGCCGGTCACGCCGTGCTTGGCTACATAATCACCGTTGACACCGACCAATTCTTTGACCGGTCCCCAGCCGTCGGAGGTTTTTTCCGAAACGTGGATTTTACTTTCTTCAATCAAGGCACCGTTGAGCAACATACGCGTGACAAACATGCGGTCGCCGTTCGGCGTCACGAATACATTACCGGTGTGGTAGCCGGGGCGGTTGATAACGTCACCCAAAGGGGTCGGTTCTTCCCAGCCTCTTTCGCCGCGCGTCGAAGACATTACTTTGGCCTCGGTAATTTCGCTTTTGCCGTCCAAAACAATCAATTCGTCCGTACCGAAACCCGAAAAATACATCGTTTTTCCTTCGTCTGCCAAAGTCGGCGAGTATTCGGAGGTCTTGGTATTCAGCTTACGACCGGCGTTGGTAATCGTGAGGTTTTCGGCTTCCTCGGCGACTTTTGCGTATTCCGCGCCCTGAATTTCGGCTTTTGCCAATTCTTTCAGCGTTTCGTCCGCACCCAGTTCGATGTACTTCTGCAAAGTCTCGATGGCTTCGTCGTATTCGCCCAACATTTTTTGCGAGCGGCCCAAAGGAAACATGTACTCGGTATATTCCCCTTTTTTGTCCTTCTTCAAAGCGCGCTTGTAGTAGCTCGCCGCTTTTTTAGAGTCACGCAACTTATAACTCAAATCGGCAATTTTAATCGCCAAATCATAGTCTTTGCGCTCTTCGTAGGCTAAAATGTAGTTATCGAGGGCATTGTAAAATTGGTTCAATTCCATTTGTTCCTCCGCCAAACGAAGGTAGGTAGAGTAGGTGGCTTTGTTAATCGGCTGCGCGGTCAAGGTCAGCGTCGCAACGATTGCCAAAGAAAAAGTCAGAATAAACTGTTTCATATTTGAAGAGTATTTGAGTAAGACGGGTTTGAAAATCAAGGTGGTCTTACTAACTCGAAAATTAAATTTTTGAAGTCCGAAAGCAGAACGATTCTACGCTCAAATGCTTACAAACGGGGTCTCGATTTAGCGAGATTTTAACAATTTTGCGCAGCAATAAAAGCGCACAAAAAAGGGATTACAACTGCGGGCAGAAAATGACCGGCGGCACGTCCGGCTTCTTGAAAATCAAGCCCGTGTAAGACACCGCAAGCTCTACACCGCCGCGCCCGTCGATGGCACTACCCAAAGTGCCGAGGCGAATGTCGTAACCGACCGCCGCACGAATGGCTCCGTAGTTGATACCGAGTAAAGGCTGCAAATCTCTGCCCAAACGGTGACCGAGACCGAAACGCAGGTCGATTTCTTTCTCGTCATTTAAGCGGTAATCCGTCCAAACCTGCAGGTCGATTTCGCTTTGATTGCGAATGGTAGAAACCAAAAGGGTAGGGTTGAGCGTCCACTTTTTGTTGAGTTGCGCGGAGAGACCGGTGTGGAAATTCAAGCGCACCGGCAATTCGTAGGCGTTGTCTTTGCTGTTTTCGTCGCGGTTGTAAAGAGCTTGGTTGGGAGAATTAATATTGCTCGCCGATAATCCCGCGTGGAAAGCGGTTTTTTTATTCATTTTAGTTTTCAAACCGATACCGCCGTTAATGATAATTTGGCTCGACATCGGGTCATCCATTGGACTGCCGATTATTTCCTGCAAAAATGCATCTTCGGTGTCCGCAATTCCTGCTCCGCTACTCAAAATATCACCCGGCATAAAGCCCGAATTGTCGATACTCCGCGTGCGTGAATAGCCCTGCACACCCACGGAAAGTACCGTATTACTGCGACGATTGACGACATGATGATAAGCCGCAGCTAAACCAAAGGTATTTGTTTTTTGATTTAAAGAACCCGCTTCGTCGAGTTGCACATTGATGCCCGCACCGAGCCATCCGTTTTTACCGATGGAAAGCAAAGGCGCGTCGATATAGACCATCGGCGTGCGAAAGGCACCCGATGCGCCCGACACATTAGACCACTGGTCGCGGTAAATACCGCCAATGCGGTAAGAACCCTCGTAGTTTCCGGCGTTGGCGGGATTGACGCTGAGGGGTGCGTAATCGTAAAGAGTAAAGTGTAAATCCTGTGCGAAGAGCGACAGGCTGCCTACAATCAGGAGCAAAACAGTTAAAAGTCCGGCTGACTT
Source organism: Saprospiraceae bacterium (assembly GCA_020629965.1). GTDB lineage: Bacteria > Bacteroidota > Bacteroidia > Chitinophagales > Saprospiraceae > JAHDCG01. Next base: position 14,767 of record JAHDCG010000120.1, on the reverse strand, counting down.
CATAGGTTAATTATTTTCGTTAATTCCTAAATTCAGTTAATTCGTAACATCGAGTGAATCGGTTCAATCGACCTGATAATTTCTCACGAAGGCGAAAGATAGTAAATGTTTTTAATTGGTACGAAAAAATACGGGGGCTGATTTTTATTTTTTAGATTTTAGCCGTTTATCTGACGGAACGGGAGGGAGTGATTTCGAGCAGGATGTATATATAAGGTGTGGTGCAATGTGTGATGGGTACGGGGTACTTTGCCGTGCATGAAAACGAGAAGATAAGAACTACCGAAAGTATAGATAGGAGAAGTACCTCGTACCTTACTCTGCCGTGTGGGAAAAAGGTACGAGGCACTTACTTTGCTTGAAGTCGGAGATTGTCGGAGAGTTTTCGTTTTTTGCTTGATTGAAGTGCCCCGTACCTCGGATGTTCAAAACATAAACACCCGCACCATCAAAGCCACACCGAAGACTGCCAGAGCCGCGCCCGAAATGCGGCGCAAAATCAAGACCGCGCTCGGTTTCAAGAGGTGGCGCACCGCCTTTGCCGCCCATATTTTGAGTAAATCGGTGATGACGACCGTGAGAAAAATGCCGCCGAAAAAGATTAAGGCGTCGTTGTCGTTAAAGTCACGCCCGATGACCACGGTACTCGTCACACCCGTCCAAAAGAAAACGGTGAAAGGGTTGAGGGTGTTGATGAGGAAGCCTTTGAGCCACAGTTTGAAATAATCAGGAGCGTCTTTGAGATTCGTGTCTTCGTCCTCGTCCCATTCGAGCACCTCGGGCAGTTGCTCGTCGATGATGTCGTCGGAATACTCGTTTTCGTCGGGTATAGCGGGCGGTTTGCTGAAAAAAGTGCCGATGCCGAAACCCAACAGCACCAAGCCGCCGACTGTGCCGAGGGTATATTCAAAACCGTCCCACTTGGTGATGGCAATGATATACGCCATACTGCTGTAAGAAATGACGATAAACATCAAATCGCTGAACCAAACGCCCGCGCCGACCATCGCTCCGGCACGAAAACCGCGCTCGATGGCGGTTTGCAGCAGCGCGAAAAGAATGGGACCGACTAAAATACTGAGCGTAAGACCGAAGATTATTCCCTGTAAGGCTAATTCCATAAAGTGAGTTGGTGAGCGAAGATAGTTAGTATTGCTGGTTAGAATTGTTTGACGGGGTGAAATGTTTACTTTCAAAAAGAAAAGGTCATTGCCGGGTGACAATGACCTTATCTGTTTCTGATTTTAGACTTTTATCTCAATTCAACTACTTCCCAATCTAACGTCTAACATCTAAAATCTAACATCTTATTTAGACGCCGCCAACAACTCCTTCGCTTCCGCGCTGCCGAGTTGCGAGGCTTCTTTCCAGTCTTTCACGAAGCCTTTTTGACCCGCTTTTTGGCGGGCAATACCGCGATACAGTAAAGGCTCGGAAGCTTCCGGTGCTTTTTCCTGACCGGCGGCTTCGATGGACAGCGATTGGTTAAACATATCGATGGCTTTCTTGTATTCTCCCGCGCCGATGAGGGCTTTGCCGTAGAGGGCGAACACTTGCTTGCGGCGGGCGAAGTTAGGATTCTTACGGTCGAAAGCGCGATTGGTGAACATTTTAAACTCGAAAATCGCTTTGTCGTACTGCTTCATTTCCAGATGCAATTCGCCTTTCATGCGGCGCGCCTGCCAGTAAATGGGCTGGTGCGGAATGCACTTGGTGCAGGCAACCGCCAAATCCGCGATAGCTCCTTTGATGTCGCCTTTTTTGCGTTTTGCGTAAGCACGACCCAAGTACGGCTCCGCATTATTCGAGCAGATGTCGATACTTTTTGTGTAATCATAGATGGCATCGTCGTAGTTGCCGAGGCGGTAATTGACGAAACCGCGACGCTCGTAGGCGAAGGCATGACGCTCGAATTTTTTAATGGCGCGGGTCAAAGCCTTGGTCGCTTCGTCCTCTTTGCCTTCTTCTTTTACCAAGTCGCGACCGTGAATAAACTGCTGAATGGCGGCCTTGTCACCTTCCGGCTCGATGAAGACCGAGTCGAGGCATTTGCCGTCTTCGAGTTTCCAGGCGCGGAAATTACCGGCTACGGCATACTGTGCGACGTATTTCAGTAAGTTGACGGTGTTATTCCACTCTTTGTTAGTTGCTTGAGCAATGTGGCGCGGAATTTCGACGGTGAGTTTTTCCGCATCGAAAATGTCTTCAAATTCGAAGAGAATGGACTTGCGATAATAGTTTTCGTACCGGTGTTCGTACATCTTCATAACCTGCTCGAAGCTGCGCTCCGTGCCGAAGTCGAGGTGACCCGAAAAAATTGTTTTGTAAGTAATCATTACGCTGCTGTTTTAAAAAATCTGTTGGTCAAAAATTATTTACCTGCTTAAAGTGTGGCGAACGTGCAGCTTTCCCGGCAGAGTCGTTTGTTTGTGTTTTTGTGTAATTTAACTCATAACAATCAGGAAGACACGGCGAGTCATCTGCGGGCATTGACAAGAATGCCTTAAAATGCGAAATGAAAGCCGCAACACGCAGTTTTCTTTTTAAGTTTGTTTATTGAATATTATCAGTAGGAAAAAGTTGACTCGATGTAAATACCTGAATTCTGTATATATGTTTTACTTAAATGTTTGATTTTCAACCTTTTAACCCTCATTTAAAAGTATTAAAAAACCTTAAACATAATATCAGACAAAGCATTTACCTTGAGTCGGAACACAAATATAAGCAGAATATTTGCATTTACAAAAAAAAGTCTGCACTTTCGCGGCTTTTTTTTCAAAAATGAGTTTTCGGTAATATAGGAAGTTGCGGGTGCAGTTTGTTAGGAAAGGTCAACGGCGGAATTGAAACTTTACATATACGAATTGTTTTGTACGGTGTTGCGTTTTAGGGGGATTATTTTTTTCTTTGGGAGAGAGGGGAAAAGGGGAGAGGGGAGAGGATGGTATCGAAATTTTCTAACCGTTTTCCGATTAGTTCAACTCTTGTGTTCTATCCCTTTTATTCTGACAAAAAAACATCAAAATAAGCCGTATTTTCCTGCAAATCATTTTAATCTTTCACATAAAATGATGAAATTCCTCACAACCTCACAACCTCACAACCTCACAACCTCACAACCTCACAACCTCACA
>JAHDCG010000120.1:5780-11530 GCA_020629965.1 Saprospiraceae bacterium | reverse complement strand
CCTCACAACCTCACAACCTCACAACCTCACAACCTCACAACCTCACAACCTCACAGCTTCCGCTTATCCTCCTCCGTCAACATCAAATGCTCCGCAATCATTTCATCCGTCGGGCGATTAAGCAGCATAAAAACGAACAGACAGCCGGTGATGACCATGAAAATATAATTGCCCGAAAGGAAATATAAAACAGCGGAAAACAGAGCCGGACCTTCAATTATTGCAAAACGCAGCACGACCGCCGAGCGATAAATCACGAGCTTTTCCGCTAAATTTTTGCCCATTGCCGTGCCGACGGTTCTGCGATATAAATAGGAACTCAGCACCACCATCGCCGCCGCAAATAAGGCAACACCGATGACCGCCGCATCACCCAACATCCCGTTCGGTTCTTCGCCCCGACGTATCAATATCAGCACCACGCTCATCAGTCCCAAACCCGCAATCATCGCGGAAGGCAGCAGCTTTACGGCACGGACTATGCTTTGGTAGGTTTCTTTTTGACCGTTGTTTATCATCTTGCTTTTGGTTTTCAAAATGTGAAAAATCGCACTGCCGTCAATTTACTTTTCCATAATTTTCTTTAGAACAGAACCCGCTTTCACATTGTCTTTCAGTGCGGAATAAGGCAATTTAATTTCCGTTTCGCCCATAACGTAAGGCCCGATTTCGTAAACCGTATAGAGAAAAGCGATACTGTCGGGTTGCAGCATAAAATTACCGGGCAAATAAAATTTATCATCCGCAAAATCGTAACGTTCCGACAGTTTGGTACCCGCTGCAAATTTCGACAACAGCTCTTTTTCCGCCGCTGTCATCACTTGTAAAGTATCGTTAAATTGATTTTGCCATTCTAAATGCTCGCCCGTCTGCGCATCGAAGTTGAAGTATTCCGTGTAGTAAACGCCGTGCGCTCCGCCCGAATATTGGTAGTAGAACTGCTCGCCGTTGACTAAAAGCGGCGTGTTCGTCCGAATTTTTTGCTTAATATCCATGGCAAAACCCGACGGCAAATACTCATCCTCTTCATCGACAAATTCATCGATTTTGCGCAAAAAATTCTGCATTGTCTGCTCGATAGTCACCGTATCGTTGCTGACCATACCTCGCAAATGTTGTTGCATTTTCTCCGTCGCACCGCTGTTCATACCTTCTTTAAATTCAATCAGTTGCGCATCCGCCGTAGCGCACAGCGTGTCCCGACCGTTATTCGCACAGTATTCCTCGCTCAAAACTTTGAGGTCGTAAGTTACGGAATCTAAAGGCAGTTGTACCGTCTCGTCCTGCACGACGGTCGGCGTCTTTTCATTTTTACAAGAAAAAAAAAGCATAAAAGAAAAAGCGAGTAAGAAAAAATTCAGTTTCATTTAATTTTTTTTTTTGAAATAAAATACGTTTTTAAAATGTCGGAGTAGTTGTTTAACTGTCCTACGCTGCTACCGAAAAAAGGCGAAAGTATTGCAAATAAAATCTAAATTTTAAGCAATAAAAAGCGCCTGACACCGATATTGAAATCAGCATCGGTGTCAGACACTATATGATCGCAAAAATTCGGTAAAACGCAATTTTTTCGTTATTCACTCGGGTCAAGTGTCAGACACCTAAGGAATTACATGCCGGCTTGCAAATTCTGTTAAGCAAAAAGGAAGAAAAAAAATCCGCACAAATCCGCTAAATCCGCATCGTCCGCTTATCAATCAGAGCCACACATCAAAGCCGCAAAGCCGACAAAAAGTCAGCGATTTTTCGGTCATTAGACAAGCGCGGCACCTTATTCTGCCCGCCCAACTTCCCCTGCGACTTCATATAAGCCCGAAACGCATCCGACCGCAACGGCGAAATTTTCAGCGGCTGCAAAATTCTACCTTCAATTAAATCGCGGTAATAAATGTTCTGCTCCGTCATTTCTTTATCCAGTTGCGCGGCAAATTTACCCAAATCCGCCGGTAAATTTTCAAACTCAATCAACCATTCGTGATATGGCAACTCACCCGCCGGCGTATTAATCAGCGGCGCGACCGTAAACTCCGTAATTTTCACATCATGCGCCCGACTGACCGTCAACATCGCTTCCTCCACTTCCTTCCCGATGACGTGCTCGCCGAAGGCGGAAATAAAATGCTTAATGCGCCCCGTCACCCGCAGGCGCGGCGGGTTCAGGCTGACAAACTCCACCGTATCGCCGATATTATAGCCCCACAGTCCGGCGTTGTTATTCAAAATCAAAGCGTAATTTTCGCCGACTTCGACTTCTGCCAAAGACAAACGCGGCGGATTTTTCTCAAAGAATTTATCCGCCGGAACAAACTCGAAAAAGATGCCCGAGTTGACATTCAGCAGCAGCCCCGTTTCGTCTTGACTGTCCTGAAAGGCGATGAACCCCTCCGACGCCGGATAGGTCTCCACGCTGTCCACACGCCTGCCGATGAGCTTTTCCAGACCGGCGCGGTAGGGTTCGTAATTGACCCCGCCGAAGACGAAAACCGAGAAATTCGGAAAGACTTCCGATACCGTTTTTTTGCCCGAAACCTCCAGCAGTCGTTCAAAATACATCTGCACCCAGGGCGGAATACCGCTGATGAGGCGCAGGTCTTGCCCCAGAGTTTCTTCGACAATCGCATCCAGTTTCATCTCCCAGTCTTCAATGCAATTCGTCTCGTAACTCGGCAGTTGCGAAGTCTTCAACCAGCCCGGTATCATGTGGTTACTGATGCCCGACAGCCGCCCCGTCAGGATGCCGTCGGTACGGTGCAGCTCCGGACTGCCCGATAGGAAAATCAACTTGCCGTTCAGCCATTTTCCCTTTCCCGTTTTCGCAAAATAATTGAACAAAGCATTACGCGCCGTCCCGAAATGATTGGGAATGCTGTCTTTGGTCAGCGGAATGTATTTCACGCCCGAGGTCGTGCCCGAGGTCTTCGCAAAATATTTAGGCAGCCCGCGCCACAGCACGTTTTTTTCGCCTTTACGAATGCGCTCGATGTAGGGCTTGAGGTCTTCGTAATCGCGTATCGGCACCCGTTTTTTGAAGTCCGCGTAATTGTTAATGCCCGCAAAATCATGGTCTTTCCCGAATGCCGTCTGCCGCCCGACCCGCACCAGTTTCTCAAATACGGACTGCTGTCGCTGCACGGCGGCGGCGGCATCCTGCGCGGTTTTGCGCGCGATGTATTTGGCAAAGGGCTTGACGAGGAGGCTTTTCATGTAAGAGAGATTTTTTAGAACGAGGAGAAGCAGAGATTTATAATTCTTTGACAGGATGATAAAATTTTTGGATTTCTGCTCGGACTTTTGCCCTTCGATTGCCGGTAAGTAATAAGCCAAACGAAGATGGAAAATCAAAGAAATTAACGAAAAGTTCTAACAAAGCATTAAACCCGCCATCAACCACCAACCACCAACCACCAACTGTCAAACCACCAACCATCATCCACCAACCAACTCATCCTTTTCCGTAAATTCCACCCCAAACTCCTTCAACTCTTCCAAAACCGGCTCGTACACTTCCTTCATCACCGGAATATTTACCCCTTTCTGCGTAATACGTCCTTCCAAAACCAGCTTTACAAAAATACCCATCGGCAGACCGACGAGGCGCGCCATTGCCGTGTCGTGACTGCCGGCGCCGCGCATAACGAGGGTAGAAGTGAGCAGGCGTTTTTTGCCGTCGAGTTCGTACTCGAATTGGTGCTGCATCAGTATCATATCCTTGTCTTCGGGCTGCAGTTTCCATTTGTCGAGCAGCAGATTTTCGAGGATGAGGGCGGGCGTGGCGTTTTGCAGATTTATCTTCTTTTTGCTGAATAAACCGAGCCATTCCAACTTGTGCATGATGTCGGATTTGACGTCGATACCGAGCAAATCGGCGATGCGTTCTTTGACCGTGTTACCTTTGTGTTCAGAGCCGACGTAGGCTTCCATGAGGGCGTGATAGGTCAGTTTATGGCTGTGCAAAATGGGATACGAGCCGTCGGTCAAACCGATTTTTACCAGCGCATTCCACGCCTCGCAGTAGCCCCGATTGCGGATAGTGCCGCGCAGCAAAGTCGGAATGCCTTTGAGTCCGTAGGTGACGCGGTAGAGCAGAGAGTCGCGGTTGGCGTAGGCTTCGTATTCGCCCGCTACGCCGTCGATTTCTATCGGCACGGCGTCGGCAAAAAGGCGATTGTAGGGGATGTATTTCAGTTTGCCGTCTTCGCGGTACTGGGCGGTGCCCTGTCCGGCGAGTACGACGTTGCGCGGATTCCAAGTGAATTTATAATTCCACGGATTGTCGTTGCATTCGGGTGCAATCAAGCCGCCTGTGTAGCTGCGGAAGGCGGTGAGTTTACCGCCTTTTTCTTTAATTTCGTCGATTTTCTGCATGGCAGACATGTGGTCGATACCGGGGTCGAGTCCCATTTCACCCATAAAAATCAAGTCGCGCTCGGCGGCATCGTCCCCGAGTTGGTACATTTCTTTGCTGACGTAGGAGGCGGTTATCAGGTGCTTTTTCAAACGAATACAATCGTGCGCCACCTCAATGTGCAAAAACGCGGGCAACAACGAAACCACGACATCCGCCCGACCGATGAGGTCGCGGCGGTCGTTGACTTTCATCACGTCGAGCCAGGCGGCGCGTCCGTTGCTGTGACCCGCGACTTTTTGCTGCGCCAATTCGAGATTATTATCACAAACGGTGACGTTCCAGTTGTGTTTTTTGGCTTGGGTTAAGACGTAACCGATGAGGGCGGTGGCAGAGCGTCCGGCTCCGATGACTAAGATGTTGCTCATGTTGTTTGAGATTTTAGATGTTAGATTTGGGATAGAGATTTTAGACGTTAGATATTAGATGTTAGATTTGGGACTGCTTTATTTTATTTGATAATTTGGTGTGGCAGAACCTTGATTTTGTTTTTTTTTGTTTATTTTTATAGGGAAGAAACAGTGTTATGCTGTTCTCAAAGAGCGACAGAAATCAGGTTAATTAAACATCAAATCAAAGCATTTGCAGTGCCGAGTCTAACATCTAAAGTCTAAAATCTAACGTTTCCAAAAAACCCGCAAGATATGCAAAACCCGCATTTCGGGTGAAAAAACGCGGGAAATGTGAGCGGCGCGCCGAAAATTTACCTACATTTGGCATTCTGATTGCTTAAAGCATTGATTATGAAGGAAATAAATTTGACGACGAAAATTAAAGTTTACGCAACTCCGGACGAAATGGATGCGGCGGACCGAGAATTATTGCGAGAGGCACATTTTGCCGTGGGAGATTCGTATTCGCCCTACTCGAATTTTAAAGTCGGAGCGGCGTTGCGTTTGGAAAGCGGCGAAATTTTGCGCGGCAGTAATCAGGAAAATGCGAGCTACCCGCTGTGTTTGTGTGCGGAACGGACGGCACTCGGGGCGGCGGCGAGTCTGCACCCTCGGTCGGCGGTGACAGTGATGGCGGTGACCGCAAAAAGTCCGGTAAAAACCATCGACCGCCCGATTTCGCCCTGCGGTGCCTGTCGGCAGGTGTTGTGTGAGACGGAGATGAAATTTGACCGCGATATGCGCGTGATTATGCAGGGGGAGGAGGGAGAGATTTATGAATTTGCCTCGGCAAAGGATTTGCTGCCGTTGTCTTTTGGGGCGGAGTTTTTGTAACTCGGCGTTATATCGTTCCCGGCACTAACGTACCGAGCTGAAGCGTTTCGTGCCGTTGGCACTTGTCGATTGTGACCATGAAAAATCCCGTTTTCGGTGCTGCCGAGAACGGGATTTTT
>JAHDCG010000120.1:0-5680 GCA_020629965.1 Saprospiraceae bacterium | reverse complement strand
GTCGATTGTGACCATGAAAAATCCCGTTTTCGGTGCTGCCGAGAACGGGATTTTTTATGGTTGGTTGTGTTGCTGTTGTCGTTTTGGGGCGGAGTTTATGTGAGAAAAAAATCTTTCATTTCGGCGAGCGGACAGATGTGTGGCGGTATGCGTTATGGTAGAAGTTATACATCATCAAATTGTCGCCGATGAAAACTTTTATCTTTTCGTTTGTCATGTTGTTATCTTTTTTTGTGAAGACCATACCGCTTACGGCAGTCGGTACGCCTTCTTCTCAAATTTGTTTACAGGATGCGGAAGGAGCGGAGAAGATTAGACAAAACGACAAACGTCGGAAGGTAAACCGCAGAGTTTTGCCTGCCGGTATTTCTAAGTGGTTACGCGACAAGAAAAAGAAAGATAAGCCAAAGGCTCATCCTACGGCGGTTGCGGCAATGGTCATTGCCATATTGAGCATTCTGCTCATTCCCGTTTTCGGTATCGGAGTTATTTTGAGCATTCCTGCATTTATCCTCGGTCTGATTGCGCGGCGCAGAGTCGAGGAAAGCAACGGATTTTACGGAGGCAGGAAACAGGCTGCGTTTGCTTATATCACCGGCGGAATTATTATTACGCTCGCCCTCATGTTGTTGCTGATGTATTTGTTAATTTTACTTTTTCTGATAGCCCTCGGCGTAATATGAACCGAAAAGACTACAATAAAAAAGCCTTCGATTACCCAACGGCAGTCGAAGGCTTTTTTTATGCAATCGCCTTGTTTAAAAAATAAAACCCACACTCACCTGCAAAGCCGTATTCGTATCCACATCGTCGCGCTGCACGGTGGTCAGAGAGACACCGTCTTCGGCGAGGACGCTGACGCGATCCGCTTCGTTACGGGTGATGTCGCGCAGACCGATATTGGCGCGGATACCGACGTAAAGACCTTGATTAAGGAAGAAAGAAATGCCGCCGACCGCACTGAAATCGAAGAACTCGTAGGGCTTGCCGTAGTCTTCGGTAAATTCGTAGTACGCGCCGATAGTATTTGGGTAGGGGACAAATTCGCCGGCAATTTCTACGCTGTTGGTGAGTCTTGCTTCGTCGTCAAAGCTGTCTTTTCCGTAGTTATAATCGAGGGTAAAGCGCAGTTCGTTGACGTTGAAAAGTTGGTCGTCTATATTTGCCGTACCCAAAATGCCTTGCTGCCCGATGGCGGTGCTGCCGATGAGGATGCCCGCCTGTGCGCCCGCCGAAATTTCGAGCCACGGCAGCGGTCGGTAATAAAAAGTGACCGGCACTTCGAGATAATTATTATTGACCCGCAGTGTGCTGCGGCGCGTGCCGCTGAGGACGACGGTGGTATTATTTTCGCGCTCCAGCGGAAAAACACCTTCGCCGTCGTAGCGAATACGCCCCCCGCGAATGGAGTAGAGCAACTCGGCGCGTGCGCCCATCAATTCCGTAAATTTGTAGTTAAAAGCCGCGCCGATGTGAAAACCGGTCGTATTGACAAATTCTTCGCCCTCGCGGATGTCGTCGGAGCTAAAGGAGTTGAAGTTGATGCCGGTCTTAAATCCGTAGCCGAACTGTGCCTGTGCGCCCGCAGCGCAAAACATCAACAGAGTAAACAGGGTCAATATTTTTTTCATGTAATTTTTTTTGCGGCAGCAGATTTACTGCGCGTCATTTTCTGTAAAAAACGGCGCAAAGATAAGCGGACTTTGCAGACGGACAAACTTATCTTAACTTGCTGCGGTTATTTTTGAGGTAAAGACTGCGGGGGGCGGGGTTTCGTTGTATTTGGGGGGAGAAAGTCACAGGAAAACAGAACCCGAAAAAGAGAAGTTTCTTGAGTAATGAAGAGTATGCAGGAAAATTTCGGTAGTTTTACGGATGATTATGCAGCTACGAAAAAAAAATAAATAGTAGAAAAAACAAATATGAAAATACCGCATCCCATCCCTTACCAAGGCAGCAAAAGAAATTTAGCGAGTCAAATATTACGCTTTTTTCCCGATGATACGCAGAGATTGGTAGAGCCGTTTGCCGGTTCGGCGGCAGTTTCCGTGGCTTCCGCTTATTATTTTAAAGCCGATAGTTTTTGGTTAAATGATATCAATAAACCGCTGACAAGACTTTGGAGAAAGATTATTGACGACCCTGAATATATCGCCGGAAAGTACCGTGATATTTGGTTAGAGCAAATCGGCAAAGAGGAAGAACATTACTATAAAATCCGTGCGCTGTTTAATGAAACACACCGACCGGAGTACCTTTTATTTTTGCTTGCCAAGTGTGTGAAAGCGGCGGTCAGGTATAATGCGAACGGCGAATTTAACCAAAGTCCGGACAAACGCAGAAAGGGACGCCGACCCGAAAAAATGCGCGAGGATATTCTTCGCGTATCGAAATTGCTTGCCGGGAGGACGAAAATTACGGCGTTTTCTTATGAAGATTTAATTGATAATTTATCCGCAAACGATTTGGTTTATTTAGACCCGCCGTATCAGGGAACAGGAAAAAACGGCGGTTTCAGATACTTTGCGGACGTTGGTTACGATGATTTTGTGACCTCGCTTTTTTTGCTTAATAAGAAAAATATTCCTTTTATTTTGAGTTACGACGGACGTACCGGAAACAAAATTTTCGGAAAGCCTTTGCCTAAAGAATTGAACCTGACACAACTCGAACTCGATGCGGGCAGGTCTTCAACGGCGACTTTACACAATCGAAAAGACCGCACTTTCGAGGCTTTGTATTTGTCGGAATCTGTGGCGGAGAGGGTATGTGTCGCCGATATTTTGCACACGAACCAAATGACTACACCTACACTTTTTGATTAACATGGCAAAGCAAAACTACACCGAAGAATTTTTAAAATTCGCAAATTCTATAACTAACAGACGGGCGCGTATTGTCATCGACCATATTTTGACACACGGGCATATAACTACAGAAGAAATTAAGAAAACCTATGGCTATAATCATCCGCCGCGTGCGGCACGAGATGTCAGAGAAGCAGGCATTCCTTTGGAAACGTTCAAAGTAAAATCAAAAGAAGGCAAGTCGATTGCGGCGTATCGGTTCGGCGATTTAACAAAAATCAGAAAAAACCGACTTAAAGGGCGGCAGGTTTTTTCTAAGAAATTTAAGCAAATTTTATACGAGGCGAATGAGGGCAAATGTTATATCTGCAACGGAAATTTTGCGAAGCGTTATTTGCAAATCGACCATAGAGTACCTTATGAGATTAGCGGAGATAGTGAAAATTTTCAGCAAAACCTCGATGATTACATGCTTTTATGTGCTTCCTGCAACCGAGCAAAATCAAAATCATGCGAAAACTGCGAAAATTGGCAGTCGGCAAAAGACATTGAAATTTGTCTGAAATGTTATTGGGGCAAACCCGAAAAATACGATCATATCGCTTTGGAAAAAATCAGAAGACTCGATATAACATGGAAAGGCGAAGAAACAGATTTTTTCGCAGCTCTAAAGGCGGAAGCGGAAAACGAAAAAATCGTTTTACCGCAATATGTCAAAAATCTGCTTGCAGAATACCTGTCGAGAAAGAAATGATGAAATAATCCACCCCAAAAATACCACCCCCGAAAAACAAAACGTTTAACCCGCCTATCACGTTAATAAACGAGAACATCGCCGCAATACGGCAAAAACCCTTTAACGAAAATAAAATATGGACAGAATAAAACTGCTTTGGGCAGACGACGAAATCGACTTACTCAAGCCCCAACTGATGTTTTTGGACAAGCGCGGCTACGACGTGACGACCGTGACCAACGGACACGATGCGCTGGAAGAAATCGCCGAAAATGAGTTTGAAGTCGTCTTTTTAGACGAAAGTATGCCCGGTCTCACCGGCTTGGAAACTCTGGAAAGAATCAAAGCCGACAACCCGCTGCTGCCCGTGGTGATGATTACCAAAAACGAGGCGGAAGACGTGATGGAAGAAGCACTGGGTTCACAGATTTCGGACTACCTGCTGAAGCCCGTCAACCCGAATCAGATTTTGTTGTCGCTCAAAAAAATATTGGATAATCGCCGTCTCGTGCGCGAGAAAACGAACGTGGATTATCAGAAGGAATTTCGTCAGTTGATGATGGAAATTAACAGCGGTTTGGACTTCAAAGAGTGGGGCGATATTTATCAAAAACTGATACAGTGGGAGATAAAACTCGACGAGGCGAACAGCGACCAAATGGCGGATATTTTGGCGATGCAAAAGAGTGAAGCCAACGCTGAATTTTCTAAATTTATCGTCAAAAATTACGAAGACTGGTCTGCGGATAACTATCGCGGCGAGGCACCCGTGATGTCGCATAATTTGTTCCGTAAAAAGATTTTTCCCGCGCTGAAAGAGGACACACCGACCATTATGTTGCTGTTGGATAATCTGCGCTTCGACCAGTGGAAAATGATAGAACCCATTGTAAATGAGCTGTTTAAGGTCGAAGAAGAAGATTTTTTCTACTCCATTTTACCGACCGCTACGCAGTACAGCCGCAACGCCATCTTTGCCGGTATGATGCCTTCGGAAATCGCCAAACACTACCCGAATAAGTGGCTCAACGACCACGAACGCGGCGGAAAAAACATGCACGAAGATTACTTCCTCGAAGACCAAATCGATCGCATCATGCGTCGCCCCGTGCGTTGGGATTACATCAAAGTCACCAACAATAACAGCGCAAAACAATTGCAGGATAACGTCCTCAATTACCTGCAAAACGACATGACGGTCATCGTCTATAATTTCATTGACTTTCTCTCGCACGCCCGCACCGAAATGGAGGTGCTTAAAGAACTCGCGGGCGACGAACGCGCCTACCGCTCACTGACGGTTTCGTGGTTTAAAAACTCTCCGGTTTGGGCGGCACTGCAACGCGCGGCGGAGCAAAAAGAGTTTCAACTCATCGTTACCACCGACCACGGCACCATTCGCGTCAACTCGCCCAGTAAGGTCATCGGCGACCGCGAAACGACCACGAATTTGCGCTACAAAGTCGGTCGCAATCTGAACTACGATAAAAAAGACGTCCTCGAAATTAAAGACCCGCTCAAGTCCGGTCTGCCGCGCCCGAACGTCTCTTCGACTTTCATTTTTGCGAAAGAAGATAAATTTTTCCTCTACCCGAACAACTACAACCACTATCACAATTACTACAAAAATACCTTCCAACACGGCGGCATTTCGCTGGAGGAGGTGATTGTGCCGATTGTGAGATTAAGGACGAAGTAGAAACCATGTTTGTTGCTGTTCAAAAAAATGTGCGAAGTTTATATAGGAAAACCTAAGATACCCCAAAGGTATTTTGGGTTTTTTTATTTTATAAATTGGACAACTATTGTGTTCAGTACTTTATCGTTATTAAATGTACCGGAAGTGCATATATAATATAACTGTTGATGTACAGTACGTCTACCGAATTATGTCTGTTCAGGAGTTAATTAGTAAGATATGATTTGGAATTTTCTAGTTATTTAATTCTAATTCTTAAATAAATATTAAAGTGGTTAAATTGTTTTGAAAACAAGTCCATATATAGCTTACCTTTGTCATATCTAAAAAACAATCTCAAAAAATCAAACATGTAGTAATCTTCGTATAACATGGGCTAAAAGTTTCTACTTTTCTACTTTTCTACTTTTCTACTTTTCTACTTTTTGCCTATAGCTT
>JAHDCG010000119.1 GCA_020629965.1 Saprospiraceae bacterium | reverse complement strand
CAAAATAAAATCATTAACTCCCCAATCAATATGCGGAAACACATTATCGTAAATTTTCTTTTTTTCTTTAGTTCGAAAGTTATAAGCCCATAATTCATAACTAAGCGAAAAAACACTATTATCGTATCTAACATAAGCAATTTCCTCATCGTTATTCGGATTAAAACTCGCGTGATAGTAATCATAACGAGTACGCTGTCTATCATCTTCACATTCTGTCCAACAATTACTGCCTCCACAGACAAGGTCGACATTAGTATTATCAGCAAGAGGATAATCTTTGTAAAAATCAAAAGGTAAGTTATCATTACCTTTTTTACAACTAAAAATAAGAGTAGTAACGAGAAAAGTTATCAAAATTTTCATATTGAGCAAAAGTTTTACCCCTACATACTCAATTGAAAGAGCGTGTAGGGGTAGTTAAAAAATCAAAATCGATTATAGTTTTACAAACTTGCGCGTCACACTAAAACCTTTAGTAGTAAGACGACAAAAGTAAGTTCCGTTCGTAAACGACGCGATATTTATCGCGGTGGTTGAACGAGTATCGGCTCTGAAAAAATTTTGTTCTGAATAAAATTTCGTACCTACGGCATTGAATATTTCAATTTGTACATTTTCCGAATTTTCTAATATAAAAGCTAAACCTAACAGGTTTTCGGCGGGGTTAGGATATAAACTTAAGGAGATTTCATCTTGTTCATCTTCCACATTAGCGGCGAGTTTACAAGCTAAGACCGAATATGTCAAATCAGTAAGAACGTCATTTATGGGTTGTGGCAGCCACTGTGAGTAGGAATTGTCGTTGAATGGCTGTACATTATAAATGTAACCTTCTAAAGTAGCTTCCGTAGATGTTTTGTTAGTAATAGTTACTTTCTCGACGGGAGTTAATGTACCGTCCACCTCGTAATAATTTAAAACCGTTGCGTTCGAGTTTCTCGCCCAAGCATCTTCGTATAAAAAGTCGGCGGGCAGATTATGTTGAACGGTCGCTGTAACTTTGTAAACTTTTGCTATGTAATCAAAAGCAGGTACACCCTGACCGGCATCGTTGATATGCCTTTCTGTCAGTGTCAAAGGTACATCGGACTCTTCTAAAACAGAGCTCGAAATATAACCGTTGTTGTTACCTTTTCCGAAATGAAAAATGTTGCATTTTTTCCTGTCAACTAATTCTAAAGCTGCTCCGGCGTTTATTTTTCCGTGTCCTGTATAATCATCGTAATCGGGACCGACCGGAGAAGAGGGATTATCGACAGTTTCATCAACATCATCAGCCGTTCTTTCTAAAATGTATTCTATATCTTCCTGTACAAGATTTTGGTCAGATGGCAAAACATCGTCAAAATAGTGGCTAACTAAAAGAGCGGCTAAACCAGTGACGTTTGGAGTGGCTGCCGAAGTATTATCTATACTTACGTATGAAGTGTCGGAAAAAGAAACCGTACTTAGGTTAAGTACATGTACAGAGGGAGCGGATACATCAATATCATTGCCGAAATTTAAGGAACTGTTATGATTTTCAAATTCATCTGTTCCGCCTACACTTATCATCCACTCTTCCTGAATTGTACCGGGGTATCTTTCTTTTTCTTGAGCATCATTACCGAGACTACCTATTTGAATAACTCCCATACGATTTGCGAAATGAATTTGCTCTCGCAGCGATTGAACATCAGCAATTATTTCTGTGGCGGTATCAGGTATATCATCGGGATAAAACCCCCAACTATTATTGATTATGTTTACCGCGTCGAGGTTTACTGCTTCATCATAGCCCGTTAAAGCATCTGAAATTATTCCTCCGTTCGAACTGATAATCTGATAACTCCACATAGACACTCCCTCTGCTGTACTCGTACCTCCCGCTATTCCGCTTACTCCCAAATTATTATCTCTGATTGCTCCTACAATACCCATTACTCTTGTTCCGTGCGAATTGGCATAAGCTGTCGGAGAGTCACTAAGTGCCGGCGGAACTCCTGCACCGGTGTATATGTATCCTCCATCAAAAACATTGTTTTCAAAATTTTCTCCGCCAAAATCTTCATGTTGCCACCTAACACCTGAGTCCATAAATCCAACCTTTACTACATCATTACCTGTTTCAATACACCATGCGGGCTCGGCATTGATGTGAGCATTATAAGTCGTTCCGTCGATAGTAACTTCATGCAAATTGCCCTGTTGATTATATCGAGTATCACTCGGCGGATTAATATCAGGACAATCCAAAGACGTAATTAAATTCAACTCTGCCAACCTGACATAATCCTTCAAACTCGCATCGTTTAGGCTCATAGCGACTCGCTCCGTTCTTCCGTAACCGACGTAGTTTCTCGGTATGAGCAAAATAAAAGTACCCCAAAAATCGGGCACGGCGATAGTCTTACCTTGTCGGGTTGTGGTCGTAGTCAACTGCGAGGTAAGACGCGGATGTACTTTTATCATCGTCCAATTTGCGAAGTCTCCGTTCGCACTCAAAGCATTGTCGATAGCAGTCAGGGCGGCGGGGTCGGAGATGACCTCCGAGGCTTTGCCGTACAGCAGTCCTTTATCATCTACAAAGCTTAAATCGAGAGCAGCGGGTTCTATTCTGATGAGTACTTCGTCTTTCACATAGACGGCTTCTCCGTCGTCATTGTAGGTCGGAGTCAGGTCGCGCTCTTCGCGGTCGAATTTTACGGTGAAATACTCTTTACTGTTTGCTGCGTCGGTGACCAGACCCGTGACGTAGATTTCTCCCGTTTCCGACAGCAGCAGATTACGGGGTTCGGTTTTGGCGGCTTCGTCCGTTCTCATTTCCCACATGGTCTTGGCTGCGGGAGAGTACTGTATTGTAATCCCCGTTTTCTTTGCACCGTGGTGCGTATAGCCTGTAACGATAATGTTATCGCTCGCATCGATTAAGACATCTTTAGCGGAAGCGTTATCGGTCGATACCGCAGACGTGCGTTTCTTTTGCCACATTAAGTTACCGTCGGATTTATATTTCAGCGTGGTAAATTCTTTTCCGCCGTTCGCATTTTCCGTATAACCCGCAACAATTACCGCACCTTGACTATCGACGGCTACACCGGTTCCTCGGTCGTCATTACCGCGGTCGAGTGTTTTTTTCCAAATTAAATTTAACTGCGCATCTATTTTGACCGTCAGCATGTCAAAATTTACGCCGTCCGTCGTCGTGCGACCGGTAATGTACATATTGCCGGCGGCATCCTTGGCAAAATCGGAAGGTTCGTCAAAGCCCAAAAGCTCGTTGTCAAGTCTTACTTCACTTCCTAATGTACCCGTGGCAGCGTCGTATTTCAGCAAAACAATTTCCCATTTGAGCGCAGTAGCGGCACTTACTCCGATAACCGTCAGTTTGCCTGAGTTGTCTATGTCCAAAACAAGCGGCACATCGGTTTCGCTGTTGTAATCATAACGTTTTTGCCACAGTACGGCACCGTTGCCGCCGTCTAATTTTACAAGAAAAAAGTCTTCTTTGGTAGCAGCATCTACGCTCATGCCCGTTACATACACATGTCCGTTGCTGTCCGTTATGATGCTCGTAGGGGTATCATTGTCGTTGCCGCTGCCGCCGAGTTGCGCCGTCCATAGTTGCGTACCTGCGGCATTATGTTTAGCTACCAAAAAATCGTTGTCGGCTGCCGCGCCGTTTAGAGAAGTGACTCCGGCAGAATAAACCGCTCCCGAATTATCAACGTGCAACGCTGTTCCGTAGTTTTCGGTAGTACCGCCGGTCGGTGATAGGGTTTGCTGCCATACCTGCTGCCCGACAGCATCTTGTTTTTGTATCAGCATATCGCTGCCCGCGTTTTGTGGGTTTCCGAAGTTACCGACGGTTATGATTTTGCCCGTATTATCCAATGCGGACTTCATCCAATCAGATGACCTCGGTTCACCGAACTTTTCAAGCCAGGTTTCTTTGACTAAGGTGCGCGTTTGTGCCTGCAACGTACTCATAAAAAGCAGCAGAGAGAGAGAGAGAGAGAGAGAGAGAGAGAGTAATAAATTTCATATCAGAAAAGATTTAGCTCGATATTTTAGCCGATTACGGTTTTTGGCATTTTGAAAAATAAAATATCAAGAGGTTATTGATTAAAAGCATTCTTCCTAAAAATGCTCCCGATTTGGTTTTGATTTCTTTGCTTCAAATGTACAATGTTAATTTCACTTTTTTTTAAATTTATGACAGATGGTAGGTTTGACTGTATAGATTGCACGTTTGACAGGATAATCGGTAATTATCTGAAATATAAGAATAATTTATTTCAGCATTAAATTCGGTGTAGCTGTCAAAATACTTGTCCTACCGAATAATATTCTTTTCCTGCAAATCCCAAAATTCCTTACCTTGCCAAAAAAAATCCAAACCATGCTGCATACCTTAGACCTCCGTTTCCTCCAAACCGAAGAAACCATCGCCGCTTTCCTTTACGAAACCGCCGCCGGTCCCGTGCTGTTCGAGTGCGGCCCGCACTCTGTTTTTCCTGCTCTGAAATCGGAATTGAAAAAGTACGGTTACGCCCCCGCCGACCTGCAAGCCCTGTTCCTCACCCACATCCATTTCGACCACGCGGGCGCAGCTTGGGCATTGGCACAGGAAGGTGTGCGCGTTTATGTACACCCGCGCGGCTACAAGCATTTGCAAGACCCGTCACGCCTCTACGCCTCGGCGCAGCGCATCTACGGCGATAAAATGCAAACGCTGTGGGGCGACATGAAAAGCATCGAGCCCGACCTGCTGCACCCGACCGAACACAACGAAATCATTACCGTCGGCGATACAAAAATTACCGCCCTGCACACACCCGGTCACGCCGTACACCATATTGCGTGGCGCGTCGGCGACGAGATTATAGCGGGCGACGTAGCGGGTGTAAAAATCGACGGCGGCCCGGTCGTACCGCCTTGTCCGCCGCCGGACATTGACTTGGAAGCATGGGAAAACAGTATCGACCTGCTGCTGCAAAGCAACATTAAAGCCCTGCATCTCACGCATTTCGGAAAAATTACGGCCGTCGAAAAACACCTGACCGACCTGCGCGGCATCCTGTGGAATTGGGCAAATTTCATCAAACCTCACTACGACAAAGGCACGCAGGCGGAGGAAATTATTCCCGCTTTTTCGGCATATACAGAGCAACAATTACGCGACGCGGGCGCAGACGATGCATTGGTGCAAAAGTACGCCTACGCCAATCCGGCTTGGATGAGTGTGGCGGGGCTGCTGCGGTATTGGTCTAAACGGTTGACGGTGGACGGTTAAACGGTGGACGGGTGAAAACCCTCAATATTTTGTAATTATGTCTGAAATCATTTTCGCGCCGCAATTCCCACTATCCACCCCCAAATTCCCGCATTTAAAAAATCGACGAAAATTTGCCCGCGCACCACGTAGTACAATTCTTTCGTAGCAAAAATTCCGAAGTTGAAAACGATAAAAAACAGCACGAGTCCGAGTCCGAAAATGCGGTTTTCCCGACGTTTGATGAAGAGACAAAGCGCGGCGCAGATGCCGAGACCGACCGTGTAAATCCAATCCAAAGAAATTCTTTCGACGTACAGACCGCGCTCGGACACACCGACGAGCAAGAGAAAAACCGCCGTCGAAACGACCGCCGCAACCATGGCTTTGCCGTCGTTTTTCAGAAAACGGAGATACAAATAATACATCGGTACGCCCAATAGAAAGGCGGGAAACATCACGCCCTTCGCCGTGGTTTCGCCGTAACTTCCGAACTCGTCAGCCGAGGGGTAGAGTTTCAATGAGTAGCCGTCATACAAAGCGAGATACAGCGAATGCAACAAAAAAGGCGGTGCGAAAACAGTCAACGCGGCTTTTAAATCAAAAGTCAAATCGCGTCCGAAAATGTGAAAAGTTTTAACGAGCGCACTTTTTTCCTGCGGGGCGGAAACTGCGCCTTGCTGCGGCTTTTTACCCGCCAAAATGTCTAAAGCCGCCTGTTTGACTTCCGCCGCCCACGGCACATTCGGGGCCGGTGCTTCCGCGAATTTTTGTAAGGATTGTTTTGCATCTTTTACCCGTAAAAATTCCCGTTTGTAGTCCAAATAAAGGTCGAGGTCGAGGGCTTCTTCGCGACAATCGTGCGTGGTGTATTTTTCACAAAATTCTCTGACCAAAGCCTTTTTGCTTCTGATTTCTTTGTCGGTCGCTTCGGGCGCGTCTTTGATGGTTTCCCACAGATTTTCGGCTTGTAGTACATCCATACGCAGACGGGCAGCAGCAACGCGCTCGGGGTCGTCGGGGTGCATTTTGATGAAGGCGGAATAAGCAGCGACGGTATCGGTTTTTTCGGCATTTTTCCAATCGGTCAGCGCGTCTTTTTTTAGGTGAAAAACGAATTGCCCGTTTTTATGTCCGGGTATTTTCAGCGGCTCACCGATAGGCGTTTGGTTGCTGTTGCTGTCCACGTATTCGGTGACTTGAGCGCAGAGTTCCTGCATCCCGAAGGCGCGGTCGGCGTGGCGCAGGCGGTAGAGCAAACTCTCGGCAAAAGGGCTGTTCATCCCCGGTTTTCCGTCGCTGACGATTTCGTTTCTGCCCGCCGTCAGCCCCCAACGCGAGGGGTCGGCTTCGTAGCGACGCGATAGATTTTTGCCGCTGCCGGAGGCGAAAAGTGCGCCCGAAAAACAGGAGTCGGACAGCAAAACGGTATGGTGACTTTTGACGGCGGTGAGGAAAGTTTTAATCTCGCCGTTGGGTATGTAACGGTCGTGTTCGCCCTGCGGCGCATCGACGGGTATCCAATAGCCCTGCCGGAAAATTTTATCAAACTCGCCGTGCCCGGAGTAGTACACAATCAGGTTATCGGTCGGCGTCATTTTGGTCGCCAAGCGTCGAAATGCCTTGTGAATATTGCCGCGCGTCGCCTCGGCATTGTAGATTTTAGTGATGTTCTTTTCCTCGAAAAAATAACGCTCGGTGAGAACTCGGATGAGGTCTTCGGCATCTTTGACACAGTTATAAAGGACGGGGCAATGCACATACTCGTCGATGCTGATGACGAGCAAATAATTCGTGCGTTTGAGTACCTGCTCGGGGCTTTCGGCTTCTTCCCAATCGAGGCTGCGTGTAGTCGGTTTTGACATAGTTTTCATTTTTTGGCGGCGAAAGGATTGTCAAAAATACAGATTTTGCGGGGATAAATGAGACGATGTGTATTTTTGGACAGGATTAACGGGATTTAGAGGATTTCTGTTCTTTACTACATTTTATACCCGGGTCAATATTGCGGCGCGTTTTCGACAGCGAAAAAACGTTTCGCTTTCTTGCCTGTCCTCCCGACATTTTCGCTGATAAATCCGACCTTCCAAGCAAAACCTTCTTATCTTTGTGCGCACATCTGTACTCGACTCGCGTTAACAAATTATCGACATCCTCCGCACAATTTCTCATTTCAACACTTTACAGTAATGAAACTTCAATAACTCGAACCATCCTACTTGTTCTTTTTCCTTTTAAAAAACAAAAAAAATATTTCCGTAGCTACAGCTATGCAACTATTTTTTTAATTTCTTAAAAGAAAAAATAACTGCGTCCTATAGTTCGACTTATCAAAATTTCATTACTAACTACAGAAAGCAAAACGCCGCAATTTACGGTGAAAATACTGTATGGAAGTAACTCTACGCCCCGTCATAACTATCGTAATTCTGCTTTTCTTCGCCCTGACCGGTCAAGGAAATAACATCGTACTGCCCGCCTTTAACAACGGCGATTGCCAACTCGACCTGCCCCTGCCCGACTTAACCTGTCAGGATTTCGACGTGGGGGTCAGCGGCGAAACCGGCACTTTAGGCAGCGACCTCTATCTCTCCGAAATCCGTTTTATCATCGAGCACAGTTGGGATGCGGATTTAGATGTTTTCCTCACTTCGCCCGCCGGACAAACCGTAGAACTCAGCACCGACAACGGCAGTGCCGGCGATAATTACGGTATCAATTCCGCCGCCTGCGACCAATATACCGCCCTCGTTTCGCGCGCGGAAAGCGGACAGTGCGGCACGCCTTCCGTTGAAGACGGTCTCGCACCATTTCTCGGCACTTTCTTTCCCGAAGGCGATTTTGCGAACTTCAACACGGGCAGCGCAAACGGAACGTGGACGCTCGAAATTTGCGACGACGCTGAGTTTTCCGTCGGTACTTTGCAGTATTTTGAAATGATTTTCGCGCCCTATACCTGCACCGTGCCTTACGCGGTTTTCGCCGCTGACCTCGACAGCACTTCCGTGGAATTAGACTGGCAAAACGGCAACGGCTGCGCGACGACGCAACTCGAATACGGCCCGACGGGCTTTACTCCCGGCAGCGGTACGCTTGCCACCGTCGGCTGCCCGCCTTACGTCCTCAACGGTCTTACGCCGAGTACCGCTTACGATTTTTATTTGCGGGAAAGTTGTGCCGACGGCAGCTTTTCGGAAGCATCCTGTGTGTACTCCGCAACCACTTTGTGCAGCCCGCCGCCGGCGACTTTATTTGAGAATTTTGAAAATCAAAACGCTTGCTCCCAAACCTGCGGCGATGCTTGCGAAATCGACGGAATCTGGTACAACATCAGCGGTGACGATACCGATTGGTTAGTCAGACAAGGCGCGACTCCGACCCAAAATACGGGTCCGCTGACCGATGCCGACGGGAATATCAACGGCAAATATGTTTACATGGAAACCTCTTGTCCGGGTTCGTTCGGGTGGGAAGCCATGTTGTATTCGCAGTGCATCGAAGTCATTGCTGAGGAAGACGACTGTCACTTTTCGTTCGACTACATGATGCACGGCGCAACGGTGGTCGAAATCAGACTGCAAGTGACCACCGACGGTCAGCAATGGCTCAATCTGTGGAACGTCACCGGTAACGCGGGACAAATTTGGAAGCACGTCAACATCGACCTGTCGGAATACGACGGCGAGACGGCGCAATTTCGCTTTACCACCCGCAAAACCAACGGCGCACTCGGCGACACGGCTTTGGATAACATCGCTTTTCACGGTTCCGTTCTCGCGGGTACGCCCGATTTTACCTTTTTTCGAGACAATGACGGCGACGGTTTCGGCGTAGCGGATGCGACGGTGACGAGTTGCTTTTCCGTCACACCGCCCGGCTACGCGACGGTGGCGGGCGACTGCAACGACTTCATTTCCTTCATCAATCCCGCTGCGGAAGAAGCACCCTGCGACGGCTTCGATGCCAACTGCAATCCTGCCGACGATAACCTGTTGCCCGCCCCGCCGACGCAGGGCGCGACCGTGTGCAGCGGCGAGACGGAAGCCCTGCAATCCGCCTCTTTTTACTTCGGCGAAATCAACTGGTACGACACGCCGACCGGCGGAAATATTCTGCACACCGGCAATTCTTATGTGCCGCCCGTGCCGACCAACGCTACCGCCGACACGCTTTTCATTTCCTATTATGCCGAAGAAGTAAATCCTTTCGGCTGCATTTCCGAC
Organism: Saprospiraceae bacterium; assembly: GCA_020629965.1. Classification (GTDB taxonomy): domain Bacteria; phylum Bacteroidota; class Bacteroidia; order Chitinophagales; family Saprospiraceae; genus JAHDCG01. The sequence continues at coordinate 9,434 of JAHDCG010000119.1, read as the reverse complement.
ACACGCGGCGAGGCGATTTTGACGGTGCTGCCTACGCCTTTTACCAATCAAACCTACGAAGCGCGCATCTGTCGCGGCGACTCTTTAGACCTGGCAGCCTACCCTTTTATCGACGAAAATCAAACGAACTTTACGACGACTTATCACACTTCTTTGCCGCCTTCGGCGAATAATCAACTCGTCGGCACCAAAGTTTCGCCCGCAAATAACAGCGTATATTTTTTAGCGGCAACCACCGCAGGCGGCTGTTCCGCCGTCATTCCGCTTTCGCTGACGGTCGATGACGTGCCCGAGCCGATTATTGTCGGCAGCCCGCAAATGTGCAGCGGCACTACGCAGTTTCTCTCCGTTTACGACGGCTCGAATAACAATGACACGCCCTACACTTACCTCTGGACAACGGGCAGCGACATGAGCAGTGCGGAAATTTCCGCCCCCGAACCCGCCGGCAGTTCCGAAACGCACACCGTATTTTTGACGGGCGCGAACGGCTGTACCGCATTTGAAAGCCTGACCGTCACCTCGGGCAGCGGACTCACTTCGGTCGCCGTACAAACCTCGGCGGTCACGACCTGCACGGGCAGCGACGGACAAATCAGCCTGACCCCGACGGGGGGCGTCGCGCCCTACACGTACAGCTGGACGGGCGTTTCTGCGGGGGCGCAGACCTCCGGCGCGAGTACTTTCGTGTTGCCGAATTTGGCACAGGGCGGCTACAGCTTTACCGTCACCGACGGCTCGGGCGGCAGCACTTGTGCGACCCAAATTCCTTTGGTGGTGGTCAACGGACCGGCGGCGATTGCGGAGGTGGACAGCGTGAATATGGTCGAGTGCTACGGAGAAAATACAGGCGGCGTTTACCTCTCGGTTTTCGGGAATGCACCGACCTACGCCTGGAGTCACGGCGCAACGACGCAAGACGCCGAAAACCTGACCAAAGGCACGTATTCCGTCACTATCAGCGACAACGGCTGCGAAAATATTTTGAGCAACTTTGCTGTCACCGAACCCGACAGCGTCATCGTCAAACCCATTACTTTTAACAACGCAAGTTGCGCGGAAATCAACGACGGCGGCTTCGAACTGACGGTCATCGGCGGCACACCCGATTTTACCTTGCAATGGAACAACGGCGACAGCGGCTTGTCGCTCGACGGTCTGAGTGTCGGCACTTACACGGCAACTTTGACCGACGGCAACGGCTGTACTTACGAAGATATTTCTTACCCCATCAGCGCGCCTGCGCCCCTTTTGACGGAAATTACGCAGCAGGAAGACGTCAGTTGTACGGGTGAAAACGACGGCACTTTGAGTGTGGCTTTCAACGGCGGCACGGCTCCTTTTCAGGTCTTGTGGAGCAACGGCGATAATGCCGCGACGCAGGAAAATCTTTCGCCGGGCAGCTACGCGGTCACGGTCACGGATTTAAACGGCTGCACGCATATTTCGGAGGATTTGGAAATTGCCGAACCCGCGCCTTTGACCATCAATCCGACGGGCAGCGACCCGAATTGTGCGGGGGCGGAAAACGGCTTTTTAGCGGCAATGACGGTCGGCGGAAATACGCCTTATACTTTCGCCTGGAGCAACGGCGTGACAAGTGCGGCGAATTTCAGCCTCGGCGAAGGTATTTACAGCGTCACGGTCACGGATGCGGAAAACTGCACGGTTTCCGATACTTTCGAGTTGACGGCCCCGGTTGCGGTTTTCGCAGAATATGAAACAGAAGCCGCAAGCTGTCTCGGCGGCACGGACGGCGCGATTGAACTCGACGCAACAAGCCTTGTCGGCAACGCTCCTTTTACCTACGAATGGAGCAACGGCGCGACGACTTCCGAACTTACTAATGTCCTCGGCGGCACCTACAGCGTGACGGTGACGGATGCGGATAATTGCCGCTTTGCGGATACTTTGACGATCGAATCCGAGCAGCCGATTTCGCTTACCGCCAACATCGACTCACCGAATTGCTACGGCGCGGAAACCGGACAAATCGCACTCAATGCCTTCGGCGGCATGCCTTTTTACACTTACCAATGGTCGAACGGCATGACGACCGAAACGATTGAAAATCTGCCGGCGGGCGACTATGCGGTCACGGTCACGGCGGCGGACGATTGCTTTATTATCGAAGAAAATTTGACGGTGACGCAGCCGGATTCCATCGAGTTTTTGCTGTTGAGTTTGGACAGTGTGGTGTGTGCGGGTACGGCGACGGGGCAGGTGAATTTGCGCGTAATCGGCGGGGCAATGCCTTATAATTTTACCTGGAACGGCAACGGCAGCACCTCCGAAAGTCTGACGAATGTGCCGGCGGGCGACTACGTTTTGGATGTAACGGACAGCAACGGCTGCACGGTCGAAAGCCCCGTTTTTACGGTCGGCGAAGCGGCGCCTTTGGTCGTGACCGACAATATTTTTGTCAGCGATGACATTAACTGCGAAACGGTCATTGCCGCCGACAGTCTCGAACTGCAAATCGCGGGCGGTCAGCAGCCTTACGACATCCTGTGGAATACCGGCGAAACCGCGCACACCCTTTACAATATTCAGCCCGGAGACTACATCGCAACGGTAACGGACGCGCTCGGCTGCACGGAAATTCATACCGTAAAAACCGAAGAAGACCGCGAGGCTTTAGAGCTTTTCACGGTCGGACAAAGCAGCGACTGCAACAACGAAAACACCGAACTCTGCATCGAAATACAGGGCGGCAGCGCACCTTTCGATTTCCTCTGGAACGACACGCAAAACGGCAGCACCGACAGCACCAAACTGTGCCGCGCAATCGAGGTCGGCACGTACAGTCTGACGGTGACGGACAGCTACGGCTGCTCGCAAATTTTAGAAAATATTCAGGTCGTCACTTTGCAGCCGCTCAATATTTACACCGACGCCTCGGACGTGCAAAATGTGGATTGCAAAGGCTCTGCCAACGGTGCGATACAGACGGAAGTGACCGGCGGTTCGCCCGTTTACGATTATTACTGGGAAAATGAAAACGCGGAATTTATCGGCGATACCCCCGCTCTGACCGAATTGCCGGCCGGTGATTATTTTCTGACCGTGACCGATGCGGGCGGCTGCAGCGTGACCGACTCTTGGACGCTGACCGAACCCGCGACGCTCATTACGACCGACGAAATTATCATCGACAACGACTGCAAGGGCGACGCGGAAGGTGTGATTGATTTGCAGGTCAGCGGCGGCGTGGGCGGCTACACTTTTTTATGGACGACCGGGGCGACGACCGAAGTCATCAGCGGGCTGACGGCGGGCGAATACGGCGTGACGATTACGGATGCCAACGAATGTGTGCGCGTAATCGCCGACGGTGCTTTGACGGTCACGGAACCGGCGGAGGCATTGACTTTGTTGAGTGCGGAGACGGAAGACGTCGGCTGTGCGGGCGCGAATGACGGAACGATTTTATTACAGGTTTTCGGCGGCACGCCGGGCTATCTTTTCGACTGGTCGCTTTCGACTATCGGCAATACGGATTTTGCGGAAAATCTCGCGCCCGGCGATTATTCCTGCGACATCTACGATGCGAATGCCTGCTTTTTACAAACGCAAATATTCACGATTACCGAACCCGAAGAGTTGACCGCAGAAATCACTTCATCGAGCGCGGAAACGGGCACGGCGACCATCGAAGTCAGCGGCGGTTCTCCTTTCAACGGCGGCGGCTACATTATCAACTGGTCGAACGGCGACACGGGTACTTTCGGTGTCGGGCTGCCGCAGGGTATGAACTCGGTGACGGTGCGCGATGCGAACGGCTGCGAGATTTCTATCGACTTTTTGTTGGGAATGACGGCGGTCAACGAGGCGGATTTTGTGCGAAATTTGTCGGTTTTTCCCAATCCTTCCGAGGGTCTTTTCAATATTGATTTGGAATTGAAAGAAAGAGAAAACCTGACGCTGCGGGTGGCGGATGTATTGGGTCGAGAGATTTTTGTGCAGCGGGAAAGAAATTTTATGCGCGGCGTTTTACAAATAGATTTAACGGCTTTTGCGGCGGGCGTTTATTTTGTTTTGTCGGAAACGGAAAGCGGGGAGGTAACGACCGTTCGGGTGGTGCGAGAGTAACTAACAACACCCGTCCTGCATACACAAAACGGGTGTCTGAAAACTTCCCGAAGGAAGGATTCTGTTCATCCGCCGTCTTCATCACGGACGACGTTTGGTTGTGAGTTTTTGATGTTCCGCCCTTAGGAACTACTCACAGGATTTGTTGCGGAGATTTGCGTCTCTGCAATTTTGCGTCTTAAATAAAATCGGTCGGTCGTCGTTTTGTAGTGTCTTTATCGGTCTCGGAAAGCGGTAAAAAAGTGAGAAACCACAACGAAATTTCTTGTTTGAGAGGAACAATTTCAAGTTGTGAGACAAATATATATTATTTTTTCTAATTTTAAAAGGAAACGGAAAATTTTAACTGTTATTCGGTAGGTTTGAGGGGTGTTTAGGCGTTTAATCGTTCAGGCGTTTAGACCGAGAGCGATGGAAGCTAAATGATTAGACCGATTAAAAAATCTCAACTTAATTCTTCAAAAATCGCTGCACAACCGTTCCCGCTTCCGTCTCGATTTCCACTAAATAAGCCGCCGTCGCTAAGCGCGAAACATCGATGCGGCTGCCCGTCACTACGTTTTTTTCCGAAAAAATCATTTTGCCGTCGAGGTCATAAACGGTGACGGCGTCGAGGGTTTCAAATTCCGCAGATTTGATGCGGAAAAAATCTCTGCCGGGATTTGGATATAACACCAATCCTTCGGTGCCGGGCACGGAACCGAGGTTGGTCAGATCGCCTTCGATGACGGCGAGGAGGGCGTTATAGACGCGGGGGGCGATGACGGGGTGTCGGGAGTTGTTGGCAAAAGTTAATAAGCCGTAGGTCGTATATTCTGTGTCGTTTTCGTAATAAACCAAAGGACTGCCGGGTATTATTCCAAAACCGCCGTCTATAAAAAAGTGATTATCGCTTCCCTGTACTTTTCCGTAAGAAAAATAGCTTTCCGTACCGTCGTAAACCGTAGGGTCGTAGAAAAAAGTATTAAAATTTGAATAACCGGCTTTATAAAATAATTTATTTTCGGTAAAATTTTCGGTAAAATCGTAACCTATTCCCGTCCATCCGGTCAGCAGCCCCAAATTATCTTCCAATTCCAACAAAGCAAAAACTTCCCCGACGAAATCGTAATTTTCTATCAAATAAATCGCAGTTACCTTACTGCTGCCAAACAACGGATTAACACCGCCGGACGTAAAACCGGGGAAAACAGAAAAATTTCCGGTATAAATCGTGTCTCTGTTTTAAGGCGCGGTAAGGGTATAAGCTCCCATCAAAACATGCTTCCGACTCACCATCGTTCCCGTAAAAACCGCCCGGGTCGTATCCGCATCTTCGTGTAACACACGGACATGGGTGCGCAGCGGAAAAGCATCGAGGTCGAAGAGTTCCGTCGTTTTTTGTCGCAGCGTAAATTCCGTATCGGGATAAATATTCTCGGTCGGCGCGACGGTAGGCAGGTCGTTAATATCGGAATTTGCCGTACCGATAAAATGCTCGGTTTTCGCTGCCGTCATATTCGGGTCGGCATCCGCTACGGGAATGACCGTTTTTTCGCCGGTGATTAAATCGAAGCGCAGCAGAGGAGAATTTTGGGCAAAAAGAGAGGCGGTTAAAAAGAAGGAGAGCAAAAAGGAAAATACTTTCATGGTGTTGGTTTTTTAATTAGGAAACGGAAGCCTTGCGGCATTTTATAAAAAATTGATATTCGTCTAAAGCTATTCCGCCGGAGGCGGGAGAATGCAAGGCACGAGGTACAACCTCGCGCCAACTAAGGCTCGGAAAGGCGAACAAGGTATAACCTCGCGCCTACTAAATTTTTATTACAACCAAAACAACGAATTGAATATTCCGCAACACAGATTCTTTAACGTATTTCAATTTTAAAAAAGCGCATTCGTGTTCAACTACGACTCTAACAATTCAAACAAGTCCAACCACTCCAACTAATTAAACCTACTATCCGTTCTCTATTCCCAACCAATTTGTATAATTTTGCAGACAATAAAATCGAATTGTTTCCTTGAGGCAGTTCTGCTATCGAGAGATTAAAAATACTATGGCTACCAAAAAGAGAACGAGCGGCAAGCAATTAAAAATCAGACCCGTCATCAACGACGAACGCGTACCGAAGCTGGCGGGTATCATCCTGTGCTTCGTTGCCGTTTATCTTTTTATTGCTTTTATTTCCTACATTTTTACTTGGCAAGAAGACTATGATAAGGCCTTTTTGCGCAACCTGTTTGCGAGCGACCTCAGCATGAATAACTGGCTCGGTCGTCTCGGTGCCATCGTTTCCAACGGTTTTTTCTACTGGGGTTTCGGGATGTCCTCTTTTATTTTTGTCGGCGTTTTGGTGCGCTACGGCATCGACTTGATTAAAAATGTACCGCTCAAAAAGAACACCAAAACGCTGTGGTATTCTTTCCTGTTGTTGCTCTTTTCTTCGATTTTTTTCGGGTTCGTTTTTCAAAATTCCACTTTCCCCTGGGGCGGTGCTTTCGGTGATATGGTGGCGATGTGGTTGCAACGTTTTCTCGGGGTAGTCGGGATGTTTATCTTGTTGCTCGGCGGCATTATCGGCTTTTTGGTGTGGTTCTTAAATCCGAATTTTCAGGAACTCACCCCTGCCAAAGCCGTGCAGGAGGTCAAATGGTTTTTTGAGGATTTGATTAACGGAAAGGTACGTCGCCGTCCGGGTAAAAAAGCGGAAACCGCCGTCGTGGTTGCCGATGCGAAAGAAAGTACCGAAGCCCTCAAACCGTCGAGCGGCACGGAAGAGCGCGAGAAAAAACGCTCGCTGCTGCGCGAAAATCAGTTGGCTTTTGAAATGGCGGAAAGAAAAAAACGCGAGAAAAAACCGACCCTGCAAGCCGGCGACAACGCCTTGGAAATCGCCGAACCGATAGTGCCCGAAGTCGCCCCCGCCGACGAAGAACCGACCATAGAAGTCGCCGACGGCGAGAAAATACCGACCGATGTAGCCGCCGCCGCCGGCAATACCAACCACAGCGAACCCTACGACCCGACACTCGAACTGCCCGCTTTCGAGCAGCCGACAACTAATCTGCTGTTGAGCTACGATGACCAAAAATTCGAGGTCGATCGCGCCGAATTGGAGATGAACAAAGACCAAATTATCGAGACTTTGCTCAACTACAAAATCGAAATTACCAAAATTCGCGCGACCATCGGTCCGACCGTTACCCTCTACGAAATCGTGCCGGCACCGGGCGTACGTATCTCCAAAATTAAAAATCTCGAAGACGATATCGCCCTGTCTTTGGCGGCTTTGGGTATTCGGATTATCGCGCCGATACCGGGGCGCGGCACCATCGGTATCGAAGTGCCGAATAAGAAAAAACAAATCGTTTCGCTCAAAGAAACGCTGATGTCCGAGAAGTTTAAGCGGGCAAAAATGGACTTGCCGATTGCGCTCGGTAAGACGATTAACAACGAGGTTTTTGTGGCGGATTTGGCAAAAATGCCGCACTTGCTCATCGCGGGTGCCACGGGTCAGGGTAAGTCCGTCGGCATCAACACGATTATTATGTCGCTGTTGTACAAAAAACACCCCTCGCAGGTCAAGTTGGTCTTAATCGACCCGAAAAAAGTGGAGCTTTTCCCCTACGCGCAGCTCGAAAATCACTTCCTCGGCTACCTGCCCGGTCAGGACGAACCGATTACCACGGAAACCAACAAGGTCGTACACACGCTCAACTCGCTGTGCATCGAAATGGACGAACGCTATAACCTGCTGAAAGCCGCATCGGCACGGAACATCCGCGAGTACAATGATAAATTCGTGGCACGTCGCCTCAATCCGCACAAAGGACACCGCTTTTTGCCTTTTATCGTCTTGGTGATTGATGAGTTTGCGGACTTGATTATGACGGCGGGTAAAGAAATCGAATTGCCTATCGGGCGTTTGGCGCAGTTGGCGCGGGCAATTGGTATTCACTTGATTATCGCCACGCAGCGTCCGTCGGTCAACATTATTACGGGTGTCATTAAGGCGAATTTCCCGGCGCGGATTGCCTTTAAAGTAACCTCGAAAATCGACTCTCGTACCATTCTCGACAACGGCGGCGCCGACCAGCTCATTGGTCGCGGTGATATGCTGCTGTCGGTCGGCGGCGACATGATTCGTCTGCAATGTGCCTTTGTCGATACGCCGGAAGTGGAGGCGGTACTCAAATTTATCGGCGACCAAAAAGGCTATCCGGAACCGTACTTCCTCCCCGAGTTTCACGGAGACGATGCGGAACACGGTGCGACTGGCTTCAAGTTCAGCGAAGCCGACGAAAACTTTGAAGATGCCGCCCGCTTGGTGGTACAAAATCAGCACGGCTCGACCTCGATGATTCAGCGGCGTCTGAAGTTAGGTTACAATCGCGCAGGTCGCATCATGGACCAACTGGAAGCCCTCGGCATCGTCGGCCCGAGTGAAGGCTCGAAGGCGCGGGAGGTTTTGATTTATGACGAAATGGAGCTGGAGAAGTATTTGGAGCAACTTAAAAATACTAAGTGATGGTTGGTGGGTGGTGGGTGGTAGGTGGTGGATGGCTTTCGATTTTTTTCCGATACTGACGACTATATCATTTGCTTTTTCTCTTTTATGGAATATTTACTTTTTCGTTCCAATTCAAGCCATTGGGTAGCTTTTTGCTGCAAAATTCGACGTGCAGAACTCGGCGATTTTTATTGTTTTCCGTACGGCGGGAAGCGTGCAGCAATAAAGGTTTCATTGCCAGAACACCGCCTTTTTTCACTTCGCAGATGCGTTCCTTTCCCGATTTTTTCTGCATCCAATATTTGATATCGATAACACCGCGTTTGTGAGAATTTTCGATGACACGGAGCGCGCCGTTTTGCTCGGTGCAGTCGTCTAAATGAATTCTGACGGTAAAGATGTTTTCGAGTAGCTTTCGATCGGGCTGAACGACTGTTCTTTCCTTTCCGACGCGCCAATTTTTGTAACCGATTACCTCTTTTCTTCCTTGCAAATTTATTGTCAAATCCTGATGCCAATTTACAATCCAATTGGCGTGCGGCGGTTTGTCGAAATAGATAGATTTAATACATTTATCACACACCGGGTCAATGCTTTTCAGATAATCGATAAAATTTTCGGTAAAGAGCAGCGATTGCAAAGTCGGGTTGCTTTTCAAAACTTCGCGCACTCCGAATTTCTTTTCTAAGCCGCTTTTTTCGAGACAGATAATGATATTTTCAATTTCCGCCTCTGTAAAAACAGCTTCTGTGATGTGGAATCCTTTTTCGTTCATATTTAAAAAATTTTATATTATCAGCGTAAAATCTTAAAAAATCCTAACGAATCAGCGTAAAAAATCAATATACA
>JAHDCG010000118.1:13693-19090 GCA_020629965.1 Saprospiraceae bacterium | reverse complement strand
TGACGCTTTCTACCGTGAAAGACAGCCGCGTGTTGCCGTTTGATTACGAAAACGATGTAGTCGAATATTAGACAAACGAGGTTGCAAAACTTTCTTTTGCAACCGACTTTTTCTTAGATCCGATGAAAGCTAAAAACGCTGCTCGGTGTTTTTAATTTTTGGAAAAAAAAAGCCGTTTCGTGTATGCGAGGCGGCTTTTTTTTGTTTTGGTACAGACGCGGGAAATCGCGTCTCGCGCGAAGAAAAATCTCAATTTTTCTCGTTATTTAAACTTCATTCAGCACGCATTCCGTTGAAGCAGGTTTGCCGACCTTTTAACCCGTTAAAAAGAAAATAAAATACTGACTATCAGTTTTTTAGACCTGAACGACTAAACGATTAAACTTTTAAACCTACTTATCTCCCCTGCCCGCAAAACCTATCCCGCCCGCCCGGCGTTACTTATCGACCGACGCAATCTCCTTTTCACCGTAAAATACCGCATGTCTAAATCCAAAAAAAACAGCCTGCTGTGGCAAATAACCGGCGACAAACTGCCCGGCATTTCTTACCTTTTCGGCACCATGCACGTGCGCGACGAACGGGCTTTTAGTCTGATTGCCGCTTTGCAGGAAAAAATCGATGTCTGCGCCGCGATAGCCACGGAAATTAATTTGGATGAGGCGGAACACGGCATCTTGCCGACCGATATGCTGCTGCCCGGCGGCAAGTCGCTGACCGATTTTTATCCGCCGAAAAAGTATGCGAAAATTAAGCGTGTTCTGCAAAAATATTTTGATTTCGACCTCGACCCGGTGCGGCATTTTTTGCCGATTATGATTACGAATATGCTTTCGGAAAAAATACTGAGCGACGAGCGCGATGTCAATTTAGACCGCTACCTGTGGGAGTACGCCGCGCGGCAGGAAAAGGTGACTTTGGGCGTCGAGTCCACCCGCGAACAGGTAGAAATTTTGCATAAAATCCCGATGGATTATCAACTGCAATCGCTGCGCGATGTGACAAAAAATGTCAGTAGTTTTCGGAAGCAACACACTAAACTAACGGAAATGTATTTGCGACAGGACGTTCGGCAGCTTTACAAATCCACCAAGAAAAGTCTCGGAAAGATGCGCTCTCTGATGCTTTATGACCGCAACGCAATCATGGCGGAACGCATCAATCGCATGGCTCACGAGCAAACGATTTTTGCGGCGGTCGGCGCGGCGCATTTGGCGGGTAAAAAAGGAGTCGTCAAGCGACTGCAAGACTTGGGATTACGGGTAAAACCGGTACGCATTCCGGGAATAAAAAAAGAAGTGTAAAATGGAAAAACCGACGGAAAACCGGCACGAATTATACATGCGTCGCTGTTTTGATTTGGCGCGACTCGGGGCGGGCCGGGTCAGCCCAAACCCTATGGTGGGCGCGGTTATCGTACACGCCGGGCGCATCATCGGCGAGGGCCGGCACGAGGTGTACGGCACGGCGCACGCGGAGGTCAATGCGGTAAACAGTGTGGCGGAAACCGACCGAAAATTGCTGCCCGAGTCAACGATTTACGTGTCTCTGGAGCCGTGTTGCATTTTCGGAAAAACGCCGCCTTGTACCAATCTGATTTTGGAAAATAAAATACCCGAAGTCGTCATTTCCTGCCTCGATGCAACCCCGGAAGTGGCAGGCAACGGCGTACAAATTTTGCGCGACGCCGGCGTAAAAGTCACGACGGGCATTTTAGAAAAAGAAGGCAGAGACCTCGCACGCTTTCGCAATACTTTTGCAGGGAAAAATCGTCCTTACATCCTCTTAAAATTTGCGCAAAGTGCCGACGGTTTTATGGGAAAGGAAGGCGAGCAAATCTGGCTGACGAATGCGTATTCCAAAAGAAAAGTGCACAAAATGCGGGCGGAAACGGACGCGATTTTGGTCGGTACCAATACCGCCGCAACCGATAATCCGCAACTCAACAGCCGCTATTGGTCGGGCAGGCCGCCGCTGCGCTTAGTCATCGACCGGACTCTGCGACTGCCGCAGACTTTAAATCTTTTCGACGACAGTCAGCCGACTTTGGTTTTTACGGAAAAAGACATCAGTACCGAGGGCTTTGAGCGGACGCGGTTTATAACTTTGGACTTTTCGGAAAATGTGCCCCGGCAAATTGCGGAAACGCTCGCCGGCGGCAACGTCACCTCCCTGATAGTCGAAGGCGGCGCGCAGACTTTGCAGTCATTCATCGACGCGGGGCTGTGGGACGAGGCGCACATTTTCACGGTCAAAAAGCGATTGAACGACGGAATTGCCGCACCGAAAATCAGCGGAGAGGTTAAAAATCGGGAGGAAATTGCGGGTGACGAGTTGACGGTGCTACTCAATGCGGAAGCGGGTCTTGCGTCGGTAAATTCCTGATTATTTCTTGTAAAATTTCACCGATTTCCGCGCCGCGCGTCAGCGTCATCAAGTGCGAGCCGTTTTCAATTTTAAGGTCAAAATCCACGTTTTTTATTGGAATAGTGTGGTCGTTATCGCCGTGAATGTGGATGATCTCGGGCGGACTTTCCGTGCGCTGCCAATTTATCAGCATCGCTACCGTGCGTTTTAAAAAGAGCGGGTCTTTGGCTTTGAGCATGGCTCTGAAAGTTTCCTTTTCCCGCTTGCGGTCCGGCTCGACGAGGGGCTGCAACAGGCGCGAACCGGCTTTCATCAATCCGGGAAAAACGATGCCGTATAACTTAAATTTTCGTTGAAAAGTGTAGCGTTCGGGCAGTTCGTTGCGGTTTTTCGCGCTCGAAATGATAATCGTTTTTTGCGGATGCAGCATTTGCGACATCTCGACGGCGAGCATACCGCCGAGGGAGACACCGACGAGAACGAAGGCTTCCGCAGTGTCGATTTGTGCGCTGAGTTGCCGCGCGTAGGTCTGCATATCCGTGCCTTTTGCGGGTGTGAAATATTTGACGTGCCGCATGTCGATGGTGTCGGAAAGATTTAGGTTTTTGAAAAGTCTTTCGTCCGCTCCTTGTCCGGTGAGGAAATAAATTTTGGGGATTTGTGCCTGCATTTGCCAACAAAAAATAAGGAGCAAAACGGTTTTTGAGATTTTCGCTTTCATATTCCGAAAACGAATTTCAGGTGAAAGATGTTTTCGATCGGTAAGAACTGCTCTCGCTCTTCACAAAAATACCTTTCAATTCCCCTACCCTCGCATTTTCATTTATCTTCGCCGCTTATTTCATAAAAGACAAAGCCGTTTTCAAACATGGAAAAAACTAAAAAAATCGGAGACATCGACCTGCACTACCGACAGTCGGGCAGCGGGGCGCAGACGGTCATTTTGCTGCACGGCTGGGGCTGTGATTTGCACATTTTCGACGTTTTGCACACACAAACGGCGCACGATTTTACGGTTTATACTTTGGATTTGCCGGGCTTCGGGAAAAGCAGCGAGCCGCCGACGATTTGGGGTATCGAGGATTATACGGCGCATTTGGAAGCCTTTGTCAAAGCGGAAAACATTGAGAATCCTATTCTCATCGGGCATTCTTTCGGCGGGCGCATGTCGATTTTGTACGCCTCGCGCAATCCGACGGCGAAAGTGGTTTTGATTGGCAGTGCGGGCGTGAAACCGACGCGCAGTCTGAATTGGTACGCGAAGGTGTACAGCTACAAAACAGCAAAAAACGTGCTGCCGCTTTTGGTCGGAAAACGCAAAGCGCAGGAATGGATAGACGACTACCGACAGCAGGCCGGGTCGGCGGATTATAACTCGGCGAGTCCGCAAATGCGCGGAATTTTGAGTAAAGTGGTGAACGAAGATTTGCAGCACGTAATGCCGAAAATCAGTGCGCCGACGCTGTTGATTTGGGGCGAGGAAGACACGGCGACGCCTTTAGCGGATGCGAAAGTGATGGAAAAATTGATACCGGACGCGGGTTTGGTGAGTTTTAAAGGCGCGGGGCATTACGTGTTTTTGGAGCGGAAGGGTGAAGTGAATATCGTGATTGATAATTTTTTGCAAAGTTGATTTTTTACGCTGATTGGTTAAGATTTGCTATGATTTTTGCGTGACTTTGTTTTTTTGACGTACAAAATTTTTCTAAAGTACAAAAGCCCTTTGCGCCGTGACGCAAAGGGCTTTCGTATTTTGTGAAATTCGTGAGATACTTTTCAGAAAAGTATCATCGAGAATTTACTTCACCACCACATTCTTAGTCAACTGACCGGCTGCGGTTGTCACGTTCAGGAAGTAGCTGCCCGCCGGCAAGTTGTCGATGTCCATCGCGACATTTGCCGTCTGAACATTTTCGATAACGCGCGTAGCGATAACGCGACCTTGTACATCCAAGAGGCGCAGCGTTACTTTTTCGGTGTTATCCACAAAGTTCAACTGTGCATTTAATACTTCGCTCGCCGGGTTAGGGTTGATGAGCAGCGTATTTTGTGCCAAAGTCGGAACGTTGATATTGCTCGGCTCTTCGACCACGGTCAAACGTACCACAGGCACGAAGTCACGACCGAAACCCACGCTGCTGTATGCTTCGCTGCTCAAATTACCCGCAATACCCAATAAAGCAGAGTAACGCGGTGCGCCTTGCTGCTCGGAGTTGAGTACCATTGCGCCGTAGTCAAACTCGTCGCTGGCACCGAATGCCAAATCCTGCTCCGCCGTTTCGGCAGAGTATTCCAACATGATGACGTAAGAAGTGTTGTCTTCCAACAAAACACCCGTAGGATTGCCCGAAGTAGGAATCAACGGCACAGTAATCAAAGAGTTTTCGGACTCGGTACCCAGTACTTCGTAGAGGGTAAAACCGACCAAACCGGCGTCGCGCTCATCGACGTCGAGGTTACCGTCCTCGTTTGCATCCACCCATTTGTACAGGCTGACGTTAAGGATAGTACCCGCAACTTCGCTCGTACCGTCGATGCTGAAAGTTGCCGACTCGGCAATAAAACCGTCGCCGTTAGGCATGTAGTAGTGGTTACCGTAAGCCCACTGGTGCGGGTCACCGTCTCCCCAGTTGTCCGCTGCGGGGAAAATGGTACGGGTCACGCCGTCTTCTTTCGCGAAAACTTCTTCCGTCACTTCAAACTCAAAAGACAGCTCGTCGTTAGACGGGTCGATGTCCATAGAGTCGGAAGAAATCGAGTAAGTACCGGTGTAGGTGCCGGGTTCTGCCGGAGGGGTAAAACCGCCGAAAGAGGAGTTTTCTACCAAAGAGTCACCTACGGTGCCGTAGTTGTTATCTTCGGAGTACAGTTCGTTGCCGTCTTCGTCGGTGATGGTCATATTGACCACGACGTTGGGCTGGTCGATACCGCCGTTGTTAGTGATGTCCACCAAAAAGCCGAAGTTATCGACTTGTGAAGCGGGTGTTTGGTAGCTGGGCGCGATGGCGAAGAAGTTATCGTTGACCTGCA
>JAHDCG010000118.1:11904-13593 GCA_020629965.1 Saprospiraceae bacterium | reverse complement strand
GCACTAAAAAGTGCGCAAAAAGCAATCAGTAAATTTTTTTTCATTGTATTATGTATTTAGTGGAAAAAAAGTCTCGGAAGGGTCTGAAACCGAAACGGCTACAAAGAAAGGAAAATATAAACAGTCCGAAAAATGCAAAACCCGCTTTGGTCTGTTGCTTAACATGAAATAAACATTTAAGATAAAATTAGTGAACAAATCGGCGACTCGGGTAGTAAGTCGCTGATTAGGTGTAGTTTTGCCCTCGCCGGCGGTAATCGACACTGACACCACGGTTGGAAAATTAAAATTTACACGCATGTATAAGCAACTATTCGCAACGCTGCTGCTCTGCGCGGCAGTCCTCACTTCCTGCACTTGGAAAGAGACCAAAACCGCCATGAAGCACGGCGAAAAACTGAAATCTTCCATCGAGAACTTTGAAGACAATCGCGTCAAATTATCCGAAAAATTAGTCTCGGGTTTGGAAGAAGCGGAAGAGGCCCTTTCGGCGGAAAATCCCGACTTGCCGGAAGTATCCCGTGATTTTGAAAAAGAATGGACGAGCATTCAAAGACGCTACAAAAAACTGAAAAACGACTTCGAGCGCGTCGGTAAAAGCTCGAATGATTACTTTGAAAAATTGGACGAACTCAGCGGTTCTATCTCCAAAGAGTCTTTGCGCGCGGAAGAATTAGCAAAAAATGATGCGCTGCGCAATAAATGGCAAAAAACCTACAACGAGGCGGAAATTAACGTCAATAAAGTAACCGAAGTCATCGAAGCGGGACACGATTTTCACATGGTTTTGGTCGCGTCGAGCATTCGCCAAAAATTGGAGCAAAACGTAGAAGAACTGAACGTGATGTCAAAGCAAGCGAAGGAATTATTGGCGGACTTGGAAGGTTTTACGCAGGCGGGGCGGGAGTTGGTTGATGGTTGAGTTTAGTTGGTAGTTGGTGGGTGGTAGGTGGTGGTTGTGTGGCTTTCGCTTTTCAGCAGGAATGACCGATTCTTCGGGAGATATTTCCCCGGGAGTCGGTCATTTTGGTTTTATCCCAATTTTAAGTGCGTAGAGACGTTGCATTGCGACGTCTTGCTATGAAAAAACGAAACTATTCGTAATTGCCCCCGGCATTTACATACCCGCATGGGCAGACCGCGCTGAAGTGCCTCGTGCCGTCGGCACTTTTACGTGGTGTAAAGTAAAAATCCGCACCAATCCGCTTCATCCGCTAAATCCGCGCCTGTCCCGTACTTCAGTCGGGATATCTATTCCAATCACACAATAATCTCAAACGCCGCCGTCCGCACCCTTCGCGTCAGTTGTCCGTTTGCCGTTTCTTCCAAAATCATTTTTCGCGCTTTTTCCTCTTGAAAAACTTCCGCTAAATTACGGATTTCGCCCGCCGGTACGCTTGCCGCCGCAAATAAACGCAGCCACTCCGCACGATTTTTTTTCTCAAAATGCGGCGATAATTCAGCTTGTAAAGCCCGGCGATTTTGTACGCGCAGCGCATTCGTTACAAAGCGTTCGTCTTGCGCTAAATTCTTCACACCCAACACTTTACACAAATTTTCAAAATGTTTTTCCGTACCCGATGCCAACAAAATCGCCTTGCCGTCGGCGCAGGCAAACATCTCTCCGTAGGGCGCGATATTCGGGTGCAGCGTACCCATGCGCTGCGGAATGTGACCCGCCATCAAATG
>JAHDCG010000118.1:0-11804 GCA_020629965.1 Saprospiraceae bacterium | reverse complement strand
AAATCTAACATCTCAAACAAAATGCGTCTCTTCCTTATCCTTTTCCTCTTCCCGCTCCTGTTACAAGCCCAACCCGCCGCCGGCATCCAAACCGCTTTGGAGACCTTTCTCTCCGACCCCGATTTGCGCAATGCGAGCATAGGTTTTATCGTCACCGATACAGAGACGGGCAGGACTTTGGCGAGCTACGATGCAGACCGCAGCTTGATTCCCGCTTCTTCTTTGAAGGCGGTGACGACCGCCGCCGCGCTGTCGGTACTCGGTGCGGACTATACGTTTAAGACCGAAATTCAATACAGCGGCAGCATCGACGCGCAGGGTATTTTGCAGGGAAATTTGTATCTCAAAGGCTACGGCGACCCGACGCTCGGCAGCGACCGCGACAATTTTGCGGAGGCGATGCCGCTTGTTTTAGAGAAGTTTGCGGCGGCAGTGACGGCGGCGGGCATTCGCGGCATCAACGGCAGTGTGATTGGTGACGGGTCGTATTTTCCGCACGCGCCGGTCGCCTCTTCGTGGCAGTGGGAAGACATGGGAAATTACTACGGCGCGGGGGCTTTCGGTTTGAATTTGCACGAAAATTTGTACTGTTTGGAGTTCGAGCAAAGCCCGTATTTGGACTCCGTGCCCCGGGTCAAGCGCGTTTATCCCGAAGTGCCTTTGGTACACATCGAAAATCTGATTACCTCCGCGCCGCGCGGCACCGGCGACAACGCCTATATCTACGGTGCGCCCTTTCGGCATCAGGTGACCATTCGCGGCACCATTCCCGCGGGCAACCGCACACCGTTTACTATTAAGGGTTCGGTGCCGGATGCGGTGCTGTTTGCGGCGCACCAAATGACTTTGACCTTAAAAGGAAAAGGCATCGATGTGACGGGAATGCCGCAGTCCGTTTTTACAAACGATACGACGCAAACCCGCAAAGCGATTTACACCTATACCTCGCCGACTTTACAAAAAATCGTTTACGAGACCAACCACGAAAGCGTCAATCTTTTTTGCGAAGCAATGTTGAAAGCCATCGGTCTGCAACTCGCCGACAACAGCGATTTTTTCGCCGCCGCCGCCGCCCTGACCGCTTATTGGAAAGAAAAAGGCATCGACGTCCAAGGCATGCAACTGCGCGACGGCAGCGGACTTTCCGCCCGCAATCTCGTCACCGCCCGCCAAATGGTCGAGGTGCTGCGCCTGACGGCAAATGACAAAGCAATTTTTCCCGCTTTTTTAGCGAGTTTATCGACCGGGTCGAGCGGAACTTTGCGCGGAATGTTTCGCAATACGCCCGCCTACACACGTATTTTTGCGAAAAGCGGCTCGATGACGGGTGTGCGTTCGTACACGGGTTACGCGCAAACCAAAGACGGGCGACTGTTGGCTTTTTCGCTCATTGCCAATAATTTTTCGGTGAAAAGCAGCGTGATGCGGCGCAAAATGGAACGATTGATGACGGCGTTAGTCGAAGGTTAAAAAAACTTCTGTATCAAAATACCGGACAATCATATACAACAACGACTCAAACCTTTCCAACCTTTACCATACATTATTTTAAAATAAATTTATTACACATTTCCGGCTCACAGACAGCTTTTTAAACTTTAAATAAAAATTACATACTTCCTTCCCGCCTCGGCACGGCACAATCTTTGTTTTAATTTCTGCGACAACGGGAAACGAAATTTTGCCCGTTCTCTGCTGTTCCGCCTAATCTAATTTTGAATGACATCCGCCGCCCGGGAATTTTACGCCCGGCGGTTACATTACTATTTTTTTGCCTCGAAAGGAAAATGCGGGAAACCCGGACACGCGCCGGCGTTTCGCTGCCGCCGCCTTCGACGCAGAGACGGTGTCATTGCATGTCCTCTCCTCTGCGTTCGTTTTCCGTTTTTTCTTTTTGGGTCTGTTTTGCTGATATAAATGATTTTGCTTTTTATTTGCTTGTTGCAAATTGACATAAAATCAAAACATCAAAAAATAAAACTTTTTTCCGTTTTACCACTATTTCAGACCCGGAGAAAGTTCCTCCGAATCGGGGGTTAGGGGACTGAAGACGAGGAGCACTGTACGTCTTCAGCCCCCTCAGCCCCCGAATCGGGGGAACCCTACCGGGAGCGACTTTTGCCCCGGTGTGCTGAGTTTCAGAAATAATCATTCCTCATGCTCTATGGGTTAAGAAGTCAAAAACGCCGTAAAAACCAACAATACTATTCCAAAAAAAGAAACACTAAAACGTATTATGAGAATCAACACCACAACACGCGCTTTTTACACTTTTTTATGGCTTTGCCTGTTACAAATCGCCCTCCCCGCCCAGTGCGACAACCTCACCGACGGCGGCAGCATCACGGGCGACGAAGCAGCCTACGGCGCACCGTTTTTCGACCCCGCTCCCATTCTCAACGAAAGTTTGCCCTCCGGCGGCAGCGGCGAAATTCAGTACCTTTGGGTCAAAAATATCGGTACCCCCGACGCGGGCATTTCCGAGTGGACACCGATTTCGGGCAGCAACAGCGCGGACTACGACCCCTCCCCTATTTCTCAAACTACTCACTATATGCGCTGCGCCCGCCGTGCCGGCTGCGTTGATTATATCGCCGAGTCCAACTTTGTCACTAAGACTTTTTTGGAATGCGACGATGTGACGAGCGGCGGTCTTATCGGTTTGAATCAAGAGGGCGACGCGCCTTACGATGCGAATATTTTGGTCAATTTGGTTACGCCTGCGGGCGGCAGCGGTAACCTCGAATACCTTTGGTTTATGAGCAATGTCGGTCCGCCGTTTATTCAGGGCAGCCCGAATTGGCAAGCCGTACCGGACAGTAATAATCCGAATTTAGACCCGGGCATTCTTAACGATACCACTTATTACATCCGCTGCGTGCGCCGCGCCGGCTGCGAAGATTTTTTGACCGAAAGTAACATCGTGACCATCATTGTCAATCCGACCGACATGCCTTGCGACGACGTGACGGGCGGCGGCATGATTGGCTTTAATCAGGAAAATTGCGGCGGCTTCGACCCGGCGGAATTGGTAAATACCGTCCTCCCCTCGGGCGGCAGCGGAGACTTGGAATACCTGTGGTTTACGAGTACGGTCGGTCCGCCGTTCATCCAAGACAGCCCCGATTGGCAGCCCGTCCCCGACTCCGACAGCCCGAATTTAGACCCCGGCTTTATTAACCAAACGACCTACTTCATCCGCTGTGTGCGCCGCGCCGGCTGCGAAGAATTTAATACAGAGTCCAATTTTATCACGCTCACCGTTTTTCCGACGGTCAGCCTGCAAGCCTCGATTATGAGTGATTTGACTTGCCCCGACGCCGCCGACGCCGCCCTCGCGGCAGAGGCAGCGGGCGGTACGGCACCTTTTACTTTTGTGTGGAATAACGGTATCGGCGAAACGCAAAATCCGACCGATTTAGTCGCCGGCAGCTACACCGTTACCGTCACGGATGCCAACGGCTGCACGGACACGGCAGCGATTACCATTGATGCAATTGAAGAATTAACCGCAACGGCAAACGTCCAAAATCCCGACTGTGCCGACAACAGCAGCGGCAGCATCACCACGGAAATCAACGGCGGCACCGCACCTTACGACTGCGTTTGGAATGACCCGAACATGACCGCCGGCACGACGCTGAACAACCTACCCGCCGGCACCTATACCCTCACCTGCACGGACGCCAACGGCTGCATTTTTACGGAAACGTACGCGCTGACCGACCCGACGGCAAACGAAGATTTTACCATAAATATCGACACGCAAAGCGCCGCCTGCCTCGGACAAAACGACGGCAGCGCAACGGCTACGGTCGTCGAGCCGGGCGATTATTCTTTCCTGTGGAACGACGCAAACAGTACCATGAACAACACCCTGACCGGCGTACCGGCGGGCACTTACACGGTACTGGTAACGCCGGCGGACGGCTGCCCGCAGACGCAACTCGCCGTGATTGGAAATCAATTTACGCTCACTTTACAATTCGAAATTGAAAACGAAACCTGCCCCGGGGCCGGCGACGGTACGGTAAGTGCGACGGTGCAGGGCGGCATTCCGCCTTACACTTTGCAATGGGACGACGCGAATAATACGACGGGACCGCTCTTGGAAAATGTCGGCGCGGGCATCTATTTTCTTTCCGTCACGGACGGCAACGGCTGCACGATTAACGGCGAGGCGCAGGTCAACTCGGGCATCGGTTTAACCCTCAATTTGAGCCAACAAAACGTCAGTTGCAACGGTGCAAACGACGGCTTTGCGGTCATACAGCCCGACAACGGCGCTGCGCCCTACATGTACGCTTGGGACAATGTAAACTCGAACAATAACACGGTCTCGGGGCTGACGGCGGGCAGTTATGCCGTAACGGTCACGGATGCGAACGGCTGCACGGGCGAGGTTGCTTTTGTCATCACCGAACCCGAAGCAATCGGTCTTACCCTCATCGCCGGTCAAATTATGTGCGCGGACGACGAAACAAATATCATCAGCCTCATTTCGGGTGGTATCGCCCCCTACACCTACGCTTGGGACACGGGTGCGACGACCGAAAATTTACAAAACATCGGCATCGGTTCTTATGCTCTGACGGTCACGGACGCGAATAATTGCACCGCTTTGCAAAGCATTACACTCGACGCTCTATCCGATTTAGCGGCAACCGCCACGGCGTCCGATGCCTTGTGTTTCGGTGAAAATACAGGCACGGCAACGGTTACGCCCGCCGGCGGCAGTCCGTCGTACAGCGTGCTGTGGAGTACCGGCGAGACGACCATGACCGTCGAAAATTTGGCGACGGGCGATTATTCGGTCACGATTACGGACAACGATGGCTGCCAAGCTGCGGCAAGCGTCACCGTTAACGAGCCGCCCGTTTTCACGGTTACGATTTCAATTTTGAATAACGTCTCGACCCAAAGCGGAACGGACGGTTCGCTCACGGCAATTCCCGCCGGCGGCACTCCGGGTTACACCTATTTGTGGTCAACGGGCGCGACGGGGATGACCGTCGGAAATCTTTCTGCGGGCACTTATTCCGTCACGGCAACCGATGCCAACGGCTGTACAAGCACGGCGGAAATCACTCTGCCCGACGGCGAAAATACTACCGTAGAAATCGGCGATTACGTCTTTTTCGACGGTAATGCAGACGGTATTCAACAGCCTTTTGAAAGCGGCGTTGCCCAAGTTACCGTCAATTTAGTCGATGCTGATACGGGAAATATCATTGCGACGCAAACTACGAATAACGACGGTTTTTATCTCTTCACAAATGTGCAACCGGGCGAATATTTCATCGAATTCGTCCTCACTTCTTTACCCGATAACACCGTCATTACCGAGCAAAATGTCGGCAACAACGACGCGATGGACAGCGACGCAAATGCAACTACCGGACAAACGGAAATCTTTACCGTTACAGAAGGACAGGAAGACAACTTGACCATCGACGCGGGTATTCGCTTCAAATGCCTTAACGTCGATAACGGCGGCAGCATCGCAGCCAATCAGGAAATTTGCCCCGGTGACACGCCCGCTTTGCTGACCAATGCGATCTTTCCGACGGGCGGCAGCGGCACTTTGGAATATTTGTGGTTGCAAAGCAACGTACCGCAATACAACGGTCCGGGCGACCCGAATTGGTCAGAAATACCGGGCAGCAACGCACCGAATTATCAGCCCGGCGCACTCACGGAAACGACCTACTTTATCCGTTGCGCACGGCGCGAATGCTGCACGGATTATCCCGGCGAAACCAACATTATCAATGTTACGGTCAACGATTTGCCGGTCGCAGTCATCACGAATGCTTTCGGCACGGGCTGTACCGATGAGAGCTATACTTTGGAAGCCCTCGCCTCGGCGAGCAATGCGCAATATGCATGGAATTTCGGAGAAAATGCCCTGCCGCAAACGAGCGATTTACGCGAAGTCGATGACATTGTTTGGACGACCGCGGGCGAAAAAACCGTTACGCTTACCGTCACCCGCGACGGCTGCGTTTCGATGACTTCAATTATGATTGAAATTGAAAACTGCAACGGACTCAACGGCGGGTTTCAAGGCTTGGAAGTCTTCATCGACCAAAATGAGGATGCCGCCCTCGTTTGGCACACCCGGGGCGACGACCGCAACGGTACTTTCTTCATAGAACACGCAAAAAACGGCTTTAACTTTCAGACAATCAACCGCTTAGACGGCAATGCCGATTACAATCCCGTGGCCCTGAACGTGTACACATTTACCCACGAGTCGCCGGCGCAGGGCATGAATTATTACCGCATTCGTCAGGTCAGACAAGACGGCACGCAGGCACTTTCGGACACGGAAATACTGCATTGGTTGCCCGCCGAGTCTGCCGAGATTCGCGTTTTCCCCAATCCGTTTCACAACAAAATGACGGTTAATGTGCTGCTGCCGCAGGAGCAGGAAATGCTGCTGCAAGTGATGAGTCCGCAGGGTCACATTCTGTTTACGGAAATACTGCCGGCGGAGACTACGGAGCAGGTGTTCGATTTGTCCGATTTTCCGAGCGGTCTGTATGTGGTGCGGGTGTATTACGGGTACGGCGGGCAGGTGACGGAGAAGGTGTTTAAGAGGTAGAAAGGGTTGGAGTGGTTGGAGTGGTTGGGATGGTTGGAGTAATTTGCTTCGTCTGTCAAGAGAAACAAAAGCCCGGCGTTGTAGAGACGTGGCACTGACACGTTTAAAGTAAGGGGATAATTCACACAAGCATTCGTCGAAATAATAAAAGCAGCTTTCGTGTTTTTCGTGGTTAGAATGGCTAAAACGGTTAAAGCGGCTTTCGTGTTTTTCGTGCTTTTCTTGGTTAAAAACAAAAAAACCGAAACAAGTTTTCACCGTCGGCAGTGTGTAAGTTTTTTCAGTCAAGAAAAAAGCCGCCGTCGGAAAAATTTGTTTCGGTACAAACTAAATCTCTGTCTTTTGCGGCGCAGTGCCGCTGTATTTTTTTACAAGCTAAATCTCTTTTTAGAAACCAATTGTAATATTTTTTGCAAGTCGCTTCCGGGTCCGGGAGCGGCTTTTTTTGACCTTAAGAGGCAGGCAGGATTGGAGGATTTTCCCGACTGAAGTACGGGACAGGTTATGATTTTTTCTCTTTTTTGGATTTTTTCGGATGCGTTTTACCTTGTAACAGAGGATTTTCGGCTGCAAAAAGATAGTTAAATTCTCTGAATTATAGAAGCAAACAACTCTGCCGGTAACAAAGGAATTTTGCAAACCGCTAAAGCAATGCGCCGCCCTCCGTCAACCGTCCACCGTAAAACCATCCGCCGTTCCTACTTCATCTCCATCCGAAACTCCACTCTCCGATTTAATTCTCTTCCGCGTTTCGACTTATTATCACCCAACGGACGCAGCTCGCCGTAGCCGATGTATTGCACATTTAAAGGCGGTACGCCGTTGGCAATCAGGTAGTTGTAGCAAGCCTTCGCGCGATTTTCGGAAAGCAGTTGATTTTTGCGGTCGTCGCCGACATTGTCCGTGTGTCCTTCTATCATCAGGCGGAAATTCGGATAGCGCAGCATGGCATCGCGGACGCGTTCCAAAACAAGATAAGAGTCCGCCGTCAGAATATCGCTGCCCGTCTCGAAGCGCACTTCGCGGGTGGCGGTGGATAAAACGGCGAGGTCGGCATCGGCAATTTCCGTTGCATTCGGGCAGCCGCCGGTGGCTTTTTCGCCCGCAATTTCGGGGCAATTATCCCGCGCATCATTCACGCCGTCTTTGTCCGTATCGGGGCAACCGTCGAAAAGACCGCGCGTCAGCGGGCATTCGTCGGTATCGTCCGTAAAGCCGTCGCCGTCGCTGTCGGGGCAGCCTTGAGAGTTTTTGCTGCCGGGTTCGTTGGGGCAACGGTCTTCGACGTCAATGACACCGTCTTTGTCCGTGTCGGGCAGTGAGACGGATTGAATGGGTTTTGGTGCGGGATAAACGGGATTTTCGATTTTCGGCTCTTCCGTAATCAATTTGTTATCTTCCGCATCGTCTGCGGCGAAGTCGATTTCAGGCAATTCCTCCCGAGGCATATCTTCTGCACTCGGGCAGCCGTTAAAGCGTTTTTTGCCCGCCTTGTCGGGGCAATCGTCCATACTGTCGGCAAGACCGTCGTCGTCCGTGTCGGGGCAGCCGAGGGTTTTGATGGTACCGGCGGCTTCGGGGCAGTCGTCGTCTGCGTCGCTGATGCCGTCTCTGTCGGTATCGGGGCAGCCGAGAGTGGCTAAAGTGCCGGCGGCATTCGGGCAAGCGTCGCTTGTATCAGGCACGCCGTCAGCATCTGTATCGGGGCAGCCGAAAAAGTTTTTGTCGCCGAAAGTATCGGGGCATTCATCCTGCTTATCGCTGACGCCGTCGCCGTCACGGTCTTTAATTTCTTCGATTTTTTCTTCCGTCTCCTCCGCTTTTTCTTTAACCGCCGTATCGCCGAGGCGAAACATATAGCCCACGCCGTACTGCACATTTTTACGGTCAGCAGCCGTACTTCCTCGGTATTCCGCCTGCACGTTGACGTAAGAGTTTTTACCGAGTTCAAAATTTAAACCGGCTCCGACGGGGAATTGAAAGTTGGCGGAAGTGAAATTTTCGGCAACCAAACCACCGCCGCCAAAGACATAAGGCACGAGTTTGTTTTTGCCGTTGTAGTATTGAAATTGCAGAAGCGCATCGAGAGAAGCGAGCGTGGTTTTATTCAAATCGCCGGGAAAAGTGGTCAAACCGAGTTTGGCGGGCAGGGCGATGTTCATCCATTGATTGAGGTTGCGCAGGTAGGTAATTTCCAAGCCGTTGGAAATTTTGGACTCGCCCAGTTCGGGATTCATCGTGCTGTAGTCGATAAAAATGAGCTTGGTCGCCAAAGCATTGGGATTCAAACGCTCTCCCTCCGGCTGCGAAGCAGTTTTGTCGTCTTGTGCATGTGCGGCAGTCACGCCGAGGGCGAGACAGGCAATGAGTAATAAAATACGCATGAACGGTTGTGTTTTGTGTAGTTCCTTTTGTCATTTTGCTTTTTGGAAAACAAAGACATATAATACTTTTTTATCATAAGAAAATATCTTGCCAAACATGACATTGCGTCTCATTTTGTCGCAGATAGAAAATACAAAATTGATTTTTTTGAGAATAAAGCTTTAGAGCTTCGGAAACAAATATAATGAAAAAAGGTAACTGTTTAGGTGTCTGACGCTGCTACCGGTAATAAGCGAAAATATTGCGAGCAAAATCTTAAATTTAAGAAAAAAAGCGTTCCCGACTGAAGTGCGGGACAGGCTGACACCGATGCGAATCTTAACATCGGTGTCAGACACCTTTTGTTCGCAAAATCTCGAAAAAACATAACTTTCTCATTATTTGCGTGAATATGGTGTCAGACACCTAAGTAGTTACGAAAAAAGGCAATTTCTCATTGAATGCTTTCACATCGAAAAAAGGTGCGAGGTACTTATTTTTTTTGCCGGAGTCGCGAGAATACGGAAATAATGTGAGTTGTTTGTAAGTAAAGAACCCCGTCCCTAAAAGCAAACACGAAAAAAGAAAATACCCGACGTGTCCTTCCGGAGGGCAATTACTTTGACTCGGACGAAAAACCCGAAAACTTATCGCAAATCAATGAAAAAATCCACATAAGCACTACATTAAGGAAGTATCACCCTTACCACAAACCACCTCCCCTTCTCCGCCAAAGCCGCGTCGTTATTCATTTTTTACTACCACATTACTACGACATTCCGTATTTCGCCGGCGTAACGTAGTTTTTAAGTAGTCAACTGTGTGCAAATGCCCGTCCGATATTTTTTCCGCCGCCGAATTGTTCCGATATTGAGGTTTATATGAAAAAGGTTCTTTGAAAAATCTCTGTCACAAGATTTTTCAAAGGTAACTGTTTAGGTGTCTGACACTGCTACCGTTAAAAAGCGAAAATATTGCGAGCAAAATCTAAGATTTAAGCGAAGAAAGCGTCTGACACCGATGCGAATCTCAACATCGGTATCAGACACCTAAGTAGTTACTTTCAAAGAATAAAAAAATGCCTGCTTTCCGACCCTTCCCTACTACTCTGCACTCAACTCAAGTTCCGATTTCTTCTTCCGTTTTTCGTCGGTCGATATGTCATTTTCGGAAGGAAAAATTAAAAAACAACACATGAATTTTTCTGCTTTAGCCGTAAAAACCGGGGCATTTTTTATCCTTCTCCTGCTGCCTTTTTTCGCCTTCGGTCAATACACCGAAACGATTTGCCAAACCCAAACCGACGCCCTCATCGGTCCCGACCGCAACAGTTTCGTGCATACCAATCCCGTGACCATCAACGAGGGTTATCTGCATAATTTCGACCCGCCCCCCTTGCCCTGCCCCATCAGCGCACCCAACATCACCTCCCTCGACGTCAGCGTTAACATGATGACCATCAACACGATACCCGACTGCAACGGTATCAGAATGTTCGGAAATGTTTATTTGAATTGTGACTTGGAAGTTACCTCCGTTTGCCCGATTTTTACGGAAGTGCTGACCCCCGGCTGCAACGGCTACGGCGGCGGCGAACCCAATACCGGTATCTTCGGCTATGACATCGAACCCTGCGGCAATATTGCATTTGACGACGTAATTTCCTTCGATTTAGTTCCCTCTACGGGTGACTCCCCCTGCCCCGCAAGCACCACCGCCATCAGCGACGGCGACGTAGCGGTGACTTACGAAATTTGCCTCACTTTCACCTACGACCAAGACATCGGCGGCGGCAACGTACCCTGCGCCAATACCGTCTCCCTGCCCTGCAACGACAACAATCCCTGCACAATTAACGACATGCGCCTCGTCGATGACTGCGACAATTCCGTAGAATGCCAACCCTGTGCCGGCGTCATCGACCCCGCGAGTTGTAATGCTGCCTGCGTCTCCGTCCAACCCTGCGACGACGGCAACCCCTGTACTGTCAACGACACCGAAACCGTCAACGCGAACGGCGCACCTTGCATCCCTTGCGCCGGCACCCCCGACGACTCGAGTTGCGATGCCGCTTGCACTACTCAACAAAACTGCGACGACCTCAACCCCTGTACCGTCAACGACGTACAAACCGTAGCCGCCGACGGCTCGATTTGCGTACCTTGTCAGGGTGTCGTCGCCCCCTGCGGTACCGACGACTCCTGCGAGTTTACTCAGCCCTGCAACGACGGCAACCCCTGCACCGTCAACGACGTGGTGGTACTATTAACCTCTGACGGTACTGTTTGCCAACCCTGCGCCGGCGAGCCGATTGCCTGCGACGACCCCGGCGCGACGCTTACTACCGTTTGCGACGACGGCGACCCCTGCACAATCAACGACATGCAGGTTATTTTGGATTGTACGGGCGAAATCTGCGTTCCCTGCTCCGGCACACTCGACCCCGAGAGCTGTGACGCCGGCTGCGTGACCGTGATGCCCTGCGACGACGGAGACGACTGCACCGATAACGACACCATCACCCTTGCCGCCGACGGCAGCATTTGCCAACCGTGCAGCGGTACGCCCGACCCGACGAGTTGCGACGCGGGCTGTACCGTCACTCAACCCTGCGACGACGGAAACCCCTGCACCGAAAACGACATGGAAACCCTTGCCGCCGACGGTTCCGATTGTATTCCCTGCGCGGGAACGGTCATTGACTGCGCGAACGGCACAACGACTACCCAACCTTGTGACGACGGAAACGCCAACACCATTAACGATATGGTCGTCATTTTAGAATGCGACGGCAGCATCTGCGAACCGTGCATGGGTACGCCCACCGATTGCA
>JAHDCG010000255.1 GCA_020629965.1 Saprospiraceae bacterium | reverse complement strand
ACTGCAAAACCTTCAACCCCGTAGCAATAATGCTTCTAATCTGCTGCGGGTCGTCTTCAATCTTCGCAATCACCTTCAAGCCACTGAAAAAAGTGTACAAATAAGCCGCGACTTCCGCCGTGTTCATTTCCTCCGAAAACTCACCGATTGCTTTTCCGCGCTCCAAAGCCTTGCCGATTATCCGTTGAAAAGTCACTTTGTTTTCTAACAAATTTACCAAAATGTGGCGGTGCTGCGGCAAATACTCCGTCGTGCAATTAACTACAAAACAGCCTTTTTTATCTTCATCCGCCAAAGACTCGGTGAGTGCTTCCGTAAAAACAGTTTGCAGGGCTTCCTTCGGAGAGTCGAACTCCGCCAGACGCTGCTCCAAACCCGCCCGATTTTCTGCGCGGTAAGCCGCAAAAGCCGCTTCGTAGAGTTGATTTTTGCCGCCGAAAGCCGCGTACAGACTCGCGCGATTGATGCCCAAATTATCCACCAAATCTTGCACGGACGTAGCGTGGTAGCCCTGTTTCCAAAACAGGTTCTTGGCTTTTTGCAGCACTTCTTCTTGGTCGAATTGTTTGGTACGCGGCATATTGCAAAGGTATCGTTTTATGAGAAAATCCCGCACGAAATTATTTTCGCGCGGGATTTTTTTCTGTGTAAGAGTCAGGAGCAGCATCAAGGCGAGTCGGAAACAGTCACAATGAAAGATACCCGATATTGAGTTCTTCCACGACAACCACCACCTACCACCCACCACCAACCAACCAACTTACACTTGCGCAAACCCGCCGTCAACCGGAATTTCCGCGCCGTTGATAAACGAACTGTCATCAGAAGCTAAAAACAAAGCCACCGTTGCGATTTCTTTTCCCGCGCCGAAACGACCCAGAGGCACCATCGCCGGGAAACTGCCCGCCATTTCATTAATTTGGTCTTGCGGTACATTGTGTTTGCCGTAAATCGGCGTGTCGATGGGACCGGGAGAAATCGCGTTCACGCGAATATTGCGACCGCCTAATTCCGCCGCGAAAGTCTTCGTCACCGAGCGCAACGCCGCCTTACTCGCCGCATAAGCCGTCATCGCCGGGAAGCCTTTAACATTCAAAATCGAAGTATTGAAAATCACGCTGCCGCCGTCGTTCAAAGAATCGACCGCTTCATTAGCGGTAAAAATCGGGCCTTTGACGTTGACATTCATCACCTCGTCGTAGATTTCTTCGGTGAGATTGCCGAGGGGTTCCATGCGGAAAATACCGGCGTTCAAAAAGAGAATGTCGATTTTGCCGAATTTTTCCACAGTCTTGGCAATCAAATTTTTGCTGTCTGCCGTGCTCGATGCCTCGGCGGGTACGAGCAGGAAATCACCCGTCAAATCTTTGGCGGCGGCGTCCAATTTTTCCTGACTGCGCCCCGTCAGTACGACTTTCGCGCCGTGCTCCAAAAACAATTTTGCGGTATCTAATCCCATGCCGCTCGTCGCGCCGGTTACTACGGCTACCTTTCCGTTTAATTTACTCATCTGAATTTTTTTTGTGAGAAATACACAAGCATTTCTCGGTTAGTTTTTATTTTAGAATGTTCGTTCCAAAATTGAAAGAACGGTTACGGAACGCTCGTTCTGAAATAAAGTTTTAGGGGATGAGAAATAATTTCAATAAATTAGAAAAGCCCCGCTCACATCACTGCAAGCGGGGCTTTCCCCTTTCAAAAAAAAGCGGTAATTACTTCACTACCACCACTCTTTCCGTCACCGTCACCGACTCCGTATTTACCTGCAAGAAGTAAATACCTCCCGGCAAGTCACCGACATTCAGCGTCAATTTTTGTACACTCCGGTCGCCGCGCAAGTCTTGTGTCGGTAAAACATTTTTACCGCTCAAGTCCGTCAGAACTACCGTCGCGTCGCCGGCTTCCGCCAAAGTGACATTAACCGTCAAGAGCGCGCTGACCGGATTCGGGTACACCGCTACCGTCGGTTCTTCTCCGCGCGCCGTGAAAGTAAATAGCTCCGGTGCGCCCGTCGTCGAGCCGTTACTACGATAGACTGCTTCACCCGCAAAGTTACCGCCGATGACCAAAGTGTAATCTTCGACCTCACCGTAAGTAAATGCCTCACACGGAGACGGGGCGCTGCCGTATTTCATGCTGACGCGGATGCGTAACTCTCCGTTCGCCGCGCTCGCAGGTACCGTAAACGAACCGTTGACCGTACCGCTGCCCGCACCGGCAAAAGCCGTTTCGCCCGCATCCGTAAAGTCGCCGTCACCGTTAAAATCTACCCACACTCTCCAAAACTCGTTGTAAGACGAATTGACAAAACCGGGCGTCAAAGACAAAGAAATTACATCGCCCGCATTCGCAGCCGTCGCTTGTACCGTGAAGTCCGCATAACCGTTATTGTTGCCGCTGTTGTTGTCAATGCTGCCGATTTCGACACGTTGAATGTACTCGTAGTTTTGATTGTTACCCTGCGAGCCACAATAAACCGTAGGAGGCGTAACGATACCGACGCAAATCTCCGTCGTTTCCGTTCTGCCGAAAGCACCGCCCGCAGCCAAAACTTCGCCCGTCACATCGTCGGTGATTTCGTAGCTGCCCTGACCGTAAGCGCAGCAAATACCGTCGCCGTAGCTGTCATTGATGGTAAAATCGTAGCAGCCGTCTTCCACACAAAAAGGAATAACCAATGTGCTGCCGTCGGGCGTAGCTGTCGTATAGGCTGCATCCGCAATCACGTTTCCGCTCTCATCGGTCAGTTCCCAACTTGTCTCCTGCGGGTAGTTATCGACGATTAAAGTCAAAGTCATACCGTTTTGCTGACAGCCCGTCGGCGGAGGTGTATCGTCGCCGATAGTCACCGCTAAGCCGGTCGCACAGCCGTTGGCATCCGTCACGACTACTGAGTAAGTGCCGGGTGCCAAGCCGCTGAGGTCTTGCGTCGTCGCGCCGTTGCTCCATGCGTAGTTATAAGGTGCCGTGCCGCCCGCTACCGTCAGGTCGATGCTGCCGTTGTCGCCGCCGTTGGCATTTGTCGCATTGAAAGTCGCAATCACAGTCGTCGAGCCGCCGACCGAAACCGTTGCGGTTGCCGTACAGCCGTTCGCGTCCGT
>JAHDCG010000117.1:17461-19277 GCA_020629965.1 Saprospiraceae bacterium | reverse complement strand
TTTTTATATACAAAAATGTATAAGGTTTTGAAAATCAAATATTTAAGGAAAATCGAATAATTTTTCCACCCAAAGATATAAAAAAAGGTCGCAAACCCTCGCCTGCGACCCTCTTTATATTTTTTGAAAAACCAACCCGTTACCGCGCCAAAACCTTCCCCTCCAAAGTCCCCCCGTCAAAGCGCACACTATAAAAATAAATACCCGCCGCCGTATCCTTCAAATCAATGCGTACCGTCTCGCCCGCCGCGACGTCACGTTGCAGTGACCGGACAAGGCGACCGGCTGTATCGTAAATTTCAATCTCCGACGCGCCGAGGCTTTGGGAAAAATTGAGAGAAAAAGCCCCCGCAAAAGGATTCGGGCTGACCGAAAGTGCCGCCGCAAAATCGGGGTTTTCCGTGTCCGAGATACCGAGGGCGAGATTGACCGCCGCGAGTACGTCGATGCGGCCGTAGCCGTAAGTATTGTTCGGTATCGCGTCGCCGTCGAGGTCGCCGCAGTCCTCTTCCGTGGTTTTTCCGACCGCCGACTGCTCTAATATTTCCTCAATCGCATCCACGTCACCCGCCAAATTCGGGTTAGCGGAGATAATCAAAGCAACCGCGCCCGCTACGTGCGGCCCCGCCATGCTCGTGCCGTTAAACGAAGCGTAGCCGCCGCCTCGGATAGAGGAAAGGACACCGACACCCGGCGCACTGACATCTGGCTTGCGGCGATTACTCCCGTCCACTGTCACCGGTCCGCGGCTGCTGAAACCCGCAATGTTGTCTTCCTCATTTGTCGCACCGACACTAAAACTGTTCTCAAAAATCGCCGCCGGATTTTTGACCGAGCCGCAGCCCTGATTACCGCTGTTACCCGCCGAGACGACCACCACCGTGCCCGCCGCGCGCAGATTATCGACCGCCGTTTCCATCACCGAAAAGTTATCGGGATTGCAGCCTTCCGCCTCCGGGCAGCCCCAAGAGTTGGCAATGACGTGCGGTGCTTGACTCGGGTCGGGCGCAGTGCCGTCCACCCGCGTCGGTGCCAAAAACCACTCGAAGCACTCCACGTAAGTCGTCAGCAGACCCCAACCGCGTTCCATATTGCGGCACGCCGTCCACTTCGCTCCGGGCGCAACCCCGATTTCATTATCGCCGTCCGCGCCCACCATCGTACCCATCGTGTGCGTACCGTGGTTGTTATCATCGCAAGGAAAATCGACGTCAAAACCGCAGGGATTATCCGCATCGTCGTTGAGCGGGTGCTGCTCGTGTATGGCATCGTGCCAGTTGTAATCGTGGTCGGCATTCGTGCCGTCCCAACCGCGATATTTGGCTTTGAGCGCGGGGTGTTCCCACTCGTAGCCCGTGTCCTGCCCGCCGATAATGACGTTTTGTCCCGTGTAGCCCATTTCCCACACATCGTCCGCATTTATCATCTGAATACCCCAGGTCGTCTCGCGGGAGTTAGCGGCGGTATTGGGTTGCAGCCGCTCCGCCATTGAGACAGGATTTATTTGTATTTTTTGCACCTCCGGCATTTCCGCCACCGCCTGCACCAGAGCCGCATCGCCGGAAGTATAAATCATATTCACAATAAAAAACGCCCGATGCGTCGCCCCCGCATTCTCCAAAACGCTGATGACGTTGGCTTGGCTCGCATTTGCCCGCGTCCGCAACGCATCGTAAACGTGTTGTGCTTTCCCGTTTTTATCGAGATTTTGCGCAGCGGTCAAATCCGCATTATCCTGTAGAATAATCAGAAAATCGGTACTTGCACCGTCGGCGGTTTTTTCCAAAATTTCGTCGGTGACTTTGTCGCGCCAATC
>JAHDCG010000117.1:3373-17361 GCA_020629965.1 Saprospiraceae bacterium | reverse complement strand
TTGCACCGTCGGCGGTTTTTTCCAAAATTTCGTCGGTGACTTTGTCGCGCCAATCATCGTCGAGGGTAAAGGAAGTGAAAGCGAAAGCGGCGAGCAGCAGCAAGGGTAAAAAGAGAATTACGATCTTTTTCATGTCGGTGTGTTTTACTTTTAAATTGGTATTGAATGATAAAACACAAAGAACGGTTAAAATGATAGATGAAAAAGGCAGAATTTGCGGTAGGCGTGCGACAAAGCGGGGAATGAAAGAATTGTTTCGGAAATATTTTTCGCACCTCGAAAAGCAACACTATTCAGTCTCGCAAGTGCCAACGGCACGAAACACTTCAGCCCGGTACGTTAGTGCCGGAGATTGGGATATTAGGATACTAATGCGAAATTACCAACGCGGTCAAAAATAATTCCCTCCATCCCCGACCAACCTCCTACCTTTGCACCAAATTAAAAATTATGCAAACATTCTCCGATTTAGGCATCAGCAAAGACTACATCAAAGCCCTGAACGAACTCAAAATTATCAAACCTTCCAAAATACAGGAGGCGGTCATCCCCGTGCTGCTCGAAAAGCGGACGGATTTAATCGGCTTGGCGCAGACCGGCACCGGCAAAACGGCGGCTTTCGGATTGCCGCTGCTGCACACCATAGAACCCGACATCGAGCGGGTGCAGGGTTTAATCATCGCCCCGACGCGCGAGTTGGTACAGCAGATTAAAAAGCAACTTTTCAAATTTACGAAGTACATCGACAAGCGCATCTTTGCCGAAGGCGTGTACGGAGGCGAGAAAATCGACCGACAGATTACCCGCCTCCAACGCCCGACGCACATTGTCGTCGCTACGCCCGGTCGCTTGCTCGATTTAATCAAACGCAAAGCCGTGGACATCAGCCGCGTCAAGACTTTGGTACTCGACGAGGCGGACGAAATGCTCAGCATGGGCTTTAAAGAAGACCTCAATAAAATTCTGAAATACAACACCGCCGACCGCAACACCTGGCTCTTTTCGGCGACCATGCCGCAAGAGATTAAGCGCATCGTCGATACCTACATGTCGCCCGACGCGGTCAGAATCACGACCGACAAAAACGACGCGATTAACACCAATATCTCCCACCATTTTGTCAATACCAAGATACAGGACAAGGTCGGTCTCATCGCACGGTTGCTGAAAAAGCGCAGACAAGACCGCAGTATCATTTTTTGCCGCACCAAAGCCGGCGCGAAAAACCTCGCCCAAGAACTCGAAAATCAGGGCTTCAAAGTCGGTGCCCTCGAAGGCGACATGCAGCAAAAAGAACGCGACAAAGTCATGCGCGCCTTCCGCAAAGAGCGCATCCGTGTCTTGGTTTCGACCGACGTATCGGCGCGCGGCATCGACGTCAACGACCTCGCTTTTGTGGTGCATCATCAACTGCCCGAGCATTTGGACTACTACACGCACCGCAGCGGTCGCACGGCGCGCGCGGGCAAAAAAGGACAGTCGATTGCTCTGGTGATACCCGGCGAAATGCAGAAGGTATTGGAATTACAGAAGGCTTTGGGCATTAAATTTCGGGAGATGGTGGTGTGAAAATCGGAGAAGGAGCGGTAGATTTAGATTTCAAATTTATCTCCTTCCTGTAGTTCTGTGTTGTATTTTGTCAAGAATTCAAATCTTGCTTTTTGCATAGCCGTAGAGGCTGCCGGTCGGCGGCGGCGGTATCGCCAAGCGATGATTGCGTACTTTTTGTAGTTTAAAAGGTCGATTTTTTCTCGGAGTTTAACAATCGTACTTTCCATCTGTTCCTTCGCCGTTCGCTTGTGTTGCGGCTGTCGGTTTACGGTGTCTTTTATTTCGACAAAAGCAAAAATTGTTTCCGTAAAAAAAGACAAAATCACATTTTTTGTGTTCTGAGCTGTCGTCGAAAACGCATTTATCGACGGCGAGAAAACCGACTTTTGTATTGTCGATATTTTCGATAAAAAATTGATAAGGCTGTGAATTGTCAACGATTATGCAACGACCGTTCTGCGTGTCCTGCACGTAGGTCATACGGCGGGTAAACTCTTCCAAACAGGAATTTTCCGAGACAGCAGGAAACGCAGCGGTAAGTATATCACGCATGTGAAATGTTTTTGGCGTGAATGTCCGTCAAAGCATCGAAGTCACCCATGATTTCTTCCGAAGCACTGTCCGACAGGTTCTCGGAAATCAATCCCGACTCGCGGTCGAATACCACACCGACCCCGCCTTCATTGACATAATACGCACTAAAATCGGAGGCTGCCACCCAAGATTTTTTGGGAATAACGTCCTGTGCCTTATCGGTTGCCGTTTTACTTTCGGCAATTTTACCCGCTAACAAAAAGTTATTAAAAGCCGTCAAAATATAAGGGCTGTGTGTCGTGATAATCAACTCGTTACAGCTTTCCGCTGCGCTGTCAAAGGCGCAACATTTTTCGACAATTAACTTTGTCAGTGCATACTGCGTTTCGGGGAAAAGATTGAGTTCCGGCTCTTCGATGACGTAAGTATTGCCCGCGTTCGTTTCTTGGCTTTTGTACAAGATTACTAAAATTAAAGGAATAATCGACTGCATGCCGCTGCTTGCTTCCGAAAGTAAAATGCTTTCATTTTCTTCGAAATACAACTTATTTTGGTTGTCCTCAAAGCGATAATCGACGTTTAAAAAGTCGATGTCTTGCTGCTTCAAATAAGCTCTCGCTTGTTCAAAAACGGCACCGTAGTCGAGCAATAATTTCGGCAGCGGCACTTTGTTTTGTATCAGATTCAAAGTGATGTTGGATATAATGGGTATGAGCGCTCTTTCGGCGGGAATGTAGAGGGAGTAGTTGATGTATTTTTGGATTTGGGAGAGATACGTTTTTTGAAGTTCTTTGTTTGCAGACACGCCGCGCTGAGAGATTTCGCCAATTTCTTTTCTCATTTTTTTCAACTTTTTCCTGACAGAATTTTTATTTGACCTTCTTTTATATAATTTTTCTAACTCGGATATTTCTTTCTCCGTTTCCGCTATTTCGCCGAGGGTGAGTTCGCCCTCTTTAGCGGCATCCTTCAAGTCTGTTGTTAATTTTTTAAATTCGTCATTTTGCGCTGTTAATGCTTTTCCTTTTTTCAATACAAACGAATAGTACTCACAAACATACTCCACAAAACTATCTTCCCTCAGATAAGACCCGATATTAAAATCTTCCAACAACTCCGAAAACGTCTTTTCTTCCAACACAAACTCCACACTCCGCAAAATCGTCACCAACTTAGCAATCGTACTTTTCCCCGTCGATTGCGGCCCAATCAAAACAAGGATTTTACGCAAGTCTATCTCCGCTTCCCGTATCGGTCCGAAGTTTTTTATGATAAGTTTCTCTGTCATACTTTTAATGATTATAATGAAAATAAATACCTGCTTAAGAAAATTCAAAGTTACAAAAAAACACAAAGCAGATTACTGTAGAATATAGTCCTTGGGTTCGTTCGCGTAAATTTCCTTCTTTCAAATAATAAACACATTCACGAAAGCAGTCCGATAAATCCTTAAATCCTCTCTTTCCAAAGATAATTCAAAAAAAAACTAAAAATAATAAAAGTAAAGCAAAACAAAATAATAGTAATGCTGTTATAGTGGTGTATTTCGGAAACAACGACAGTTTTTATCAGGAAAATAAAGAAGTAAAAGCTCTCGATTTTCGAGTCATCTAAAAAGGGTTTTACCGCATAAATCGGACTGTCCGGTCTGTGCCGATAAAATCATAAAAATCATTGTTATGAAAAAATCATCTTTGTTTGTTCAGGCAATTCTTTTTTCTTGTGTTGCACTTTTGTTGACAAGCTGTGCGACCATTCGCCAAGGCGAGGTCGGTGTCAAGCGTACTTTCGGTAAGTATGCCGATGAACCCTACACCGACGGTTTGAAAGTTTTCAACCCCTTCGCGACGCGTATTATCAAAATTTCTACGCAAACCGAAAATCTCGAAGTCGATTTAAATATTCCTTCCAAAGAAGGTTTGGTTATCCGTTCGGAAGTTTCCATACTATATAATGTCATCGGTGACCAAGCGCCCGAGCTGCTGCGCAACATCGGTCAGGATTACGAGCGCAACATCATCTTACCCGTTTTCCGTTCATCGGTTTCGGACGTGACCGCGCGCTTTTACGCCAAAGATATGCACACGGGCGAGCGCAGTACCATCGAAAATGCTATTCGCGACCAAATGATGAAACACTTGGAAGGTAAAGGATTGGTAGTAGAGGCAGTGCTGTTGAAAAGTATTCAAATGCCGGCGAGTCTGGCAAATGCCATCGAAGAAAAACTGGAAGCAGAGCAACGCTCACAGCGCATGCAGTTTGTCCTGCAGGAAGCGCGTCAACAGGCAGACCAAAAACGCATCGAAGCGGAAGGTGTACGGGATGCACAGAAAATTATCGCGGAAGGATTGACACCCGAAATTCTGCAATTTAAGAGCATAGAGGCTTTTAAAGAACTGGCAAAATCACCGAATGCTAAAATCATCGTGACCGACGGCGACCTGCCGATGCTCATGGAAAATGCTCCGACGATAAATGCGGGACAAAATAACAGAGTGAAATTGAGCAATTAATTTCAGTCCGAAAAATTTATAGATTACGTGTTTGCGGGGCGGAGGTATTAACCTTCGCCTCTTTTTTTGTTCCGAAGACAAGCCGAAAAGTCAATGCCGATAACCCTTCCAAGTACCCCCGTAGCGATAATATTCCCCCTGCTTGTGCATTTTACAGCAACTTTCGCAGACAAAAATCCATACTTTTCCCTTTCGGATTTGCACGCGGTACATGGTGGTTTCTTCGGCTTTGCAGGTGGCGCAGATTTTTGTTTTCATATCTTAAAGGTTGTAAAAAGGTTTATAAGGGTTGAAAAGGTTGAAAGGTTGTAAATCTCGGGACAGAGAGGGGCTTGCCCGTCCACCGTCATCTAAGGCTATTTCTCAACAAAACCTCAAAAAAACGCACCAAATCCTTATATCCTTTCGTGCTGATTTTCTCGTCGATACCGTGAATGGTTTTCAAATCCGTCCGGGTGATTTGCAGCGGCGTGAAGCGGTAAATATTTTCCGAAAGTGCCGTGTAGTGCCGTGCATCCGTCGCCGCAATTACTAAAGAAGGCGCGACGACCGTTTCCGGAAAAACCTGTCCGATGGTTTTTTGCATGACCTGAAAACCGAAACTTTCCGTCGGAGAAAGCGGCGGCGGGTCGTTGGAAAAGAGCGGGTCGCCCGCTTCGACCACGACGCGTTTGTCATTGATGACTTCGCGGACGCGGGCGGCGACCGTTTCCGTGGTTTCGCCGGGCAGTATTCTGAAATTAACCTTTGCCGAGGCACGCGTCGGCAAAATATTATCTTTGATGCCGCCGCGCAGCATGGTCGGTGCCGTGGTTGTGCGCAGGATGGCGGCGGCGGTCGCATCCTTGCCGAGTTGACCGGCTATCAGCCCCTCGGTCAGCCACAGATTGTTGAACAATACGTTTTGCGGAAAGGAAACTTCGGGCGCGATGTAGTCGAAAAACGAGCGCGTTGCCCCGTCGATTTTCATCGGAAACGGATTTTCCTGTAAACTGACCACGGCTTTCGCCAAGATACCCACCGCCGTCTCCGCCGGAGGCATGGAGGAGTGACCGCCCTCGGGCAGCAATGCCGTCAGGGTCAGCGTCGTGTAGCCCTTTTCGGTAACGCCGATCATGGCTAAGGGCATATCGAGTCCGTCGAGTGCCTTTTCCAAAATGACCGAGCCTTCGTCCGAAATGTATTCAAATTCGAGTCCTTCTTTCACGAATTTTTCGGCAATTGCCGTCGCGCCTTTGTCACCGCCCGTTTCTTCGTCGTGTCCGAAGGCGAAAAAGACACTGCGCTCCGGTTCATAGCCGCGCGCCAGGAGATTTTCGGCGGCTTGCAGCAGACCGAATACGTTGAGCTTGTCGTCTAAAGTGCCGCGCCCCCACAGGTCGCCGTCTTGTATTTTTCCGCTGAAAGGCGCAACCGACCATTGATTTTTACTGCTCGACTCGACCGGCACGACATCCGTATGCGCGAGCAACAGCACGGGTTTGAGGCGCGGATTACGGCCGTACCATTTATAAATATAACTGAAATCATTGATGACTTCGCGCTCCAAAGTATCGTGTACCAGCGGAAAACTCGTTTGCAGCAGCGTATCCAAATCCCGAAAAGCCGCGCTGTCGATAGCTCCGGCAGAAACGGTCGGCAGGCGAATACCCGCGCTCAGAGTCGTCAAAATCGAGTCGGGCAAAATGTTTTTTTCGACCGTTGCAGTACGAATTTGCTTGCTGTCGGCGGTGAGGGTATTGTAGGTCAGCACCGCCGCGAGCAGGAGGAAGGTGTAGAGGAAAAGGTGCAACAGTAATTTAAAGAGTTTTTTCATGTCGTGTATGTTTTCTCAAATGTAAAGGCGAAAATAGTACCTTTTTTGTTGTTGAAGGGTTTAGGCGTTTAATCGTTTAGTTGTTGAAGGCGTTTAAACGCCTAAACCGCCTAAATAATAGAATACAAAGGAATTTTTTGTTGTCGATAATAATTTTTAAAAAACAGTTCTCAAAAAGTGTCTTTCTCGAAAAATCTCCGTCACAACCGTACCAAACAAACAAACACAACTACGCAGAGGAAAGGTGTCACAGCCTTTTTCTCTCTTTTTACAAATCCCTCCCCGGATGAAATTCGTAGAATAAGACGAAATGACGTCTGCATTCTGTTGTCGTGCTGTACTAAACTGTTTACCTTTGCCGCCGACGTGCTTTTCTTGGAAAAAAAACAGAGTTATCATTATGACAATTCTGATATAAGTAGGCTTTGCATAATTTTTACTGTATAGAAGAATTAAATAAAATGCCGACTATCAGTTCTTTTAGGTCTAAACGACCAAATGATCAAACCTGCTTAGCAATACAAACAGTCAATCCTGCATAACGAATTGAAAAACAAAAAACATAAGGATTTGACGGACGCGGAGATAATTCAAATCTATCTCAAGTCGCGCGACCGAAGGTATTTTCATACCTTATATGCACGATATTCCGTCAAAATTTACAGTCGCTGCATTTCGCTTTTGAAAGATGAAGTATCGGCACAAGATGCGATGCAGGAGGTATTCATGAAACTGTTTTTGAATCTCTCCAAATTCGGTGAACGGGCAAAGTTCAGCACTTGGGTCTATTCCATCACTTATAATCATTGCATCGATGTTATCAGAAAGCGCAAAAAAAATGCTTCCGTCTTTTCCGAGGACATTGAAAACACGGGGGAGATTGCGGCGGAAATTTCGGACTCTGCTCTTTTAGAAATGGAAGTTTCGCGCCTGAAAGTCGTTTTGGAAGCCATTCCCGTCGGAGACAAAGCCGTACTGCTGATGAAATATCAAGACGAAATGCAAATCAGAGAAATCGCCGAAGCCCTGAACAAATCGGAAAGTGCCGTCAAAATGAAACTGAAACGTGCTAAAGAAAAAGCCCTCAAAGCCTATCGAGAACGCTATACAGACCTTTAAAAATGCCCGAACATGGATGCACGTAACAATTTTAAAAAACTTATCGAAGAGGAAGAAGCCTACCTGATGCCGCCGCCCGAGGTAGCACGCAAAGTGGACAGTCAGATTTCCTTTTTCGATTTTTTCGGAAAAATTATCGAACTGTTTATTCCGAAAATATTGGAACTCATGGTCGTTATGACCGGCGGTGCCGCTGCGCAACTCACCGAGGCGGAAGTACCCGATTTTTTGCCAGAGAAAGGTGAAGCTGACGAAGACAACGACATCGTGCCCGGCGATAATCATTCGGATAAACCGGAAGACCGGCAACTCGAAGCCCCTGAAAAGTAAGTACAAACTCGAAATTGAAAACAACGTATGGATTTAGACATTGTCAAAATAGTTACCGATGTAATTATGAAATTTGCTTCCGCAATACCCAACCTCATCGCCGCCGTCGTCATCGGTCTGCTCGGTTATTTTATCGCCAAACTGATAGGGAAGGGGATTACCGCCGTACTGGCGAAGCTGGGAGTAGATAAAATCGGGGACAAACTCAATGAAACCGATATTTTCAGCAGTACGAATATTAAATTTAAAATCAGTTCACTGGTCGGCACTATCATTTACGTGGTGCTGCTGTTGATCTTTCTTATCATGGCGACCGACATCCTGCAAATGGCAACGGTGTCGAATACGGTAAAAAATATCGTCGATTATGTGCCCAATTTAATCTCGGCAATTATTCTGCTGATACTCGGCATTTTGCTCGCCGATTTTATCAAAAAAATCGTGCAGACGGCTTGTGATTCTTTGGGTATTCCGTCGGGAAAAATAATCGCCACCTTCATTTTTTATCTCGTTTTTCTGACCATGACCATTTCTGCACTGTCGCAAGCCAAAATCGACACTTCGCTCATTACCTCGAATATGACCGTCATTCTCGGCGGGGTAGTCGGTGCTTTTGCCCTCGGCTACGGCTTTGCGGCGCGTGATACGATGGCTAATTTTTTGGCTTCGTTTTACAGCAAAAAGAAAATCCAAATCGGTGACTTAATCAAACTCGGAGACGTCAAAGGTACTATCGTGGAGATCGATGCCAACTCGCTGACCGTCGATACCGGCAGCAGCAGCGTCGTTATTCCCCTGTCAAAACTGACCACCGAAAACGTGGAAATATTTCGCGAGTCGTAAACATCTTTAAGTGACTTGCAGTTAATCGAAAAAAGGATAAATCCCTTTTTTATTCACTTTTATACCAAAAATTTTAACATGAAAAAACTCTTACTGATTTGTTTGACTGTTGTTTTTGCTTTTAATGCAAACGCACAAACGGATAAAGAAAAACTCGCCGAACTCAAAACAGAGTTGGCAAAAGAAAAAGCAGAACTCAAAGCCGCCGAAGCGGAAGTAGCGGCAGTACAGGCAAAAATCGACGCTCTGCCGGGTTGGAGATACGGCGGGGTCGGTATCTTCGGGATGAATTTCAGCGGCACGAGCGACTGGGTTACCAACGCTGTGCCTAACGCCTCTTCCTACGCGCCGTCTCTCGCACTAACGGGTTACGTGCACAATATCCAATCGAAGTATTTTTGGAGAAACAACGCAAATTTGAATGTCTCCGGTTTGAGATTTACCAACAAAGATTTGCCGGAAGAACAACAGCAGGACTCTCTGCAAATTGTGAATAACTCTTTCAACATTACTTCGTTGTTCGGTTATAAATTGACGGAAAAGTTTGCCCTTTCCGCCTTGGGAGAATACCGCACGGTAGTCTTGCAAAATACCATCAACGGTGTGGACTCCGAGTTTAATAATCCCGGCTACCTCGATGTCGGGGTAGGAGCGACGTGGACACCGATTGAAAATCTTGTCGTAGTTTTCCACCCTTTAAACTACAATATTGTTTTTCCGTCGGGTGATTTCGAGTCTTCTTTGGGTACCAAATACGTCATCGACTACACGCGCAATCTGCCTTTGGGTATCGCATGGACTTCGAATATGACCGGTTTTTTCAGCTACAGCGACGCCGAAGACCCGAATCTGCACAGTTGGAACTGGACTAACGGTTTCTCTTTTACGGCATTTAAAGGTATCGGTGTTTCGGCACAGTTGACGCTGCGCCGCAACGAGCAAGAGGCATTCCAATTCGGCGGTCTCGAAGCGGGTGACGATAATATCACACAGTTAGCTTACGTAATCGGTTTGTCTTACAGTCTGTAATTTACTTTTGTCGATTAAAGAAAAAGCCCTTTTCGCAGCCTGCGGGAAGGGCTTTTTTGTGTTGCCGGTTGCCCGCTGCCGGTTGTTCGTCAGCAAATTCTTGACCCCGAAAAACCCATTTACTTACTATTTGTTATATTTGTCCGAAAGTTGAAGAACAAATTGTGGTTTTGAAATAAGTGCAAGGCACTCTGAAAGTGCCCCGCACTTGCTAAACCCTCTAAGTCATATCGGCAATCTAAAGTCTAACATCTAACGTCTTCAAAGTCTAACATCTCTAACAATATGGCAAACAGAACTATACCCGTCGTCAATCTCTCCGAATTTACCGACGGCGACGCAAAAAAACGCGCGGCATTCGTTGACAAACTCGGCGAAGCCTTTCACTCCATCGGCTTTGTCGGTGTCACGGGACACGGCATTTCCAAAGATTTAATCGACGGTTTTTACACCGCCGCTAAAAAATTTTTTGCGCAGGACGTCAAACTGAAACGCAAATACGAAGTGCCCGGTCTGGCGGGGCAGCGCGGCTACACCAGCTTCGGCAAGGAGCACGCCAAGCAATCCGACGTACCGGATTTGAAAGAGTTTTTTCAAATGGGGCAGGAGGTAGAAGACGGCGACGCCATTAAATCGCAATACCCCGACAATGTCAAAGTCGCGGAAGTACCCGAATTTTACGCAAAAGGACGCGAACTCTACCAAGAGTTTGAACGCGCCGGCACGGAGT
This sequence comes from Saprospiraceae bacterium, assembly GCA_020629965.1. Taxonomy (GTDB): domain Bacteria; phylum Bacteroidota; class Bacteroidia; order Chitinophagales; family Saprospiraceae; genus JAHDCG01. The sequence goes on along the minus strand of JAHDCG010000117.1, from coordinate 6,896 downwards.
TGCTGCGGGCTATCGCCATCTATCTCGACCTCGGCGAAGATTATTTCGACAAAAAAATACATAACGGTAACAGCATCCTGCGGGCAATTCACTACCCGCCGATTACCCGCGAACCGGACTCTGCCATTCGCGCCGAGCAGCACGAAGACATTAATCTGATTACCCTTTTGGTCGGTGCCTCGGCGGGTGGTTTGGAGTTGCTCAACATGGACGACGAATGGATGGCAATCACGCCCGAAGAAGACGAAATCGTCATCAATGTCGGCGATATGCTGCAACGTTTGACCAATAATTATCTGAAATCGACGACGCACCGAGTGGTCAATCCGCCGCGTGAGGAATGGCACAAGCCGCGTCTGTCCATCCCGTTTTTTCTGCACCCGCGCAGCGAAATGGACTTGACGGTTTTGGATAAATGCGTGACCGACGAGCGTCCGCAAGCCTACGAGCCGATTACGGCGGGCGGTTATTTGGACGAGCGTTTGCGGGAGATTGGGTTGAAAAAATAGGAGAGAGGAGAGAGGGGAGAGGAGAGAGGGCGCGCAGAGACGTGCAGACTCTCTCCTCTCACCTTTATCCCCTCTCCCCTAAAAATTCGGTTTCCGATCGAACAATTTTAAAATTGACCCGGTTACTGTTGGCGAAAGCCTGCAAGAAAAACCTCCCTTCCTATTAGCTGTCCGCAAAAACAATGATGCCGGAAAAAATAGCCTTCGCGTCATTTTTAAACCATAATCTTCACTTCCGGTCTAAAGAATGTTGTCTTAGTCGGCAGTTAATCCTAATTTTGCAAAGAAATTAAATCGGTTCGGATAAAAACGGGCACGTCACGTTTCTTTTTCAAAAGAATCTAAAAATATTCGTTATGAATACATTGTTAATCGGAATGCCGGGCGGCATGGAATTAATCATCATCCTTTTTGTTGTTTTGCTCCTTTTCGGCGGTAAGAAAATTCCGGAATTGATGCGCGGCTTGGGTAAAGGTATCCGCGAGTTTAACTCTGCGAAAGCAAACTTGGAGTCCGAGTTTAAAGAAGGCATGAAAGAACACGAGAAACTGGAATTGAAAGAAAAGAAAAAAGCGTAATTTGCTTTTTTACTCCTCTCGTTTTGTGCGGCGAATGTTAAAGTTTCCGCCAAACACAAAATAAAAAGCCGAAGGTGCGTTGTGCGCCTTCGGCTTTTGTATTTTTGCGTCCCGCCCTGAATTCCTGCGACTCTTTCTTATTTAAAAACTACTCGTGATTAGAAATAAGCCAACAGATTGCCCGGTCAAATCGTCAAAAGAAGTACAGCAGTCTAAAGTCTAACGTCTAAAATCTAACGTCTCAACAAAAATGATTAAAGCCAACAATCCTGCCTTAAAGTCTTGGGTAGAAGTACCCGCCGACAGTGACTTTCCTATCCAAAATTTGCCTTTCGGCATCTTTCGCACCGAGTCCAATCCGCGCCCGCGCGTCTGTACGCGCATCGGTGATTTTATTGTCGATTTGGTGGTTTTAGACCACATGTCACTGCTCGAAGATTGCGATATTCCGCACTCTGCCTATGACAATGAGTTTTTGAACGAACTGATGGCACAGGGTAAAGAAAAAACGCGGACTTTGCGCAACGCGCTTTCCGAAATTTTACAAAAAGACAATAAAGAAGCGGAAAAAAACGGTTGGCATTTTCTGCACGACGCCGACAAAGTCGAAATGTTGCTGCCCGTGCGCGTCGGTGATTACACGGACTTTTACAGCAGTATCGAGCACGCCACGAATGTCGGTACGATGTTTCGGGACCCGAATAACGCTTTGCTGCCCAACTGGAAACACCTGCCCGTCGGCTATCACGGTCGCGCCTCGTCTATCGTGGTGTCGGGCACGGAAATTAAGCGTCCGCACGGTCAAACCAAACCGAAAGACGACGAGCCGCCGGTTTTCGGGCCGTCGCGTCTGTTGGATTTTGAGTTGGAAATGGGCTTTGTCATCGGTAAAGAAAACGGTCTCGGCAATCCGATTTCGACGGAGGAAGCCGAAGATTATATTTTCGGTTTGATTTTGTTCAACGACTGGTCGGCGCGCGATATTCAAAAGTGGGAATACATTCCGCTCGGGCCGTTTTTGGCGAAAAATTTCGCTTCTACCGTCTCGCCCTGGGTTGTTACTTTGGATGCTTTGGAGCCTTTCCGCACGGCGGGACCGGAGCAAGAACCGGAGGTTTTGCCCTATTTGCAATACAAGGGTAAGAAAAATTACGACGTGAGTTTGCAGGTAGCCATCAAGCCCGAAGGCGCGGAGGAAACCGTGGTGTGCAACTCCAATTTCAAATACATGTACTGGAACATGACGCAGCAACTCGCGCACCACTCGGTCAGCGGCTGCAACATGCGCGTGGGCGACCTCTTGGCGTCCGGCACCATCAGCGGTCCGACGGAAGACAGCTACGGCTCGATGCTGGAAATCTCTTGGCGCGGCACCAAACCCGTCAAAATGAACGGCGGCGGCGAGCGCAAATTTATCGCGGACGGCGACACGGTGATACTGCGCGGTTGGGCGGAGAAAGACGGGGTGCGGATTGGATTCGGGGAGTCTGTGGGGAAGATAGTTGGTGGTTGACCGTTGTCAGTTGCCGGTTGTCGGTTGTCGGTTGCCCGGAGGCTTTCGTTCTTTTGCCGGGCTTAATTGTAGAATTTAAAACCGCTTTTCTCTTGGTAGGAGAGGGCGGTTTTTTTGTTTTTTTAAAATGTGGTGACCTCCTTTTGAAAAAGGTGTATATTGCCACAAAATAATTATCATGCAAGCAACGAATTTGCATAATTTAACCGTCGAAGAATACCTTGCTTTAGAAAAAGCAAACGATACGAAATATGAGTATCACGACGGTTCGATTTACGCTATGGCGGGCGGCACCATCAATCACGGTCTCATCAGCGGTAATATTTTCGGTGAATTGAGAACCGGTTTGAAAAACAAAAACCGGACTGCCATAAACAGCGAAATTAAACTGCACGTTGAGGCAAAAAATCGTTTTCTCTATCCCGACGCGATGGTAATTTGCGGCAAGATAGAAACGAGCGAAAAAGAAAAAAATGCCGTTACTAATCCAAGTGTCATTATTGAAGTTCTTTCAGAGTCCACGGCATCTTATGACCGAGGCGATAAATTTCATATTTATCGTCAAATCGAAAGTTTGCAGGAATACATTTTAATTGAACAAAATGCCGCCAAAATCGACGTTTACAAACGGCAGGGAGATTTGTGGCAGATTTCGCGGGTCACGGGGTTGGAAGCGCAGTTGTATATCGAAGCTTTGGACTTGGAAGTTGATTTACGGCAGATTTATGCAAGTGTAGAATTTTAAACATAAACCCGCTTCCATGCAAAAAATCCTCATTTTCGGCGGTACCGGCTTCATCGGTCTTTCTCTCGCCGACCACCTGAAAGAACGAGGTTTCCGCCCGATTTTATTGGCACGACATGCGCCCGCGGCTTCCGTTCCGCATGAATTTAAAATGTGGGATGCCGTCACCGTCGGCGAT
>JAHDCG010000117.1:0-3273 GCA_020629965.1 Saprospiraceae bacterium | reverse complement strand
CGCGGCTTCCGTTCCGCATGAATTTAAAATGTGGGATGCCGTCACCGTCGGCGATTGGGCGGAGGCACTCGAAGGCGCGGCGGCTATCGTTAATTTGGCGGGCAAAACCGTCGATTGCATCAAAACGCCCGATAACTGCGACCTGATTTTGCGCTCCCGCACGGACTCCGTCAAAGCTATCGGAAGAGCTTTGCGACAAGTCAAAAACCCGCCGCCCGTGTGGGTGCAGATGTCCACCGCGCACATTTACGGCGACCCGCCCCGGCAGGTTTGTACCGAAGCATCTACGCACGGCTACGGTTTGGCGCCCTTTGTCGCGCACGCTTGGGAGGCGGCATTCGCCGAATATCTGCCCGAGGGTATGCGCGGCGTCCGACTGCGCACGAGTTTTGTCATCGGTAAAAACGGCGGGGCTTTGGCGAGTTTAAAACAAATCGTGCGCTTGGGTCTCGGCGGCACGGCGGGCAGCGGCACGCAGGGCATGAGTTGGATACACGAGTACGATATGAACGAAATTATTCATCGAGCCGTCGTTGACGAAAAATTTCACGGTGCCTACATCGCAAGTGCGCCGCAGCCCGTATCTAACCAAGAATTTATGCGCAAACTGCGCCGCAAAATGAAAATGCCGCTCGGTCTGCCCGCTCCCGCTTTCATGATTCGCATCGGCGCAAAATTGCTGTTTCGCACCGACCCGGAGTTGATTTTGTACGGGCGATACGTGCAGCCGGCGCGGTTGGAAAAGGAGGGTTTTGTTTTTAAATTTCCGGACTTGGAGGGGGCTTTGGAGGATTTGGTTTAGGGAGTTAAAATACGGGTTTTCGACTGTACTTCTCTCATCGCACTTTATTCAACTTTGACATCGTTTTATTCATGGTCGAGTAAGGTTATTTTTTTTGTTTTTTCAAAGCCTTTCCGATAAAAACTTTAGTCTGAAAAATAAAAAAAATTATAATTTAATTTTGATTTGTAAAATATTATTTATATCTTGCGGATAACAAATATTTATGGATTATATTTTTTTACCGTTTGGCTTTTGTTTTCGGTTCGAATTTTAACCTATCTATGGTATTTTATTCACGTTTATAATTTTGTTATTTATGTGTAATTAATTCTAAAAACTAATTATTGTGAAAAAGGTCTATCTTTTCCATGCCCTCGGTCGTTTGCAGACGGAAGGAAGCTACTTCGGAGTTAAGAAGTTTATCAATCTTCGTAACTACACGCCCGGAATGTATCACATCAAATTGACTAACGAAGGAGATGATTCTTTCTCGAATAAGTCATTTATTATTCAATAATCACATCTTAAAAAAAGGAATACTACCCATGGTAGTATTCCCTTTTTATTTAGCAGAAGATTTGGTTTGTAGATTCATGGATTGATAGATAATACAGATGCTGCCACTCAAAAAAACATGAATAAACTTTATCGCTGCTTCAAATTATACACAAATGCGATATCTCATAATTTTTTATTTACTCTTATATTCTCAATCACTTTTTTCACAAAATGCACATGATTTTAGCTGGATAATAGGTAGCGGTACCGGGATAGAACACCCCAATGCAACTTTCGAAATGAGTTTTTCTAATCAGAATCTATCTTATGAGATAACAGACTCTCAAACAGATTTTTATAGAACTACAACTGTAATGAGTAGCACTGATGGTTCGTTAGAGTTTTACACCAACAATTGTTTTATAGCTGATAAAAACCATAATCTTATGATGAACGGAGAAGGATTAGACGTGGGCGTAGTTACCGATTACGGCTTTTGTGATGATTTTGGCGAAGAAGAGTTTCCATCCGGAAATTCAAATCTACAATCGTCTTTAGCCCTACCTTATCCTCAACATGACAGCCTTTATATTCTTTTCCATTATTCACAGGGTATTTACGACGAAATGAACGGCAACGGTTATTTCTTTTCACAAAATCTGAATACCTCCCTCATCGATATGAAAGAGAATGAAGGGGTGGGAGAGGTAAAAGAAAAAAATACGCTGATTTTCTCTGATACTATAGTGTCGGGTTCATTAGCTGCCGTCAAAAACAGTAACGGCAGCGACTGGTGGATAACAAGCAGACTACGAAAACACAACGAGTTTGTAACCGTACCGCTGACCGAAGAAGGTGTGGGAGAACCCGTATATCAGGCAATCGGTGATACACCGCCTTTATTTTTTGCGCATAATTCGGGACAAAGTCTTTTCTCGCCCGATGGTACGAAGTTCGTACTTTACAATCGAATTGCGCAGGTGCAACTTTATGACTTCGACAGGAGTACGGGGCAGTTCGATAACTTTAATCGTATCGATATTATTCCTTATGACAGTTTGATAGTCGGCGGAGCGGCGTTTTCTCCCGACTCGCGTTATTTGTACGTTTCCGGAGCATTTCATCTGTACCAAATCGACACTGAAGCCGCAAACCCCGCAGAGTCGGTAACGTTGATTGCCGAGTGGGAAGACCGAGGACTTAATTTTCCCGATTACTTTTACCGAATGCAGCTCGGACCGGATTGTCGTATCTATATGACTACTCCCAACGGCAGCGACTTTTATCATGTAATCAATAAACCGAACGAAGCGGGGCAAGCCTGTGAGTTTTTTCAACAGGGATTGCATTTGCCGCGTCCGAATAGTTTATCTATTCCCACATTTCCAAACTACCGCTTAGACACGGACAGCCCGGTATGTGACCCGAGCATTAGCGCGCCCGTAGTGATGACGAGCGCCTCGGCTGTTTTTCCGGAGCAGCGAGATTATCGCTTTTCTCCTAATCCGGCGGTGCATTACATTAATTTAGAGAATTTTTCGGGTTTCGGACGCAAAGCGGAATGGACGCTGTATGATATAAACGGAAAAGTAGTGATGAATAAAAAACTGATTCCGGGCAGCGAGCGTACGCGCATCGACTTCGGCGCGACGGCGGCGGGCATTTACTTTCAAACGGTGACGGAAGAGGGGCAGCCTGTGTGGCGAACACGGTTGGTTATTGCGCGGTGAACTTTCGTCGTTTTTTGATTTTATTACAAACATCAAAACCGCCTTTTTCACAATAGGGAAAGGCGGTTTTAATTTTTTCAAAAATAAAATCAAGCAACCGGTTCTTTATTCTCCCAAACATTTCCCTACATTTGTCGGGTCAGAAAATATTTAACAAACAAAAATCAGAATCATGGCAGAAGAAAAGAAAAAAAGAATTCCCGGCATTTTCGTTATCGCCATCGTCGCTATTGCCCTCATTCGCATCGTTATGGTTTTGGG
>JAHDCG010000254.1 GCA_020629965.1 Saprospiraceae bacterium | reverse complement strand
AGGGGAATTGGTCGGACATTTTGGGTCGGGAGTGAGTGGGTTTGAGGTAGTTGCACAGACTTATTAACCTTCGGAAGGTTAGTAACCCTTGGTAGAATTTTGATGTTTGCCTTTACAGGTGTCGGATACTCGCTTTTTGCCGAACGGAGCGGATATGCTTTGAATTTTGTGGTTTTTTGTTCCGGCAAAGTATCCGACACCGGAGAACGCGCCAAAAGTGTCCGACACTTTACCCGAGCAGAAAGCGGTGGTTTTTAGGATCAAAAGACAAACTTAGGCAAGTACGAGTGTCGGACACTTGGAATGAATAAAAATAAAGAAATGAAAACCCAATATAGTCTGCTTTTCTTCTGCCTGCTGTTGACTACCGGTTTGAAGTCTCAAAACCTGACCTTTGGCGGAACGCTAAACGTCGGTTTGAGTAAAGTAACTTCCGACGTGCCGATTTCGGGGGATTATCGCGTAAGATTTGCGCTTTCGGGGAATGCGGGTTTGTTTCTCGAAAAAAAAATCGGACAAAGTTCAGCTTTAGGAATAGAAGCCTTGTGGGTACAAATAGAAGGAAAAGAAACTGCGGATGATAAAATTTTAAGGGCAGCAAGTCAGACCGGGGAAGGATTGGAAACAATCGGCGTAATTTCGGACAAAGCAACCGTACACACAAGCTACGTCGGAGTGCCGTTTTACTACCGCTTTGCGGCGGGAAAATTCGGCATAAAAGCGGGAGTGCAGCCGATGATATTTTTGTTTGCGAGTTCGAACTACGAAGCGGAAGGAGAAATCAGCGGCGAACCTTACGCAGCAAAAAGCTCAAGAAGTGATATTGTATTCGACCGTATCGACCTCGGACCGAAAATAGGTATTGATTACCGACTGAACGAAAAAATTCGCTTGCGGGCGGATTATTATCACGGGTTGACAGATATTACTTCGGATGAATTTCCGTGGGAGAGGAGGAATAGGCAGGTGAGTTTGGGGGTGGGTTATGTTTTTGGAAGCAGCGAATAACAAACTAAAGAAACCGTAATCAACTGTTTTTTGGGAAAATAAAAATGCACAAATGCAAAAATTTGAAAATCGAGGGCACACAATATTTCACGGAGATGCCGTAGAAATTTTAGCTTCCGAAGTAGCCGACAAATCGGTTGACTTGGTTTTTATCGACCCGCCTTATAATATCGGAAAAAAATTTAACGGAAAAAAATATAAGCAAACAGACAGGGATTATCTCGCTTGGTGTTATCAATGGATAGACTTATGCCTAAAAAAATTAAAAGATACGGGTAGTATGTACATTATGACATCGACCCAATTCATGCCTTATTTTGATATTTATTTGCGGGATAAAATTGAAATTTTGTCTCGCATTGCTTGGTATTATGACAGTTCGGGCGTGCAGGCTAAAAAATACTACGGTTCGATGTACGAACCGATATTGTTTTGTGTAAAAGACAAAAAAAATTATACTTTTAATGCACACGATATTTTGGTGGAGGCGAAAACAGGCGCGAAAAGGAAATTAATCGATTATCGAAAAAACCCGCCGCAGCCGTATAATACAGAGAAAGTACCCGGCAACGTTTGGGAATATCCGAGAGTCAGATACAGAATGGATGAATACGAAAATCATCCGACGCAAAAGCCCGTAAAATTTTTGGAGAGGATAATCAAGGCAAGTTCAAATGAAGGAGATACTGTTTTAGACCCCTTTTCGGGAACTTTTACGACTTCTTATGTAGCAAAAATGTTGAACCGACAATCAGTAGGCATCGAACTGGAAGATGAATATGTGAAAATCGGTTTGAGAAGGTTGGATATTTCGACACACTATATGGGCGAAAAATTAGAAAAAGAAGTCAAGTCATATAAGCGAGAGAAACCGGAAACTACTCATGTTCTCAAATTATTCAAAGAAACCGATGCAGCACAGCTTTACGGAAAACATAAAGGAAATTCTGAACAATAATTTCGGCAAAGCCGCTGAGGAAATATTTCAAAAAAGCGAACTTTTAAAATATCTTAATCGCAAAACGATTTCCGCTCACAGAGGTTCCAAAGCGAGAAGCAGCTTTGCGAACCTTTACGCAATTTATGTACTGACCGATGATTATTTAACAGGTAATTTTGACAAAAAAGGAAATTATTCAGATTATGAAGGTGCTGTTTATACTTCTTTGAAAAACAAAATGAATGCTCTGCCCTTTGGCGAAAAGCTGCAAAATCACGCGCTCAATCATCGCATGAATAAGGAGTTTGAAGCCATGTACGCAGATGCCGAACACAGACCGATATTGAGAGACAGCAAAACCAAAAGGTATTGGATAAACGAAAATCTTTTGAAAGTAAAAATCGGTAGAAAAACCTTCAATATTGCCCGGTCGATAAAAGAAATTGTCGAGTCATACATTGCGGCAAAGCAAAAATCATTTAACGCTTTTCTCGAAACCTGCGAGCAGTTGAAAACAATCGGTCAAGAGGAACCGCAAAAAGTGTCGGATTTTATCTTATCGCTTTTGCAACCGAATGTAGATGCAAGAACTTTCGAGATAGTCAGTTATTCTGTCTTAAAATTCTACTATGCCGACCAAAGTATTTTCTGGGGTTTCAATCTCGATGAATTAGCAGAAGAGAACCTAAAATTGTACAAAACCGGCAGAACAAATGCCAATGACGGAGGTATCGATTTTGTCATGAAACCCTTAGGAAGATTTTTTCAGGTAACAGAAACGACCGACGTAAAAAAGTACTTTCTCGATATCGATAAAATCGAACGATACCCGATTACGTTTGTCGTCAAGTCAGAATTGTCGGTGGCGGAATTGAGGAAAAAATTACAAAAAGGAGCAGAGTCTCTCTTTCTGATTAAGGCCATTGTTGTCAAATATATGGATGCAGTCGAAGAATTGATAAATTTGCCTCAAATTCGAACTATCTTTAAGGATTTAATGCGTCAGGGAAAAAGCAACCAAGTTTTGGAAGAAATAATTCAGCAGAGCAGAATTGAGTTCAATATCGAATAAATTGACTCACAGAGTTTTAAAAAACAAAAATGCACTTCAACCAAATAACGGGGCAAACCGCCGCCAAAGCACGGCTCGTACAGATGGTCGCCAACGACCGGAT
>JAHDCG010000116.1 GCA_020629965.1 Saprospiraceae bacterium | reverse complement strand
AGTACGACTCTTCTCTACGTCTTCAAACCCCTAACCCCGGAGCGGGGAACTTTCTCCGCGCTTAAGTTTACGGGTTAATCTTTGATATTTTTGGTGCTTTCACTTTGTATAAATCGTAAGCATCGAGTCTCACTTCCCTACCCAAGCAAGAACCCGCCACCAACCACCAACTACCACCCACCACCTACTCATGTCTTTCCGCCACCCGATTCCACTTCTGCACCCGCTGCTGATACCGTCCGTAATCATCCGACCACATTTTGACATCGAAGCGAGATTCCAATTCCGCTTCCAAATCGGGGTCGAGCAGGTCGCCGAAAAAGTCGATACCGGTCAGTTCTTCGACCTCATCGACACTCACGGCGTAGTCGGCAATGCGGCGGTCGCTCACCTGATTGGGCATGATGAAGCCGATGGCTTTTTGCTCGGGAAAATCCAAATCCAACAGCACTTTGTAGTAGGCTGCCGGCACGCTGACGCGGTTATTGCCGATGCGCTCGATTATCGGACGTGTCAAAACGGGACCGGTCACAACGTAGAGGCGTTTAAATTTTCTTGCCCAGCGGCGGGTTGTTTCTTCGAGTTCGCGCCAAATACCTTGGTTGAAGCCCTGCCGCTGCGGTGACATGTTAGACATGTAAAAACTTTCGGACATTGCCTTTTCGTTGAAGGACATATCGGCGGCCGGAGCGAGGTGTCCGCGGTCGTACTCAGGGCGACCGAAGTCGTAGCGGCTGCTCGACCCGGTGCTGATCTTAGGGTCGTCACGAAAGTCATTGGTGCGCGGCACACGTTCGCCTTCAAGCAAGTTGCGATGCAGTTCGTAGGCGACCCATTCGGCTTGCTCGTGTTCTTCGCTGTACGAAAGGGAGTAATAATTGTGGTGAACAACCTGTCCGGTGGTGGAGGTCGGCAGCGCAAATTCACGCTCGACGATCGGTAAATCCGCGTCTTCATAATCGCCGTCGGAGGGTGCATTATTGAAGCCGAAATACAGCGCAATAATCGCCCCGACAAAGAGGAGGACTTTAGTTATCAGCCCACCGCCGGCACTTTTCCCGCGCTGACCGCTGCCGTGATTTCTTCTGAATTTTGCCATTTTTGTGTAGTTGAGAAACGGTGAAAAAATCGCGTCGATTCCTCTGTTTTTTTGCTGCTGAATGAGCGGCGAAATTAGGAAAATATTTCCGTTTTGGAGAGGTTAGATTCGCGGATTTAGCGGATAAGGCGGATTTAGACGGATTTCTTTTTTCAATTTGCTTTTATCCGCTCCATCCGCGAATCTAATCCGAGCCGCGCGTGCAGCCTAACAACCAACCCTTATCCGCCACCTCTTCCGTACCTTCGATTTCCGCCGCCAACTTCGCCCGCGCCGCCTTATCTCCCGGCGGCAAGTGGAGCAATCGCCCCGTAAAGCGAATGAGATTTAAAAAACTTTCGCGGTGATAACCGAGTTCTTTTTGGCGTTGCAGAAAGCGTTTGAAGCTGTCTAAAAGGGAGAAAAGCGCGTCGTCTGCGCCGAGGGTGAAATAGATTTTGAGGAGCATGCGTTTGGCTTCGATGTTGTAGAGCAGATCGGTAAATTCTACGGTTTGCAGCAGGTCGATTGCCTTGTCGTAATCGGGCTTACGGAAGTAGAGAATGGCTAAATTGTATTGATAGACATTTGCGCGGTTTTTGGGGTCTAAAAAGTCTTTGTATTTGTGCAAAAATTGCTCTGCCCAAGCGAACTCTTTCAGACCGAGTGCGGCGGAATTGATGTTGCTGTACGTGAAACGCGACAGGCTGCCGTTGTCGAGAAAAATGCCGTATTCCATGCCTTGTTTGTACAACCCAAAAACCTCGCGCAGGTAGTGTTTTTTGCCTTGGTTGAATTTTTTAATCCCGAAATTTATCGGCATCAGATAAATATCGCGCATCTCCTGCGGCGGGAATATTCCGTTGTACTTCTTCACTAAATTCAGCAGCGTTTCAAAACTCGCATTTTCATTGGTAAATGACTGATAATAAGCGTAATAGACGGCAACGGCGGGCACATCGCGGTGATAGTTTTTCGACTCGGCGTAATGAATAATTTCCTCCAAAAATGCCTGCTCGAAATCTACTTTGGCAAACGATTTTTGGCTCAAAGCGCGGCAAGCGTGTTGCAGTTTTTTACTGATAAAAAAGACGGTCAGTTCGTCGGTTGCGGGCTGCAGATTATCGGTATTGCTGCGGCTGCGTTTGCCGAAATATTCCAGCTTTTCTTCCTGTAATTTGAAATTTTGTAAGTGAAAATCCGCATTGCGGCGAGTTCGGTCACGCAGTTGTTTTTCGGCTTTTTTCAGCTTATCTTTAAATTGATTTTCCAAACCTTTTTTGCGATAAATTTCCGCTAAAATCCGCGTTTCGTTTTGTTCCTTTTCGCACCACAAAAAATACTTTTCCGTGACTTTTTTGAGATAAGAACAAAGGTGATAAAAGTCGGCCGCTTTGTACATTTTTGCGGGATAAACTGCGGCGAAAATCACCTCATTCCTCACCCGCTGCGGGCGCGTAAAAGGGTGCTGTTTTGCCAAATAATCAAAGAGCAAAATCACGTCTTCCCGTTGATTGTGAAAGGGCGAACGCACGAACTTTTTCAGGTCGCGTAACTCTTTTTTGTCGAGCGCAAGATAAATTTCGAGTAAATCGACGGTGGTTTTGGGCATTTTTTTTCGAGGTTAAAGTTTATTTTAAAACTGATTATCAGCATTTTATAAAAAATAGTCGGTAAAATTTTTCGAGGTAAAGGTGCAAATGTCTTAGGAGAAAAGCAAGTTTATTTTGCATCTTTGTCGGGTGAGAGGGGAATTATGGATTTTTGAAATTTAAAAAATGTTGATATGAGATATTTAGCTTTGATATTCTTGTTTATAGTTGGAAATACTGCCTTTAGTCAAACTTGGGAGCGGAATTACGGAGAAACAGGTGCGGATTTGGGGTTTGATGTCGTTGAAATCGAATCAGGTGACATTTTTGTGTGCGGCAGAAATCACGAATCTTCTCCTTTTTTGATGAAAGTCGATAGCACGGGACTTGAACAGTGGGTTGTAACTTCAGCCGGCTCGGGACAGTACTCTGTCTTAAAATCTTATTCCGAAGACCGAATTATTGCAGGCGGCACCATAGGTGGTAACGTAAGCGGCTCGGGAATTCTTTCGTGCTATAATACCGACGGCGAAGAGTTATGGACTTACAATTTTGCCGAAACCTTTTTTTTAGAAGACATCGAGGTAGAGAACGACGGCAGCATTGTCGTTTTAACGAATTTCGGAGGATTTAACAACGCTCCCGAATTGCAAGACGGAGCTATTTTTCAATTTGACTTTGACGGCAATCTTTTATCAGAAACGGCATTGACAAATACCGAATTTAAAACATTTACCGAAGACCTTTTACTGACAGCAGACGGAGGCTATTTAACCGTGGGTTCAATTGATTTGGAACAAAATGTAAAACCTATCCATGTTATCAAAAGAAATGAGTTGTACGAAATCGAATGGCAATTTCAAGGAGATTTCACTTATCTCGATTCGGAATACTTCTCAGGCAGTAACGATATTGCCGTAGAATTGACTGATAGTTCCTACTTTGTTGCCTATACAGGGTATGATTCGGGAGTCGTGGACGGTGATAATCATTTACATCTGATTGCTTTGAACTCCGAGGGAGAACTACTTTGGGAGAGAACGCCCTTTTACGAACCGGACGGAAGCGGTTCTGACAGTCCGGCATTTTCAACAAATCATTATAATGTAGGCGGAATAGAATTGATTGACGAAGAAACAATAATTTTGTCAGGTTCGGTCAATTATAATTGGCAGTCTAATTACGGCGGAAATTTATCACTAATAAAAACCGATACGGAAGGAAACCTTTTTTGGCATAAAAAATTTAACGACACAAATAACACTTATGAAGCAGGCTTAGGCGTTTCGGTCGCTAACGACGGTGGTTTTTTAAGCGTCGGATTTATGCATACCGATAATAACAACTCCTTCGACTCTCGCCAAACTTATCTGATTAAAACCAACGAAGCGGGCTGTTTCATCAAAAACATCCTCAACGGCAAACTCACCTTCGACCAAAACGAAAATTGCACCTCGGAACCCGACGAAGCCGCCCTCAAAAATTGGTACGTCACCGCCTACAAAGATGGGGCGACTTACCGCGATATCACCGACAGCACGGGGCATTACGAACTCAACGTCGATAACGGCAGCTACACCGTTTTTGCCGCGCCGCCCAATCAATATTGGTCGGGCTGCGAGGCGGCTTTTGTCACGCCCGATTTGTCGGGTTACGATACGCTGACGCACGATTTTTCCTACCAAGCGGAAATCGACTGCCCGCAAATGCACGTCGATATCGGTACGCCGATTGTGCGCCGCTGCTTCGACGCGACTTACTACATCGACTATTCCAATCAAGGCACCGTTGCCGCAGAAGACGCTTACATCGAGGTAATTTTTGACAGTGCGCTGCAAATAAATTCGAGTACGCCGCCGTGGACGAGTCAATTCGGGCAGACGCTGACCTTCGACCTCGGCAGCGTGGATGTGCAGGAATACGGCGAAATTTTGGTCGATGTCACCGTCGGCTGCGACGAGGACGGCGTGGAACTCGGCGAAACCCATTGCGCTGAAGCCCGCATTTACCCCGACACGATTTGCACGCCCGCCGACCCGACTTGGGACGGTTCGGATATTGTCGTCGATGCCGACTGCGAGAGTGACACGGTGCGCTTTTTTATCCGCAATATCGGCGCGGGCGACATGCAGACGCCGCAGGAATACATCATCATCGAAGACCATATTATTCTCATTCAGGAACCGTTTGAATTGGATGCCGGTGATGAGTTGGAAGTCCCCGTGCCGACCGAGGGCATCGCCTACCGCATGGAGGCGGAGCAATCCGTCGGGCACCCGATAGGCAACATGCCGAGTATCAACGTGGAGGGCTGCAACGTGACGGTCGAAGATGATTTTCTGCCGGGTTTTTGGACGGCTTACCCGGAAGACGACGTAGCGAATTTCATCTCTATCGACTGTCAAGAAAACTCGGGCAGTTACGACCCGAACGACAAACAATCGCAGCCGGCGGGCTACGGCGAAGACAATCTCATCGCCCGAAATACGGACATCGAATACCTGATTCGCTTTCAAAATACGGGCACGGACACGGCCTTCACGGTGGTCATCGAAGACGAACTGACGTGGCTCCTGGACATTACGACGGTGGTGCCGGGCGCGAGCAGTCACCCCTACGTTTTCGACATCGAGGATGCGCGCAAATTGGTTTTTACTTTCAACGATATTCTGCTGCCGGACAGCACGACGAATGAGGCTGCCTCGCAGGGCTTTGTTAAATTTCGGGTCAGCCAAAAGCCTGATAATCAAGTCGATCGGTGGATTTTGAACGACGCGCAAATCTTTTTCGACTTTAACGCACCGATTACCACCAACGAAACAAAACTGATAGTCGGGCGGCATTTTTACGAAAATTATGTGAGTGCAATCCGGGAAACGAAGGGGGCGAAAAGTCGCGTCACGGTCACACCGAATCCCTTTGCGACGGAGACGGTTTTCACTTTAAATCGAGCGGAAAATACGCCTTTTGACTTCGTCCTCGTCGATGTACGCGGGCAGGAGTTGCGGCGGGAAACGCTGCGCGAAAATCGTTTTGTTTTTGAGCGGAAGGATTTGGTGACGGGCGTTTATTTTTATCGAATCGAGACGGGGAGCGGGGTGTTTGAGAGCGGGAAAATTGTGTTGCGGTAGCTTGTGTTTAGACGATAGATTCGCGGATTTAGCAGATAAGGCAGATTCGGGCGGATTTTCATTTTAAATCCGCTTTTATCCGCTCAATCCGCATCATCTGCGAATCTATTGTAAGCCACGCGTACAGCCTAACAACCAACCCTTATCCGCCACCTCTTTCGTGCCCTCGATTTCCTCCGCCAACTTCACTCGCGCCGCTTTATCGCCCGGCGGCAAGTGGAGCAATCGCCCCGTAAAACGTATGAGATTTAAAAAACTTTCGCGGTGATAACCGAGTTCTTTTTGGCGTTGCAGAAAGCGTTTAAAACTGTCTAAAAGGGAGAAAAGGGCATCGTCTGCGCCGAGGGTGAAATAGATTTTGAGGAGCATGCGTTTTGCCTGAATGTTGTAGAGCAAATCCGTAAATTCGGTGGTGACTAAGAGCTGCATGGCGCGGTCGTAGTCGGGTTTTTGAAAATAAAAGACGGCGAGGTTGTATTTGTAGATATTTTCGCGGTTTTTGGGTTCTAAAAAATCTTTGTGGCTGTGCAGAAAGTTTTCCGTCCACGTAAATTCTTTGACGCCGAGACCCGCCGATACGATGTTGCTGTACGTGAAACGCGACAGCCGATTGTCTTCCAAAAAAACGCCGTATTCCAAGCCCTGCCGATAGACCTCGAAGACCTCGCGCAGGTAGTGTTTTTGTCCGGAATTATAGGCGCGAATCCCGAAATTTATCGGCATCAGGTAAATGTCGCGCATCTCGGCGGGCGGGAATTTTCCGTTGTATTTTTTGGTTAAAGCGAGTAAAGTCTGAAAGTCTCCTACTCCCGTAAATGCCTGATAGTAAGCGTAATAGACCGCTACGGCGGGCACACTTTCATGATAACCTTTGCGACGGATATAACTCAATATTTCGGTCAAAAAATCTTCCTCTAATTCTACTTTAGTGAACAACGATTGACTCAACGCGTGACAAGTATATTTCAACTTTTGCGCAATATAATACAGCGTCAGTTCGGTATTCGCCGCGTGGAGATTTGCGGTATCGCGCCGACTTTCCCTGCCGGCACTGTTAATTTTTTCCTGATATAATTTGAATACTGTCAAATGATGATCGGCATCCCTCTCGGGCGCATTCTCTGTCTGCTTTTCCGCTTCCTTTATTTTTTCCGCAAAGTGTTTATCCAAAGATTTTTGGCGATAAATACGTGCCAAAGTTATGTTTCTGTCTTCGGCGGCGGTGCGGTACAACAGGTAATCTTCCGTTACTTTTTTTAGCCAAGAGCACAAGTAATAAAATGCTTGTCTTTCGTAATCTTTATCAGGATAAACCGTCCGAAACACGGTTTCGTAATCAAAATAATCCTTCTTTTCGGTGCCGATATATTTCGCCAAGTACTCGAACAACCGCACGACATCTTCACGCTTATTGTGAAACGGCGAGCGTACCCATTTTCGCAAATCCCGAATTTCTTTGGCATTTAATCTAAAATACAAATCGAAGAGTTGATTACCGTACATATTTTTTTTGAGACAAAATTATAATAAACTGTTTATTTATATTGCTTTTTAAAAATTTAGGACAGTAATTTTTTTGAGACAATCCCGGTATTGTCTTAACACGGGTCGGAGAAAGAACGGATATTTGTGATGTATTCAGGATAAAAAAATTAATTTCAATGAAAAATATACAACACCTCCTCACGCTTCTCTTCGTAGTTTCTGTCACGTTTCTCGGCAAAAGTCAGAACGGTTGGCAGATGCTTTTCAACGAAACCACGGAATGGACCGAAGGTTTGACCTCGCCGATTGTCAACCCGGACGGCACTTACAGCTTTTTGCACGTTTACGGCGACAGTACTGTTTTGCGCACAGTTAATGAAGAGCGAGAAATACTTTCGGAGTACACCTATCCCGATTTTATCAATCATGCCCAAATTATAGATGAAGACCGTTACCTATTGAGCGGCACACAGATAAACGGATTTTTCCTCACCTACAATAATCATATCATAAAAGCCGATCAAGACGGTAATACATTGTGGGAAAACGACTTGCAAGAACTCGATGATGAAAATATCAACACCCTAAGTGAAATTGCCGAGGCAGGGGACGGCAGTTTTTTTATACTCGGCAGCAAGCGATTAGCCTCCGACATCGGATACGACTCCCTCGTTCTTGCCCGCTTCAACGCCTCGGGAGGAATGCTGTGGCACAAGAAGTACCCGGAAAACTACATCGCCACCGGCATTTTGATGTCAAACGACGGCAATCTCGTAGTGACGGGCGGCCCGAATAATCCCTCGCCCGATGACGACCCGGCAACTTTTATGTCGAGTATTCACGTTATGAAAATCGACACGGCAGGTAATATGCTGTGGAATACGGATACCGAGACTTCGCTGAGGTCGATGACCGAAAATGAGACCGGAGAAATATTTTATACCTACCAAGTAGATGAAGAAACGGAAAATTACCGTGACGCGGTCTTAGCAAAAATGAGTGCCGACGGCGAAATACTTTGGCAAAATGTATTGGAACGCCCCTTGTCTTCCGAACTCACAGACATCAAAGAAGCAAACGAAGACGGCTGCCTTTTATCGGGTGTCATCCGACCGCAAAACAATGCGTTTGTTACCTCTCTCGTCATGCTCAAAACCGACACCGAGGGGAATATAATATGGTCGAATATATTCGAAGACACTCCCCCGCAGGAGTTTTTTTCCACGGGCGGACTGCCGATAGTCACTTTGGATAAAGGCTTTTTTGCCGTCGGTAACTACGGTGCGCTCGAATACGAAGAGCCGTATAATCGCACTTTGGTCGCGCTGCGCTTTGACTCCTTGGGCAATTTATTTCCCGGTTCGGTTGCCGGCATTGCAACCTTTGATGACAATGAAAACTGCCTGAACGATACCGATGAAATCCTGCTGAGTGATTGGCTGGTCAAAGTGGAAAACGAAGATTTTATCGGCTACGGTGTGGTCGGTGAAGACGGAAGCTACCACGTAGCATCGGAAATTGGTGACATGACGGTGAGCCTAATGCCCTACAACAACTATTTTTCCGTTTGTGAAAACGATATTCCTGTCTCCGTAGAAACTTTTACGACGGAGACCGTTGATTTCAGCGTACAAGCCGTGACAGATTGTCCCGCGATGTTCATCGACATCTCTGCTCCTGTAATACGCCGCTGCTTCGATACACAATACACCGTTAACTATTGTAACCGAGGTACGATACCCGCCGAAAACAGTCATGCAGAGATAGCTTTTGACGAGTTTCTAACCGTAACCGGCAGTTCATTACCTTGGTCTTTTACTGCTGACGAAGTTTATATTTTCGACCTCGGCACCGTCGGTGTGCAAGAGTGCGGCTCTTTTATCATCGATGTCAGCGTAGGCTGCGAGTCAGACGGTGCGGAACTCGGAGAAGTGCAATGCGTCACCGCACACATCTACCCCGACTCGCTCTGCAACCCTGTTGACCCGCTGTGGGACGGCTCGAATCTCATCGTCGGTGCGGAATGCGAGGAGGACTCCGTGCGCTTTTTCATTCGCAATATCGGGGAGGGCGACATGCAAACGCCGCAGGAATACATCATCATCGAAGACCACATTATTTTTATGCAGGAACCTTTCGACCTGCCCGGCAACGGCGGCGAAATCGACATTCCCGTGCCGACCGAGGGCATCGCTTACCGCTTGGAGACGGCGCAAAATCCCGGGCACCCCATCGGCAACATGCCGAGCGTCAACGTCGAGGGCTGCAACGTCGATGAAGTCCCCGATTTTCTGCTCGACTTTTGGAACAGCTACCCCGATGACGACATTTCGCCCTTCGTCAGCATCGACTGTCAGCAAATTATCGGCAGCTACGACCCGAATGATAAACGTGCCTTCCCGACGGGCTACGGCGCGGAGCATTTTATCCGCCCGAATACCGAAATCGAGTATCACATTCGCTTTCAAAATACGGGTACGGACACCGCCTTTACCGTCGTCGTCGAAGATGTGCTGTCCGAGTATTTGGACATCACGACGGTACGCACGGGGGCAAGCAGTCACCCCTTCACGTTCGACATCGAAAACGACCGCCGCCTGACTTTTACCTTCGATAACATCCTGCTGCCCGACAGCACAACCAACGAAGCGGCATCTAACGGCTTCGTCAAATTCAAAGTCCGGCAACTGCCCGATAACCCTATCGGCACACAAATTTTCAACGAAGCGGCTATCTTTTTCGACTTCAACGCGCCGATTATTACAAATGAAGTATTCCATGAAATCGGCGAAAATTTTATGATGAACTCGGTAGCGACGGAGGAAATCGCAGGGAAGGAAAACCGCGTTTTCGTCTCTCCGAATCCCTTCGGCACGCAGACGCGATTTGTGATGGACAGAGAGGAAAATACGCCGTTCCGGTTTGTGCTGTACGATGTTCAAGGGCGGGAAATTCGCCGCAGCACGCAGCGCGCAAACAGTTTTATTTTCCGCAGCGAGGAGCTGAATGCGGGTTTGTATTTTTATAAAATAGAAACGGAGAGCGGGGTGTTTGGGAGCGGGAAAATTGTGTTGCGGTAGGCTTTGTGTGATTGGACCGGATAAGCGGATTTAGCGGATAAAGCGGATTAGTGCGGATTCTTTTTATAAAATCCGCTTTTATCCGCTCAATCCGCATCATCCGCTTATCTACTCTTGTCACACATGTCCTCACAAAATCAACAACCCGATTGCCCGTAAAGCCTCGATAATTTCCTCATCGATTTCCGCCCTTACCTCCCCGTAAGACAGCCCCGCCCGGCAGCGCGCCAAGACCTCCGGCAGCAGGCGTCCCGTCTCCGCATCGGTGACTACGGCGTGGCTTTCCGATTTGCGGTAAAAGGTCAACTCCGCGACCGCATCGCCGCCTGCATCCGTGTAAAAATCGACGAGCGGCAGAGCGCCGAGCCATACGACTTTTGCGCTGTCTTTGGGTGCTTTTTGCGTTTCTTCCGTCAGGCAATTTTCGATGTAATCGGGCGCGACGGTCGGCGGCGGAATTGCAAAATCAAACCACTCCTGCAAATCGAAATCAAAGCAGGCGCCGTGCATATAATTGTACAGCGATTTTTTCAGACCTTCACTAAATATTTCGTGGTCGATGCCCGTGCTGTCCGTAAACTCGATGTCGTTATTGGCAAAGCTAATCTCCTGATAGTCAGGCACTATGCCGTAGTCAGCCGGAGCGATACCTACAGGTGAATGCGCCGTCAAAGCGAAGCGATGCCAAAAGCCCGATTGCAGCACGCCGGCGGCAAAAAGCTGTCTGACCATCTCCAGACTATCGACGGTTTCGGGCACGGTTTGCGTCGGGTAGCCGTACATCAGATAGGCGTGTACCATGATGCCGGCTTCGGTAAAATTGCGGGTCACGCGAGCGGTTTGCGCCACGGTGACACCCTTTTTTATTAAGTCTAAAAGTCGGTCGCTTGCCACTTCCAATCCGCCCGAAACGGCGATGCAGCCCGAGGCCTTCAGCAGCCTGCACAGGTCGGCGGAAAAGTTTTTTTCAAAGCGAATATTCGTCCACCAAGTCACGGTCATTTCGCGTTTGATAATCTCTAAAGCGAGGCTGCGCATCAGGGCGGGCGGGGCGGCTTCATCGACAAAATGAAAACCGGTTTCGCCCGTTTGCGCAATCATTTCCTGCATTCTGTCCGCCAAAATGCCGGCGGCAATCGGCTCGTAGCGGGCGATATAATCCAAAGAAACATCGCAAAAAGTACACTTGCCCCAGTAGCAACCGTGCGCCATGGTGAGCTTATTCCAACGCCCGTCCGACCACAGCGCGTGCATCGGGTTGGCGACTTCTATCACCGAAATATAACGGTCTAAAGGTAAATCCGAGTAGTTCGGCGTTCCGACTTTGCTTTGCGGATAGTCTTTGCGCAGCGAAAAATTATTGTAAACGACCGCGCCGTTTTCGAGGAGAAAGGTGCGTTTGTAAAGATTAAAATCGGGATTGCTTTTAACGGGATTGAAGACATTGGAAATGAGCAACTCTAAAGGCAACTCGCCGTCGTCGAGGGTGATGTAGTCAAAAAAACCAAAGACTCTGACGTCGCTGACCGAGCGCAGTTCCGTATTCGCAAAGCCGCCGCCCATCGCCGTTTTGACTGCGGGAAAATGCTTTTTCAAAAATTGCGCACAACGAAAAGCGGCGTAGAGATTGCCCGGGAAAGGCACGGAAAAACAGACCAATTTTGCTTCGGTTTGTTGCATTTTTTCCCGCAAAAGACGCAGCGTAATTTCATCGACAAATGTCGGTGCATTCGCCAAATGCGCGTAGAGTTCATTGAAGGAATTGGCCGACCTGCCCAAACGTTCCGCATAGCGCGAAAAGCCGAAATGCGCATCGACGCACTCTTTGATAAAATCCGATAAATCTTCCAAATACAGCGTCGCCAAATGTTTGGCTTTGTCCTGCGTACCCATGTGACCGAAGGCAATTTCCGGCTCGTCGAGATGGTCGAAGCGGGAGGCTTCGGGCAAGTAATCAGGGCTGCAAATTTGGCGGGCGAAGGTTTGATTTTTGCCTTGCAGAAAAGCAACTACAGCATCAATCGTTTGCAAATACTCAGCGCGCAAAGCATAAATTCGCTCGGCATTTTCGGAGATAATTGTTTGATTGTCAAAGGCGTAGTTGAATATTTGCTCCAATCCCGCCCGGCTGAACATTTCCAAAATGACTTCAATTCCCAAATCACATTGATATGCGTCGATGCCTTTGGTTTTCAAAAAACCTTTGATGTAGGCAGTCGCCGGGTAGGGTGTGTTGAGTTGCGTGAAGGGCGGCGTGATGAGCAGGATTTTTTGCATGGAGAGGAGACGGTTTTACGGTGGATGGTGGACGGTGGACGGGTGTTAATTCTTGCAGGTTATTTGATTTTTTGCCGTTTGTTGGTTTTGCTTTTATTTGCCGGCAAAGATAAGGTAAAAGCGGCGGATATCTTTCTTCTCTCGACCTTGCTGAACTTTCGCCTTGTCTTTTCGCGTTTGGCGTTTTAAGCAAAAAACAAAAACATAATAGCAACAACGGTGAAATTTTGTATATTGATGCCGCCGAGTTGATTTCGCCGGCCTACGATATGCTTTTCTCATTTAAAATTCTACCTTTGCGGCTGCAAAAAAACAGGTCTTGCACAGAATTTTTTATACAATAATTGCCTTTTTAAAATTGTAGCAAAAAGTAAAAACACAAACGGCGAGGTAAAAAACGAGTGGTTGAGAAAATCCACACCATCTCTCTCCTCTCCCCTCTCCCCTTATCACTCAACAATGGATATACTCAACATACTCACGGAAGGCACCGCCGCTGCGGTCAGAAATCTATACGGCGAAGAGGTCGCTGCGGACAAAATTACGCTGACCCCTACGCGGCGCGAATTTGAAGGCGACTATACGGTCGTGACTTTTCCTTTTACAAAAATAGCGAAGAAAAAACCCGATGCTATTGCCGAAGAACTCGGTCAATATCTGCTGCAGAATGTGGAGGAAGTCGCGGCGTTTAATGTCATCAAGGGCTTTCTGAATCTGAGTATTTCCGCTGAATTTTGGAAAAACTTTTTAGCCGAAACCGCCGACGATAAGCAGTACGGACAACTGCCCGCAAACGGTCAAAAAGTGCTGGTAGAATATTGCTCGCCCAACACCAATAAGCCGCTGCACCTCGGTCATATTCGGAATATTCTGCTGGGTTGGTCGGTGTCGAAAATTTACGAAGCCGTTGGTTATGAGGTAGTTAAGGTACAAATCGTGAACGACCGGGGCATTGCGATTTGTAAGTCGATGTTGGCTTGGCAAAAATACGGGGAGGGCGAAACGCCGGCGAGCACGGGTATTAAACCCGACCATTTTGTGGGGAAATGGTACGTGGCTTTCGAGCAAAAATTTAAGCAGGAATACGCGGATTGGCAGCAAAGCGAGGCGGGGCAGAAATTGCTCGCCGAAAAGAAAAACGAGAAGCAGCCCGAAGACGCATTTTGGAAAAAATATAAAAATACTTACTTCAACGAGCACAGCACTCTCGGCAATGAGGCGCGGGATATGTTGCTCAAATGGGAAGCCAAAGACGAGGCCGTCCGCAACCTGTGGATGCTGATGAACTCGTGGGTGTACGCGGGTTTTGAAAAGACTTTCGAGGCACTGGGTGTGAGTTTTGACAAACTGTATTACGAATCCGACACCTATATATTAGGCAAAGACATTATCGAGCAAGGGCAAAAAGACGGCATCTTTTTCCAAAAGGACGACGGCTCGGTGTGGATTGATTTGACGGATAAAAAATTGGACGAAAAACTGGTGCTGCGGTCGGACGGCACCTCGGTTTACATGACGCAAGACCTCGGCACGGCACAGGTCAGAAACGCGGATTTTGCGCCCGACAAAATGATTTATGTGGTCGGCAACGAGCAGGATTACCATTTTAAGGTGCTGTTTGAAATATTGAAAGAGTTGAAAGAACCTTACGCGGACGGTCTGCACCACCTCAGCTACGGCATGGTCAATTTGCCCGACGGCAAAATGAAAAGCCGGGAAGGCACGGTCGTCGATGCGGATGATTTGATTGCGGAAGTGGTGCAGGAAGCGCACACGCAGGGAATGGAGCGGGGTGAGTTTCAGGAGCTGACGCCGGAAGCACAAAACGACATCGCGGAATTTGTGGGTAAGGCGGCTTTAAAGTTTTTCATCCTGCGGGTGAAGGCGGAAAAAAGTATGGTTTTCGACCCGAAAGAGTCGGTGGATATGCAGGGACAAACGGGCCCTTACGTGCAAAATGCTTATGTGCGGATTCAGTCGGTGCTGCGTAAAAATGCGGGTGACCTGACAGCGCAGGCTGCGGATTACACGGAAATGTCAGCGGTAGAAACTTCACTCATTCAGCAAATTTACGGCTACCCCGCCACGCTGCAAACGGCGGCGGACAACTACGACCCGGCCTTCATCGCGGATTATTGCTACAATTTGGCGAAGAGTTATCACAGATTTTATACCGACCACAGCATTCTGAAAGCGGAAAGCGAGGCGGCTAAAGCATTTCGGTTGCAGTTGAGTAAGGCGACGGCGAATGTGCTGGAGAAAGGGATGTTGTTGTTGGGGATTGGGATGCCGGAGCGGATGTGATTTTTTACGCTGATTGGTTAGGACTTTACGCTGAGGGTTTTTCACTTTTAATGTTCAAAACTTTTGTAAATAATTGAAACTAAAAGACTTAGCTTTGCGTAGTATGAACCGAAACCAAACGCAAGAAAAAAAGATTAAGTTTTTTTACATAAAAACTTGCACGGTTCACAAAACCTTTCTACTTTTGCGTCGCTTTCGTAGGAAGGCAATCAAAAAGAAGTTTGGTCCGGTAGTTCAGTTGGTTAGAATACCTGCCTGTCACGCAGGGGGTCGCGGGTTCGAGTCCCGTCCGGACCGCCAACTTTTTAAGCCTTTTCGCTTTTGCGGAAAGGCTTTTTTTCGCCGCAGCCGTAGTAAAATTTTTACTATGTAGTCGGCGGATTTATTTTTGATGTATCTTGTTGTATTCAAGAAACTTTTCTACATTTGCGCCGCTTTCGGAGGAAAGCAAAATAATAAAGTTTGGTCCGGTAGTTCAGTTGGTTAGAATACCTGCCTGTCACGCAGGGGGTCGCGGGTTCGAGTCCCGTCCGGACCGCTAACTTTTTAAGCCTCATCGTTATTTCGGTGAGGCTTTTTTTGTTCGTAATCTCTCCCGGCACTAACGTACCGGGCTGAAGTGTTTCGTGCCGTTGGCACTTGTAAGTGGTGTTCCGAAACCGTGCATGTTGCGTTTGTACAGACGTGGGAAAACACGTCTCTTCCGCAGAGACATCTTTCTCTTTTACGCTTCTTTCTTTTCAATGATTTACGCTGCGCCCTCATTTTACCTGCCACTTTTACCTTAGACGTGGCAGTGCCACGTCTCTACAAAATACCGGTACGGAAAAAATTAACAGACCTGCGCCTGCCAAGCAAAGACGCGTTGTCCCGCGTCTCGACAAAGTCCGGAGCTTGCACTTGTACACCCCAACCGCCCAACTCCCCAACCTCTCAACCTCCTACACCACCTCCGCCACCACAAAAGTACTTCCGCCGATATAAATCAAATCATCCGCCGTTGCTTTGCGTTTTGCCGCTTTCCACGCATTTTTGACCGAAGAGTAAGCTCTGCCTTGCAGACCTTCCGCCTGCGCTTTTTCCTGCAATATTTTCGCATCCAAACCGCGCGGGATGTTCGCTTTCGCAAAATAGTAGGTCGCATTTTTCGGCAGCATCGACAGGATTTTTTCGATATCCTTGTCATTGACCATACCTAAGACGAAGTGCAGCTTTTGATAGTTGATTTCCGCTAATTGACTGATAATCAATTGAATGCCCGCTTCATTGTGCGCACTGTCGGCAATGGTCAAGGGGTCACCGGCTAAAATGTGCCACCTGCCGATGAAGCGGGTCAGCTTTTTTAAATTAGTAAAAGCAGTTTTTAATTTTTCCTCTTTAAGTTCAAAATCAGACCACACCTGCGGCAGTATTTCTAAGGTCTGTAAAACGGTTTGCAGGTTTTTGCCTTGGTAAGTGCCCGTCAGATTTAAGTCGTAAATTTCTTTGGAGTCATTCGACTTATCCTTCACCGAAAAAGTTGTCAGCACTTCTCGGTGTGCATTTTTTCCGCTACCGTTTGGGTACTGCGTTTTGATAATTTCGGCATTATATTTTTCATCCGCAAAATAAATTTCCGACTTTTCCTCGGTAGCTTTTTGACGAAAAACGGGGGCGGTTTCCGGGTGCGACTCCCCTACTACGACCGGCACACCGGGCTTAATAATACCCGCCTTCTCCCCCGCAATCAACGGCAGCGTATCTCCTAAAAACTGCTGATGGTCGTAGCCGATATTCGTGATAATCGACAGCAGCGGCGTGATAATATTGGTACTGTCCAAGCGACCGCCGAGACCCGTTTCGATGACGGCAATATCTACCCGTTCATCGGCAAAATGTTTGAATGTCAAGGCCACCGTAATTTCGAAAAAAGAAGGTTGTATTTCCTCAAAAATGTCTTTATGATTTTCGACAAATTGAATCACCGCTTTCCGCGAAATGAGCGACCCGTCAATTTTTATGCGCTCCCGAAAATCGCGATAATGCGGCGAGGTGTACAACCCCGTTTTATAGCCGTGCGCCTGCAAAATCGCCGACAGCAAATGCGCCGTCGAGCCTTTGCCGTTGGTACCGGCAATATGCAATGTCTTAAACTTTTCCTGCGGATTTCCCAAAGCTGCACACAATTTCCGGATATTCGTGAGGTCTTTCTTCATCGCCGTCGCCCCTACCCGCTGAAACATAGGCAGTTGGGTAAACAGCCAATCCAAAGTCTCTTTGTATTTCGTCATTCAACGCTTATTTTGTTACTTTTGCAGCAAAGATAGGCGGTTGCCGGTTGTCCGTTGTCGGTTGTCAGTTGTTTTTCACCTCTGCTCAACATTTCTCTTTATCGGATAACAAGTCCTACCGCTCCTATTTTACCGTTTCTAAATAAAATCAACTAAAATCGAAGGTTTACGACCGACCGAAAACCGGTAAGCTACTTGCCTGTCAACCGTCAACCGTCAACCGTCAACCGAAAAAAAATATGGCAAACGCATTTTTTGAAGTCCCCGTAGCTGTCAACGAACCCGTCCTCTCCTACGCCCCCGGCACCTCCGAGCGCGCAGACGTAGAGGCGGCTCTGAAAGAACTGAAAAGCAAACAAATCGACGTGCCGATGACCATCGGCGGCAAGAAAATCACGACCGGCAATCTCGTTTCCATGCACCCGCCGCACGAACACGCGCACACTTTGGGTCATTTTCACAAAGGCGACAGCTCGCACGTGCAGCAGGCTATCGACGCGGCTTTGGCAGCTAAACCGGCTTGGGAAGCCATGCCGTGGCAAGACCGCGCGGCTATCTTTTTGCGGGCGGCAGATTTGCTGTCCGGCCCGTTTCGCGCGAAAATGAACGCGGCAACCATGCTCGGTCAAAGTAAAAATATCTATCAGGCGGAAATCGACTCGGTCGCCGAATTTTGCGACTTTTTGCGCTTCAATGCGCAATACATGGTCGAACTCTACGCCGAGCAACCCGAAAGCGCACCCGGCATTTGGAACCGCTTGGAACACAGAGCTTTAGAAGGTTTTATTTTCGCCATCACGCCGTTTAACTTTACCTCGATTGCGGGTAATTTATGTGCCGCACCGGCGATGCTCGGTAACGTTTGTGTGTGGAAACCGGCGGAAACACAGGTTTATTCCGCAGCGGTTTTGATGGAACTTTTCGAGGCGGCAGGTCTGCCCGACGGCGTTATCAATCTGATTTTTGTGGACGGTCCGGCGGCGGGCGACATCGTTTTTGAACACAAAGATTTTGCGGGTCTGCACTTCACGGGCAGTACCGGCGTTTTCCAACATTTGTGGAAGACCATCGGCAACAACATCAGCAAATACCGCTCTTATCCGCGTGTGGTCGGCGAAACCGGCGGAAAGGATTTTGTGGTCGCTCACAAATCGGCAAACCCGCAGCAAGTCGCGGTCGGTTTGGCACGCGGTGCATTTGAGTACCAAGGTCAAAAATGCTCGGCGGCAAGTCGCGCTTACATTTCCGAGTCGATTTGGGAGGAGACGAAAAAGCATTTAACGGAAATCTGCGACGATTTCAAAATGGGAACGGTCGAGGACATGGGCAATTTTATCAATGCCGTCATCGACGAGCGTTCTTTTGATAAAATCAGCAACTACATCGCCGACGTCCGCAACCACGATGATGCGGAAATTATCATCGGCGGCGACTACGACAAGTCCGAGGGTTACTTTGTGCAGCCGACGGTCATCCATACCACCGACCCGAAATACCGCACCATGTGCGAGGAAATTTTCGGCCCCGTTTTGACCGTTTACGTTTTTAAAGACGAAGACTACGAAGCCACTTTAAAACTTGTCGATGAAACCTCTCCGTATGCCCTCACCGGCGCGGTGTTCAGCAACGACCGCTACGCGACGCTCAAAGCCATCGACGCGCTGCGCCACGCAGCGGGTAACTTCTACATCAACGACAAACCTACGGGCGCGGTCGTCGGGCAGCAACCGTTCGGAGGCGCGCGCGGCTCGGGTACAAACGACAAAGCGGGTTCGATTTTGAACTTGCTGCGTTGGGTTTCGCCGCGCACGATGAAGGAAAATTTTAATCCGCCGACGGATTATAAGTATCCTTTTATGGAATAAAGCGATTTACGATTTACGATTTACGATGTACGATTTACGAGGGGTTTGGTTCTTGGGGTCGTAATTGTTTTCTTTACGTGCATTTTTTATTCCTTTAGAAAGACCGTACTTGCTTCTGTGGGTACGGTCTTTTTGATTGCCCGCATCGTAGCATCGACTTTAGTCGATAAACTAACCTAAAAAAACGAAAGACCGTACCTGCCTTACGCAGATACGGTCTTCGCATTTTACACAAAATCAAGAGCAAAGCGGTAACCTCCCA
>JAHDCG010000253.1 GCA_020629965.1 Saprospiraceae bacterium | reverse complement strand
AAAAAAGAGAGGAAGATGGTTTGCGACGACTTAAAAGTCGCGGTTACTAAACGTTATGGCGACGGTCGGCTTGTAGTAACCGCGACCTTCAGGTCGTCGTAGAAAAAGAGAGGAAGTTGGTTTACGACGACTTAAAAGTCGCGGTTACTAATTGTTTTGTGCTGAAAACCAACGTATTACACTTTTCGAAAATCTCCTGCGCTAAAATACCCGTTTGCAATTTTTGTTTTCCTTGCCAAACAGCTTACTTTTGGGCAAGGAAAAGACATCTCCCCGCAATAATATTTTCGCTGCATTCAAATAAATTTCGGACGGAAAATTCCGAAAATCACAAAAATCAGAGTGCGTTCTTCCCTTCATAACGCGCTATAAAATTTACAATTCGTGAAAAGAGTTCTCATCACCGGCGCGGCCGGTTTTCTCGGCAGTCACCTCTGCGACCGCTTTATCAAAGAAGGTTTCCACGTTATCGGTATGGATAATTTGATTACCGGCAACATCAAAAACATCGAACACCTCTTTCCGCTGCCGCAATTCGAATATTATCACCACGACTGCTCTAAGTACGTGCATGTGCCGGGCGAGTTGGATTATATCCTGCACTTTGCCTCGCCGGCTTCGCCGATTGACTATTTGAAAATGCCGATTCAGACTCTGAAAGTGGGGTCTTTGGCAATTCACAATCTGTTGGGATTGGCAAAAGCAAAAGGTTCGCGCCTCATAATCGCCTCTACTTCAGAGGTTTACGGCGACCCCTTGGTGCACCCGCAGCCCGAAGAATACTGGGGCAATGTCAACCCCATCGGTCCGCGCGGGGTCTATGACGAGGCCAAGCGTTTTCAGGAAGCGATGACGATGGCGTACCACACTTATCACGGTTTGGAGACGCGCATTGTCCGCATTTTTAACACTTACGGTCCGCGTATGCGTACCGACGACGGACGGGTTTTGCCGGCATTTTTCTCACAAGCCATTCGCGGAGAGGGCTTAACCATTTTCGGCGACGGCTCACAAACGCGCTCTTTTTGCTACGTCGATGACTTGGTAGAAGGCATTTATCGCCTGCTGATGTCCGACTACACCATGCCGGTCAACATCGGTAATCCGGACGAAATTACCATCAAACAATTTGCGGAGGAAGTCTTAGAATTGGTCGGCAACCCGAAAGCGCACCTCGTGTACCGCGACCTGCCGACGGACGACCCGAAAATTCGTCAGCCGCGCATCACCCGTGCGAAAGAGGTACTGGATTGGGAACCGAAAGTCAGCCGCGCCGAAGGTATGAAGCGCGCCTACGAGTATTTTAAAACGGTAGTAAAAGTGCCGGCGGAGGCTTAAAATGCCGCACACGGAACAAATAAAAAGCCCCGAATGTCACGCTGATGTTCGGGGCTTTTGTGTGCGAAAAAACAGTTTTTTAAACTCTTCTGTTTTGTAAAATTTTTTCCAATCGCTGCGTCCGTACCCGATGCTGTCTTTGCAAAATAATCGGATAAAAGTTGAAAATAATGTTAATCAAAAAGGTCACAAAAGCCGTCAAAAATTTAGTGTAAAAAATCAATACCACGGAAATACCGGTCAAAATAACAAACGGCAACAGATGCCCGAATTCCGACTTTTTGGTATTGATGATAAAATGTTGCAACCCTGCAAGCGAACCGTCGAAATAACCTTTCTGCTTTTCCTTATTCTGCCAAACGGTCGCTAAAAGAAACCTGCGAAAGCTCTCGATGCCGATTTTTTTGCTAAAATTTATCAGCCGCTTTCCGTCCTCAATTCGATAATAATCCGACGGCAAAAGTCGCTCGACCGGCAGCGCAAAAACCGCGAAAGCAAACACGCCCGTCACAAAAATATTAAACAGCAAACCCGCCGCAATTTCCCACCAAATCGGAAATTCATTATACTTAAAATGCAACTCACATATCTTCACCGATTGAAAAAGCAAAAAGACCGCAAAAGCAACTCTCTTAAAAAGCGCAGGATATTGATACATAGTGCAATGATTAGTTAGTTTCTGACAGTTAAGTTGATTGCGAATTGCGAAGATTTTACGAAGTAAAATCCAAATCATAACCAATCATAAGAATCATAAAAATCAGGTTCAAAAAGAAAACTATCAAAGTTTAATAAATCGTTGCAATAGCGGTTTGTGTAGTTAAAAGTCATAAAAGAAAAATCCGCCCCAATCCGCTTCATCAGCATCATCCGCCTATCAATCAGAGTCGCTTTTACCCTTTAAAATTCGCCTTCCGCTTCTCCGCCGCTGCCGAAAAAGCCTCGATTAAATCCTCCGACAGCAGCATCGACGCATTCCACGCCGTCATGTAATTCAGTGCATCCGCCACCGAGTGGTCACGGGCGTAGAGCAGCATTTCCTTCGTGCCGCGAATACCCAACGGCGTTTTTTCCGCAATCGTCGCCGCAATTTTCTTCACCTCCGTCAGCAGCGTTTCTTTATCCGCAAAGCTGCGGTTGCACAATCCGATTTTCACAGCTTCCCGGCCGCCGACCTTGCGCCCCGTGTACGCCATTTCCGCCACCATACCGGGCTGTAACATCTTCGGCAGTCGTTGTAAAGTCCCGATATCCGCCACCAAACCGAGGTCGATTTCCTTAATCGAAAAATACGCATCGTCCGTACAATAACGCATATCACAGGCCGCAATAATATCCACTCCGCCGCCCACACAAGCTCCGTGTACCGCCGCCAAAACCGGTTTTCTGCACTTTTCAATCGCCGTAATACAATCCTGCAAATAAAAGATAAATTTCCGCAGTTTCTCCCGCTTCCGACCCTCACAACTCTCCGCGTTAAAGCGCTGCAAACCCATCAAAGTCTCCAGGTCGATACCCGCACAAAAAGTCTTACCCTCACCCGTCAAAACAATAGCCCGCACCTCCGGGTTTTCGTGCAATTCGCCGAATATATCCCGCATTTCACCCCAAGCCGGTTCGTGCAAAGAATTGGCCTTTTCCGCGCGGTCAAAAGCGACGACGGCAACGTGATTTTCGATGATAACTTTGAAGGACATAGTTTTTGATTTACGAATTACGATGTACGATTTACGATTGCTTGAGGGTAGTAAAATTATTAGGTCATGATTCCTTTTTCTTTTAAGTCTCTTGTCTCTTTTTACTTTGGAGAACTAAAACGAC
>JAHDCG010000115.1 GCA_020629965.1 Saprospiraceae bacterium | reverse complement strand
AAGTAGAAGCGGACGGTGACGGTGACTCTACCAATGAAATTCAAACGGCGGACGGTGTTCAAGTCATCGGTGGTAATTATCAAGGTCAAAACGTACAAACGGCTTTGGATAACATCAGTACCGATGTTTCGAGTATCACCAATCAAGTCACGAACATCGGCGAGCAAATCGAGCAAATCGAAACACAAGCCGACAACGACAACGATGCCGACCCCTTGAATGAAATCCAGACCGCAGACGGCGTACAAGTCATCGGCGGCACTTACCAGGGCGACGATGTACAAACGGCTCTGGATGACCTCAGCGGCAACGTGGCAAACAACTCGACACAAATCGACCAACTCGAAACGCAAATCGCGCAAGACGGCGACACCGACTCAAGCAATGAAATCCAAACGGCGGACGGCGTGGAAATCACCGGCGGTACTTATCAAAATAACGACGTGCAGCAGGCACTCGAAATTTTGACGGCGGCACTCGCAGCGGGTGACGGTGACTCCGACCCGAATAATGAAATTCAAACCGCGGACGGTGTACAAATCAGCGGCGGCACTTACCAAGGCAGCAATGTACAAGCTGCGCTCGAAATTTTAACGGCGGCAGTAGCGGCGGGCGACGG
This sequence comes from Saprospiraceae bacterium, assembly GCA_020629965.1. Lineage (GTDB taxonomy): Bacteria > Bacteroidota > Bacteroidia > Chitinophagales > Saprospiraceae > JAHDCG01. The sequence continues at coordinate 18,983 of JAHDCG010000115.1, read as the reverse complement.
CGACTCCGACCCGACCAATGAATTTCAAGCGGCAAATCAAGTCAACGTACCCGGCGGCACCTACCAGGGCATGAACGTACAACAGGCATTGGAAACCATCGCAACGGCTCTCGCCGGTGACAACGACAGCGACCCGAATAATGAAATTCAAACTGCCGATGACGTACTGACGACGGGCAATGATTTCGGCGGCGCGGATGTACAGACCGTACTCGGCAATTTACAAGACGCACAAGGTGCAGACAACGACGGCGATGCGACCAATGAAATTCAAACCGCAAATCAAGTGCTGACGACCGGAAGTCAATTTAACGGAGCCGACGTACAAACCGTGCTCGGCAACTTACAAGACGCACAAGCCGCAGACAACGACGGCGACGCGACCAACGAAATTCAAGAGTTGGTTTACGACGGCGTGACCCTCGGCATCAGCGGCGGTAACACCATTACCCTCTCGGATGTACCGCTCGGTGCGCCCGGAGCGAGTATTCGCTACCCGCAGGGTATCATCGGCGACTACATCGTCGTGACGAGCACCAACTACACCGTGCCCGCCGGCAAAAACTTCTACCTCACCGGAGGCCCTCCGACGGTCGGCTTGTTCAACGGCGGCAACGTTTACAACCACCCCACGGCACCGAGTATGCCGATATTGGCGGGCGGTCAGCAGGTACAAAACTGCAAATGTCTCGGTCTGTTGATTGACGAAAACGAGGTCATCGAAACCACCTTAGTCGATTTTCAGCAGCAGCCCGTTTACACCGTTCCGGCGGGTAAAGTATTCGTGGTCAAGTCGGGCATGGTCAACGACGACGTGAGTTACTTAGTCGTCAACGGCGTACAAATCGAGTTTTTCCGTCCTAACTTTCTGCGGGCTTCCAACCTCCTCAGCTTTCCGGAAGGCACGACTTTGGAAATGCCGAACAACGTCGCACAGATGTTGCTGACGGGGTATTTGATTGAAATCGACCAGTAAGGCAAGATTGATTTTTTGAGATGAGAAAGGAGCAAACCGGGGGTCGGTTTGCTCCTTTTTTTAGTGCGGGGCACTTGCGAGATGCGTTGTACTTTAACAACACACAAAAAAGTGTCGTTTATGCGTTCAAAAAGCCAAAATCATTCACTTCCAAACAATGATTTCACACCAAATGACAGCAAAGCCGACCGTCTCCGTCTCCAAACTTATCCTCACCTTTTTATTTCTTATCAACGCAATAAGAATTTGCATTTCCGTAAAATCAATCTTGACAATCAAACGCATCCCGACTTTCAAAGACGGCATAACGCACGTGAGAGCAACATTTATGTCATGGGACGCTGACGAAAAAATCCTCTTGCTCGGTCATTTTCTGAATCCTTTACTGCTTTTCGTTTGTCTGATTTTACTTGTTTTCGGAAATAAGATTAAGCTGTATTCCGTCTCTTCCCTACTTCTCTTTCTGTTTATTTTATTTGAAATTGCACTCAGGTCTTCCGATTTTTACGGGTATCTGATGTTTGATTAAGATTAAGAAAAAACTTCTCCACCAACAAAACATCCCCCGTTAAACCCTCCTCCTCCCCCGTCAAAAAATTAAAATAAGTCAACTTGAAAAGGTAAACACCCGCTCCGTCCGAAAATGAAAACCGACGGGCTGCACGTAGTCGTTGATGCCGTGGTCGTTCGGGCTGAATACGTTCGGCAAGTAAATTGTGACTCTATTCTTCGACCCTTACTTGACAACTTTTTCTGTTTGCACTACGCCGGTAGTTTTTACTGTAACAAAGTAAATTCCGGAAGACCATTTTGCCGTATCGATGCTGAACTCAGGCGACAGCACGGTTTCTGCTTGCCAAACCGTTTTTCCTTGTATCGTTGTGATGTCGATAAATACATTTTCGTTGACCAACGCATTATTTTCAAAATACAAAATATCGGTTACGGGATTAGGAAAAATCCGGAAGAGGTTGAGTTCTTCCGACGTTGCCACAGAAATAAAAGAAACATTTAGCGTTATACTCTCGGTGCAGCCGGTGCTGTCTGTTACTGAAACGGTGTAATCACCGGGCAGTAAATTCGAGATTTCGTTACCTACGGGCATTTCGTTTATCGTAAGCGTATAAGGCGGTACTCCGCCGTTAATCGAGTCAATCAGAATAAATCCGTCTGCCGCCGTTGCCCCCGAAGCGTCGGTTGCGGTTACAAACAAGCGTATCCCTTCATTTTCGTAGGCTCCGATGTCGGCAATATCGTCGATAATGCGACTGTTGCCTGCAAAGTCTGTGATTATGTCGGTAAAAGTTTCGGGGATAGTACTGCCCGCGTTTATGCCGACGGAACAGGGCTGTAAGGAGAAATCCTCGTTTGCTTCGTCCGCAAAATCCGGGTCAGTATTGTACAACACATTTTCACATACTATCGCTTCGGAAGAAATTGCGGTCGTTATTTCATCGCAATTCGTTTGCTCGACAATGCAATTTCTAAAGGTGACTGTGCCCGTAGAATTAGTGCCGTAGTCTAAAACATGCTGTGCCGAGTTATTCCAAAAAATACAATTCATTACATTATAATCTGCACCCGCCAAATCCAATAAATACGGAGCATTTCCCGTGTTATTTCCGTAAAAAACCGAATTGGAGATTTCTGATTTTTCAAAAGAAAGATTGTCAATCAGTCCGCCTTCGTCGGCGAATGAACTGTTATTCACGAAGAGTGTATTGAAGATTTCTAACTCGAAAAAAGAGCTTACGGCGGCACCTTTATTTGCGCTGTTTTCTCGAAAGAGGTTGTTAATACTTCTTAATTTTCCTACGGCAAGAATTCCGCCGCCGCTGTCGGCAACGTTATTTTGAAATGTACTCCCGGTCACAACCGTTCCCTCTCCGCCGACCGGTAGTGCCAACCCGCCGCTACCGGCATCTAAATTTGTACCGCCGATATTACCCGTAAAATTACAATCTCGCAACCGGACATCTCCTTGTTCTGTGGCGTTACCCGCTATGTACGCACCAATTCCCGACCCGCTGTCAATGCCCGGCATAAAATTACCGTCGAACTCACACGATACGATTTCAACTGCGGCAAATAATGTATCTGCGCTTTCTTTTTGCGCATAATACAACCCGCCGCCGTCGAGTTCAGTATAGTTTTCAGTAAATACACAATCTTCTGCCAAAAAACTCTGTGCGTATGTATTGCTGTTGTTCTGCGAAATATAAGCACCGCCGCCACTATCCGACAACGTACAAAAACCAAGTCCCGGATTACCGTTGCTTCGAAAAACAGAACCGCGTAAAATCACATCGACCGCACCGATTGCATCGACGTACAGACCGCCGCCTGCATACGCCTCGTTGTTTTCAAACAAGCAATCGATAATCGCTAAATTGCTTAACTCGGAATTGTCGGAAACCTCAACATACACCCCGCCGCCTTTGCATCTTCCGGTATCGCCCGCGCATTCCGCGCAGTTTAGAGTAAGCGCGGTTCCTTCTCGTATAATTAAACCGTTAAGTTCTGCGCCCGCTCCGTTTTGCAATTCAATTCTAAGGACGGTGTAAGAATTGTCCGCGAAATCATTCGACAAACCAATGTCTCCCGAAAGAACAGTCTGATTTTCGGATAAATTTCTTTCCGCAAGAGCGGATTCCGTACCCGTAAAACCACCAAAAAGTTTAACACCTTCGGGAACCGAAAAGCTAACGGTGCGGTCATCGGTTTCCGTCGGCTTATACTCGCCGGCCGCAATCCAAATACTGTCACCCTCGACGGCATTCGCTAAGGCTACGGTTAAATTTTGAAAAGAGTCTTCCCAACTCGTGCCGTTGTTGCCGCCGGTATCGTTTGCTTGATCGACATAAAGAACATTTGCGTGTACAGGAATACATTGTAACAGCAAAAAAGCAAAAAGTAATCTATTCATTTTCGCTGACAGATTGTGAGGGATGTTTTCAGATAAATATCATAACGATTTGGTAATTTAGTAGAGTACTACCAAATACTTGAATCGTGAATTAAGATACACCTTCTAATTAACAATGAACTTCCCTGTAAACAACGTTCCGGAAGTAGAAATTTTGTAAAAATAAACACCTGAACTCAAGTCTTCAACATTAATAGAAAAAGTATCTTCTTCATTTATGTTACCTCGTATGTCGGTGACAGAATTGCCTGACAGATTTCTAACTTCAAGTGTATAATTACCTAATGCTTTGTTAGGCAATTTGAAAAATAATTTATCCGCTGTAGGATTAGGATAAATAGATACCTTCTCCGCTATATCTTTACGATAGGCTATTCGTAATGAAGGACTGATAGTAAGTAATACTTTAGAAGGATTTAAATTCTCATCGTATGCTACATTTTTAAATGTAGCATCTAGCCTAATTATACCGTTAGCATTAAAGGAGTTTGGACTTCGTTCTATCGCGCCGACGGTAAGTTTTTCTAAAAAATCTTCATAACTTAAACCTGTTGCAAATCCTAATTCAAAATCCGATGTGTTACCGGTGATTTCTTCACTCAAAGTGGTATGACTATCCCAAGCTAAATTTACCTTACCATCTGTAACTCTATTCAACCCAAAGTTATCTCCATTATTAAAATTTGGAAGATGATTGTTAGATGTTAGACCTTTGTAGGTCAACAGAGCTTCATCAAAATCCAAGCCTGCCTGAAAAGCTACCTTTTCTTCAATACTACTAATATCAAAAGAAACGTCAAATCCGTCATCAGAAGGTGTAACCTCTTTAATTTCTACAAATACAGGTTCATCATCTTCTATATCTTCATTATCCGAACCAGAAAAATCGACACTCGCAGTTTGATTGACATCTCCAATTTTTATTGCATCAAAGCCATTATTACCATTTTGCCCATTAGCGATATTGTAAACCCAATTATCTGAAGTATACGGTGCTTCATTGGTATATGATACTCCGTTTATAATCATATTAAACGGGTCGTCTTCAAATTCTGTATTATGTGACACTACAATATCTTCAGGAATAAACAACCAAGGTGAATCATAATCTTCAAAAGTGTCTGTCATTTGAAGAATTAGTTTTCTTATCGTAACCAAATCAGCGGCAGTTACCGTACCGGTATTATTGGCGTCCGCTGCTAATATTTGATAACTGTTTAACTCTACAGTGGCCGGAATGTGTTGTCTTATTTTGACAATATCTGCTGTTGTTACTCCGTTTTCCCATTCTAATTCAGAATAAGATAAGTCATCCTCACTTCCCAATTTCCACCTTTGAGCAACGGCTGTTTGAGTGTAATGATTTCCTTGAATTCGACCATTTATATCAGAAATTGTATTAGCAAATCTTTCATCTCCAGGATGTGTAATTTTTATATTTACGTTTGGAACGGGTATGTCTGTGTTTTCTAACTCTACATAATCAAGCAGATTCCCCGAAAAAGAGGCATTGAGACGAGAAGAACGAGAATTTTCAAATCCATAAAGGTAAAAATTCATTCTATCAAATTGTCCCTGTGTAAATCCGGATCCACAAGAACTAACTCCTCTCTTCATAAAGTTATCGTACAAACTACCAATGGGAGGAGGGCTTATCGGATCATTATTATAATCTATATAATTACCCGTATATTCGCAAGTGCCTACATCGAAAACCCATCCTGATGAACAGGCTGGCAAAAAAGGCAACTCACAATCAGGATCGTTTGGATTCGGATAAGCAGCACTATTTGTTGCTGCCGTAGCAGGTGTATCACAAACCATATCACCACCGATATCACAGTTTGGTTCCGGAAAATCTTTGGAGGCATCGAAACTTCTTATTACTAATTCTCTCGGTCTGTCACCTAAATACGGGTGATCATCGTAATCTGCTCCCGGAATGGGTGTAGGATCGTTTGGGTTATGGTATATATCAGCATTTTGTGGATTAAAAGGTCCAATTAAGTGAAATAATCCAAAATAGTGACCCGTTTCATGCGCTACATTATCTCCGAGTTTGAAAGTTATCTTACTACCAAAATTAATAATTGAATTATGAATAGATGCATCGTCTGTTGGGTAAAAAGAAAAACTACCCGTTGTATTTCCCCCAACATATACATTAAAAGCTGTACTGACGTAACAGAAATTATTTAAGAAAAAATTCTGAAACCCACCACCTGTCGAATAATTTATCAGTTGAGAATTATCAACATAATTAATTAATCCACTTTGCACGAACTCAATGTTCATTGGAGAAAAATCTGTATTAATGTCACCAAGAAACTCGTTTATTTCATCATCAGAAAGGACAGAAGTTCCATCAGTTCTAAAAAATACAAAATTTACCGGAACTTGATAAACAGCATTGCTATTGTTATTCATTGCGAAATCAAGTACATCTTGTACTTGATTTTTTGCTACTAAATAATCGTGATCAGAACACAATGTGGAACAATCCGTTTGCCCTAAAAGAGAGTAAGAAAGGAAAAAAGTAAGAAAGAACGCATAACATTGATGTTATCCAAACATCTTATCCAAACTATTTATCTATAAGTTGACACGGTTTGGAGGGTTATTGTAAAATTACATCGTAAAAGTAATAAGATTTTTGATAAAAACGGTAAATAGTAGAAAATAATTCAGATAAATTCAATATCGATTAAATGACTTAAGTAATTTTTCTTAATTCAGACAGCTTAAAGTTTGATTCACAGACTCAATACTCAAATCAGACTATCCGTCAATATGCGGCGATATGCTACACGACTAAAAAGGTTTACCCAAACGATTAAGGTTAAAGTGTAAAAAGACAATTTCTGCGCGGTTTTGAATATTTTGGACTTGGTTTTCCAGACTCTTAGCCACCGCCGTGGGCAGTTGAACTTACAGTATGAGGGGCATCCTCACATCAACTCAATCACCAGCATAATTTCCCTTTTTCAAAAGCACAAAAAATCTCCCTACCTCACCAACACCAAATCCCCCCAATCTGTCCGCGCCCGCGTTTCCCCGCGCACCCGGTACACCACCCGATACGCAAAAACCTGCGGGTTCATTTCCTGACCGTGCAGCCTGCCGTCCCAGATTGCATTCGGGTCGCCCGGCAGGAAGTCGGTTGCTTCGTGTACCATATTACCCCAGCGGTCGAAGATTTGAAAAGACTCGATTTGTGTCACCGTCGAGCGGGCAAAGATTTCCAAGCCGTCGTTTTCGCCGTCGTTGTTCGGAGAAAAAGCGTCGGGGATGAAGAGCGGATTTTCTTCGCCGCCCGTCACTACGATTTGTACATTATCCGTCGCCGTGCAGCCGAGGGTATCGCGTACCTCCACCGCCACCGTCATCGTTGCCGTCGGCGTGAAGGTTTGCTGCGGACAGCCGGGACAATCCGGGTCGGGCAGCGGTCGCCACAATATCGTATTGACCGCCGTCGGGTTGTTGATTTCTACGTTCAGTTCGACGGTTTCGCCGCTTTCGATTTCGATTTCCGCACCTAAATCAATCAGCAAAGACTCCGTTTCCGTCAGCGTGACCGTCGTGGCGTAGGTGCAGCCGTCGGCATCTTCCACGGCAATCTCGTAGCTGCCGGCGGTCAAAAAATTGCGGTAGTCGTACTGACTGAACACGCTGCCCGCAAAACTAAAAAAGTACGGTTCATTTCCGCCGATAACGCTGTCGATTTGAATAAAACCGCTCGCGTCGTCCGCGCAATTCGGGTCGGTCGTCGTCACGTCGAGTTCCGTAATCGGCAGCCCGCTTGCGATGACTTCGGTGCTTGCCGTTGCCGTGCAGCCGTTGCCGAGATTGGTGACCGTGAGCGTGTAAATGCCGGGGGCGCTTGCCGTTGTTTGCAGCGCGGTCGGGTCGGCGGCAGGTGTCGGTCCCGTCCACACGTAGGCGGCGACTTCGGCGTCGCTCGACCCCGCGCCCGTGAGCACGACCGTTTCGTTCAGACAGTCCAACACGCCCTCGGCGGCGGCGACGGCGACGGGCGGCGTGACGTTTTCCGTGACGGTTATCGTTGCCGCAGCGGTGCAGCCGTTGAGTTGCGAGGTGACTTCCGCCGCATACTCTCCCGCCGCAAAAACCGTCGGCGTTGCCGTTTCCGCATTGTCAATCGGCAGACCGTTCGCATTCGTCCACACAAAATCCGTATTATCGTCGGAAGCCGTTGCGTCCAAAATCACGCTTTCGATGATGCAAGTCAATTCTTCCGGCGCGGCAATTTCAATCTGCGGCGGCGTAAAATCCTGCGTCACCGTCACCGAGGTATCGGCACTGCAACCGTTTTGCGGATTGACGAGCGAGAGGTTATAAATACCGCCCGAGTTGACCGAAATCTGCGGCTGCGTAAAGGACGAAATAATACTGCCGTTCGGCGTTGACCACAGAAAGTCGAGACCGGCGGGCTGCGCATTTTCCGCACTCAAAGTAATCGTTTCCGCTGCGCAATTTATCATCCCGTCATTTTCGACCGTCAAAGCGGGCAAAGGCGGCAGCGTATCGAGCAGCACCGCCGCCGTATCGACACTCATGCAGTTCGTACTGTCGTTGGTCACCGTCAAAATGTAATTGCCGCCCGCATTCACGAGCAAAGTCAATCCGTCATTTGCGGACAAAATCCCCGTACTGTTTTCCGCCGTCCATTGATACGACAGGCTGTCATTTTGCGAAGAATTCGAGCCGTCGAGCGTCACTTGTATCGTTGCGCAGTCGAGCGTCCGGTCCGCGCCCGCATCCGCCGTCGGCAGGTCTGCGCTTGTAAAAACTTCGACCATATCCGTCGCAAAACAATCCGTATCGTTGTCATAAATGAGCAGCGAATAGGTGCCGGGTGCCGTCGCCGTCGGGGTCAGCGTACCGTTCGGACTCGGGCTGCTCTGTCCGTCCAAGCCCACCCAGTTTATCGTCAAATCTCCTGCGGAAGTCGAATTTGAAGCATCCAAAATGACCGAAGTGATGTCGCAATCCAACTCCATATCCGGTCCCGCATCCACGGTCGGCGGGGCGGTCGCGTCGATGACTTCCACCGATGCCGCCCCCGTGCAGCCGCTCGTCAGGTCGGTTACGTTGAGCGTGTAAGTGCCGGGGCAGGTCGCCGTAATTTCCAAACTGCCCGTCGGCGGAAAAAAGCAATCCGCCCCCGCAGCGGTTGTCCACTGAAAGGTAAATTCGGGTCCCGTCGGTGCGTCGCCGGTCAGCGTCACACTACCGACGGAACAGGTCAAAAATTGATTTTCGCCGGCGTCGGCAAATACCGCATCTGCATCCGCCGTGACCGTCGCGCAGTCTTCGGCGGAGCAGCCGTTTTCGGGGTTGGTCACGACGAGACAATATTCGCCCGCCGTATTTGCCACGTAAGTCAGATTATTCGCGCCCGACAGCAAAGCCCCGTCTCGATACCAACTGTATTGCCCCAAAGACGAACCGCTGCCGCTGAGCACGACCTGCGGATTATTACAACCGATTAACGCCGACTCGGGACTGACATTGACCACCGCCGGCGGCAGGGTATCGTAGTCGATTTGTACGTCGGAAATATTCTCGCAGCCCGTCTGCAAATCCGTCACCGTCAGGCTGTAAGTGCCCGAGCAGTCGAGTTCTATGGCGGGCAAAGTCGGGTCGGTGAGAATACAGCCTTCCGCATTTTCCCACATAAAAGCATAAGCGTCCGTGTCGTCGGAAGTCGCATTTAACGTAACCACATCGCTGAGACAAGTGAAAGCAGGATTATCGGCAGCGTCGATTTCTGCGTCGGGCGGACTGTCATTTGCCGTCACAAAAACGAGCGGGGATTGACACTCGAAACCCGTTTGCGTATTTGTAATTTCGAGAAGGTAAGCTCCCGGCAAATCGACGCAGGGCATCAGCGTATTTTCGCCGCCGCACAACCCGTCCGTACCGCCGACGCGCCGCCATTCGTAGGCGTATTCCGAGCCGACGGAAGAACCCGTTCCGTCCAAAAACACCTGCTCCGTCAGACAGGTCAGCGTATCGGGCAGCGCATCGACCACGCAATCCGGGTAGCAGTTGACGGCGGTAAAAACTTCGACCGTATCGACGAAAGTACAGTTGTTTTGCGCGTCGGTCACCACCACTTCAAACAATCCGGAAACCTGCGAAGTATCGGTCTGCACGGTAATCATCGCGCCCGTTGTGCTGCCGATGATGTTGCCGTTTTCAATGACATTCCACGCGTATTCATAATCGGGATTTACGTCGCAGGTATCGCCGATCATGACGGCATTGTCGATGCACTCCATTTGCACCTCGTCGATGAAGCAAGGCGAGGGAATTTGCCCGTCCAAACTCAACAAAACCGCCGCCGTCGAGGTGCAGCCGTTGCTGTTGTCGGTGACTTCCAATTCGTAAGTGCCCGCCGCAAAAACCGTCGGATTGACAGCCGTTATGTCGCTGCCGCCGAAGTCGCCGAAGTCCGTCGTCCACAGGTAAGTAAAGTCCGCGCCTTGGTCGCTGTTTGTACCGTCTAAAATATAGCCGTTTTGAAAATTCGTACAATTTAAAACCGTACTCATGCCCGCGTCCGCCGTCGGAAAGTTGCGGATATTCAACACCGAAATCGTATCGCTCGCCGCAATGTCGAACAGCGTATTCGTCACCGTCAGCACAAAAGTACCGGGCGTGACGACGGGAAATTGCGGGTTGTCTTCATTCACCACAATGCCGTCCGGAGCCGTCCACGTGTAGCTGATATTACCGCCGGGCGCGACCGTTCCCGAAGCATCCAGAGTGTCCAAAAAATAACCGACACCGTCGATGAAGGCTTGGTCTGCGGTCGTGCAGTCGATGATGCCGTTTTCGCCGTCGGCAAAGATTTCAAAACCGGGAGTCAGCACGACGTCGGGTTCGCAATCCATCGTATCCAAAAAGACTTCGACTTGATCCAAATCAGAACAACTGCCGTCGGGGTTACTGATTTCCAAATAGTAAATGCCCGTCCCGAAAACGGTTGGCAGCGGGGTTGTTTCGTTGATAACGGTTTGCCCGTTTTCGCTCGTCCACAAAAAGTTAAAATCAGCGGGCGCGGAGCCGCTGCCGTTCAGCGTCGCGCTGCCGTCCGCACAGTCCGCAAACACATCGTCGCCCGCATCGGCGAAGGGTACGGCGGGGTCTTGCGTGATGACGACGGTTGCCGTGTCCGCGCAAAAAGTGATGCTTTCGGAGAGGACTAAATTGTACGTTCCCGGATTGACGACGGTCAGGCTGTCTTCGCCGCTTTGCAGGAGATTGTAGTCCGCATCGTACCATTCGTAAAGGATAAAACTGTCATCTTCGTTCGGCAATTCGCCAAGCTCTTCCCCGTCTAAAATGATAAAAGTTTCGGCGCAATTTAATTCAAAATCATCGCCCGCATCGGCAATCGGTTGCAATAAATCGCCGAAAATCGCAATGCTGTCCGTGCTTTCACAGCCCGTTAGTTCGTTGGTGACGGTGAGGAAATAAAGCCCCGTTTCGCTGACGGTCAAAGGAAATTCGGCGGAAAGAAAAGTATTGTTCAGAGTCCACGCGTAGCTGTATTCATCGCCGGCGGAAGTATCGTCCGGGTCGCCCAAAGCCCATTCGGTCAGTTGGCAGTTGAGCGACACACTTTCCGGACCGGCGTCGGCAAAAGGCAGGTCTTCGGCAATGTCGATAAACACGCTGTCGGTCGCGCTGCATTCGCTGTCGGTATCGGTCGCCGTGATGAAGTACCAACCGCTTTGCGTGACGGTCGGGGTCAGCGTGGTCGGGTCTTGTACCGCGCCCGCACCCGTCCACAAGACCGTGAAATCGGGGCTGCCCGCTACTGCGCCGCCGAGTTGAATTTCGGGTACGGCGCAGGTCAGGGTATCGGTTTCGCCCGCCTCTGCGAGAGGCACATTGAGGTTTTGGAAGACTTCCGCTATGTCGGTATTTGAGCAGCTGTTTTCGGTATTTGTGACCGTCAAAGTGTAAATGCCCGGGGTGTCCGTTTGCGCATTTGTGATATCGACGGTCGGTAAAGTTTCGCCGGCCTCATTCGTCCATATATAGGTATGCTGATTATCGACAAAACTCGCGCCGCCGTCGAGGGTAACGGTGGTGATTGCACAATTTAAAAAGCCGTCCGCACCCGCATCGGCGAGGGGCGCATCGTCGGCTAAGTCGATAAAAACGGAGTCGGTTTCACTGCATTGCGACTGCACATTGGTGACGGTCAGGTAGTAGAAAGCCGGGGCGCCGTTGACGGTCGGCGTGAGGGAATTTTCTTCGCCCGGCAGGATGTTTCCGTCTTCCGAATTCCATTCATAGACGAGGTTTTGCCCCGCGTCGGAGGCAGTGCCGTCGAGTTGAATTTCGGTTACGCCGCAGGTCAAACTGTCAGGCGCACCGGCTTCGGCATTCGGAATATTTTGCAATAAAACGACGCTGACGGCGGTAGAGTCGGCGCAGCCGTCGCGGGTGACTTTGAGTTGGTAAAAGCCGTTGTCATTGATTTCTACGGTCGGCTGCGTGAGGTCGGGCGAAATGATGTTGCCGCCGGCGAAAGTTGTCCATAAGTAGGTTGTGCCGGGGTCGTCGGTCGAGGCGGTGCCGTCTAAAATTACGGTCGGGTCGGCGCAGGTAATGGTGTCCGGGTCGGCGATTTCGGCAGTGACGGTGGTGACTTCCAAATCCAAAGTGACGATGCTGTCGCAGCCGGTCAGCAGGGAAGTTACGGTGTCGGTGTAAATGCCGGTCGCGGTGTACATTTCGTCGCCGATTGCGTAGCTTTCGCCGCTGCAAATCGTAGTCGCCACGTTTTCGGTGACGGGCGGAATGACGGTCAAATCAACCAAATAAGTGCTGTCGCAACGGGACGCGCCGGCGAGATAGACTTCGTAATTTCCGGTATTATAAAAAACGGAGTCGCCCACGGTCAGGCTGTCGCCGAGGCAGATGCTTTGGGTGATGAGTCCGGTATCGACGGGCAGGGCGACGAGGCTTAAATTGACCAAAGAGTCGCAGTCGAAAAAAGAATTAAAAACAACTTCGTAGTCGCCCGCTTCGGTAAAAGTGCTGTCGCCGATGACGTAGCTTTCCCCGACACAAATCGTATCGTTGAGGGCAAAAGGCGGCGGCGGCGCGGCAATCGTAACGGGAAAACAATCTTCGGAAAGCGCAGCGCAGAAGGAGGGATTGAGTCCGTCGAGGTCGTCTTTTATTGCTTGCAAAGTGAGTGCGCCGTCGGGCTGCGGCACTAAGTTTTCTTCGTTTAAATCGTAAGAAATACCGCAGACTTCGTAGTCGCCGGCGGGGTAGGCGGTGAGGTCGGGATTTTCGGTGGTTTCCAAGAGCAAACCGCCGACTTCGCCGATTAAAAAGGTGTAGCCGTAGAGGGTTTCGTCGGGCGCGTCGTTGGTGTATTCGGGTTCTAAAGTTAAAATCAAGCTGTCGTCGCCCTCGCAGGTCAGCAGGTCGTCGTCGAGGTCGCCGCCGTCGGCATCGCAGCAGAAAATGCCGCTTTCGTCACAGAGTTCGAGGTCGAAATCGAGCAAACTGCCGCCTTCAAAAGTCATCAAATTATTGACTTCAATGCACCACTGACCGTTGACGGCACCGACGTTGAAGTCTTCCAAACAGCCGCCCGCGACGGGGTAATACGAGCCGCCGATAGTGCCGACGAAGGGCCAGTCTTGGTCGTTGGTCCACACGGCTTCGTAGCTGCCCTGAGGTTCGGCGGTCGCGGCGCAGGACACGAATTGCACATCCCAAGCGGTAAAAAGTGTACCGCCGGCGGCATCGACGTCGGGACCGACGAGTTGCACTTCTTGTCCGGCGGGGGAAATGAGGGTGAGTTCTAAATCCCAAATGTAGTCATGGGTAAAGGAAATATTGACGCCGCAAATGCCTTGATTCGGGTCGGCGAGGTCGTTGTTGGCGGCATCGGTGAAGTCGTAGCAGACGGTGAAGTTACTTTGCACGGGAATATCGGCGGGGCAGTTGCCGGCGTCGGCGCAGCCGCAGTTTTGGGCAGCGGCGGGCAGGGCAAAGAGAATTGCCAAAGTGAATGTGATGTACGGGATTAAATTTCGGTGCATTTAGCTTTTGAATCGGTTTGAGACTTTACTTTTTACGCTGATTTTTTATGATTCTTTATGATTTTCGCTGTTTGGGATTATGATTTTTGATGATTTTGATTTTACCTCGCAAAACTTGTGATTATGGCTTTTTAACGCTGATTTTTATAATTTTTTATGATTTTCGCTGTTTTTTCTCGTAAAAAGAGCCGTAATGAAAACCCCCGACCCCGGAGCGGGGAGTTTCTTTCTTTGAAATTTAAATTTGATTTAGATTTAGACTCAATTTCAAAAAGGTAAAACCTGAATTTCTTACTTTTTCAAAGCGAAAAAACAGAAACAGTTAAAGATTTACCGTAATCCCAAGCCCGGAGAAAGTTCCCCCGAATCGGGGGTTAGGGGGCTGAAGTCGAGTAGTGCCACGCGTCTTTAGCCCCCTCCGCCCCTCCGCGACTGAAGTCGGGACAGGCTAAATAGGGGGGAACCCTACCGGAAGTGACTTTTGCTCCGGTGCGCCAAACTTTAGAATCAATCAACCCTGCGGCTCCGGGGGTTAGGGGGCTGAAGACGCAAGATTCACCTTCCCTTACAAGAGGTATATTTTACGAATTCCGCTGCTTTTTGTTGGCACTCCGTTTTACGATTTGATAAACATGCGGCATTTGAGGAGGAAACTCTCCGCTCTCTACTCTCCGCCGCTTACTCTTTGCTCCTCGTAACTGAAACTCAAAATTACGCTAAATCGTATAGGAAAATGCTGTATTTTTGTTAAAACGGTCGGTTCTTTGGGGCGGTGTCGTGATTTTGGCAAAGGAATAAAATAATCGGCAGCAACGGGCTGTTCGTCAGAGAGACGCGTTTTCCCGCGTCTGTACATAAACGGTACGAAAAAACGCGAAATCCCGAGTCAGCAACAACGATTCTAACCATTCAAACAAATCTAACAAAAAAGAGAAAAATTCACACTTTTCCGAAAACCAAAACAGACAATCAGTAAAATGGCAAAACAGAAATACGAAACCGTCATCGGTTTGGAAACACACATACAACTCGGCACGGCGAGTAAGGCTTTTTGCGGAGACGATGCGCGCTTTGGCGGGGAGCCGAATACACATATCAGTACGGTTTCTTTGGGGCATCCGGGAACTTTGCCGGTTTTAAATCGGAAGCAAATCGACTATGCGCTGCGGTTGAGTGTGGCTTTGGGGGCGGAGGTTAATTTGACGAATTATTTTGACCGCAAGAATTATTTTTACACGGATTTGCCGAAGGGTTATCAAATTACGCAGGATAGGTGTCCGATTTCCGTGGGTGGTTTTGTGCCGATTTTGTTGAGCGACGGAACGGTGAAGAAAGTGCGTTTGCATCACATTCACATGGAGGAAGACGCGGGAAAATCAGTGCACGATGTGTTTGAGATGCACTCGGGAGTGGATTTGAATCGAGCGGGGGTGCCGTTGGTGGAGGTGGTGAGTGAACCGGATTTGCGCTCGGCGGAGGAGGTGGATTTGTTTATGAATGCACTGCGGCGGTTGGTGCGTTGGTTGGAAATTTCGGACGGAAATATGGAGCAGGGTTCGATGCGCTGCGACTGTAATGTGTCGATACGACCGCAGGGTTCGGAGGAACTTTTTGCACGCTGTGAGGTGAAGAATATGAACTCGATGCGCTTTGCGCGGCGGGCCATCGAATTTGAAACGCAGCGACAAATCGACATCGTAGAAAGCGGCGGTCGGGTGCGGCAGCAGACTTTGCAATTCGATAAGAATACGGGTTCGACCTCGCCCCTGCGCGATAAAGAGGATGCACACGATTATCGCTATTTCCCCGACCCGGACTTGCCGCCGGTGGTTATTTCTGCGGAAGAATTGGCGCGGGTGAAAGCGGAAATGCCGGCCTTGCCGTGGGAATTGTATGAGCGATTTACCACGAAGTTCGGGCTGTCGGCTTACGACGCGACGATTTTGACGGAGGAGAAAACTATCGCGTTTTTGTTTTTGGATTTAACGGAAAAACATCAGGATTATAAGGCCTGCGCGAATTTGATTATCAATCAGGTGCGTCCGCATTTGGCGGAAAACGAGACAAATGCAGTTCCGGATTTTCCCGTGCAGCGGTGGGCGGAATTGTTGGATTTGGTGAAAGAGAATAAGGTGAGTAATTCGGTGGCGAAGCAAAAATTGTTTCCCGCGATTTGGGAGAAAAGCGATACGCCGGTTGCAAAATTGGCGGAAAAAATGAATTTGTTGCAAGACTCCGACGCAGACTTTTTAGCGGATTTAGCGGAAGAAATTTTGGCGAAATATCCGGACAAAGTCGCGGCGTATCGCAAAGGAAAAAAGGGTCTTTTGGGCTTTTTTATGGGGGAGTTGATGAAGGCTTCTAAAGGTAAAGCAAACCCGCAGGAGGGGAATGCGGTGCTGCGGGAGAAATTGGGGGGATGAGCGCCCTCTGCACACCCGTCCGCCATCAACCGTCCACCGCACTCCCTACAAACTGCATTTCATACAGCCCTCGATAATGCCCGTCTTCAATCTCCAGTAACTCATCGTGTGAGCCGAATTCTTGTACCTCACCTTTGTGCAGCACCATAATATTCGTCGCGTGGCGAATGGTGGACAAGCGGTGCGCGATAATAAACGAAGTGCGCTTGGCAATCAACTTTTCAATGGCGTATTGAATGACCGCCTCTGTCTCCGGGTCAACGGAAGAGGTGGCTTCGTCCAAAATCAAAATGTCGGGATTGTAAACCAAAGCGCGGACAAACGAGATAAGTTGTCGCTGTCCCATCGAGAGGGTCGCGCCGCGTTCCATGACCTGATAATCGTAGCCGCCCGGCAGATTTTCAATAAACTCGTGGGCACCGATGAGCTTGGCGGCTTCAATGACTTCTTCGCGCGTCATTTCGGGATTGCGCAGCGTAATGTTCTCCAAAACAGAACCCGAAAAGAGAAAAACATCCTGCAAAACAACGGCAATCCGCGCGCGCAAAGCATCCAGAGTAAAATCACGAATGCTGCGGTCGTCGATTTTTATGTCGCCTTCCTGTATTTCGTAAAAGCGACTGAGCAGATTGATAATCGTCGTTTTTCCTGAACCGGTGCTGCCGACTATTGCCAAAGTTTCGCCGGCATTAACGGTGAAACTCAGCTTTTTCAAAACCCATTCTTTGGCATTGTAAGCAAACCACACGTCTTTAAATTCTACTTTTCCTTCGACTTTTTCGGGCGTAAAATTCCCTTTGTTTTTAATAACATCCGTGCGGTCGATGACTTTAAAAACCCGCTCGGCGGCGATGAGACCCATTTGCAGAGTGTTAAATCTGTCCGCCAACATTCTGATGGGACGAAAAAGCATATTCAAATAAATCGGAAAGGCAACCAAAGCACCGAGCGTCACCGTGTCGCCGATGACTCCGCGTGCGCCCCACCACACCATCAGACCGAGGGCGGCGGCGGAAATGATTTCGACAACGGGAAAAAATATTGCGTAGTAGAGAATACTGTTGAGATTGGCTTTGGTATATTCGCGGTTGATAGTGCGAAACTTTTCGCTTTCCTGCTCTTCCGCGTTGAAAATTTGAATGACGCGCATCCCGCTGATTCGCTCCTGCAAAAAAGCGTTCATTTTCGAGATTTGGTTGCGCACGACTTGGTAGCTGGCTTTGACTTTTTCTTTAAAAATATAACTCGCCAAAATCAAAAAGGGCATCGTCGTCAGACAAATCAAAGTCAACTGCACCGAGGTCGAAAACATCACCGCCAAGACTACAAAAACCGTCAGCAAGTCAGCTACAATCGTAATTGCGCCCTGCGAAAAAACGGTATTTATCGTTTCGATGTCGTTAATCGTGCGCGTCGTCGAAGTCCCGATGGGTGTGTGGTCGAAGTATTTTAGGCGCAAACCGGAAATATGATTAAACACCCGAATCCGCAAATCCTTAATGACCGACTGCCCCAAAACCGAGGTCGAATAAATGAAAGTATAGCGCAACACACTTTCCAAAATCAAGGCGCCGATAAACAAAAGCGCAATTTTGGTCATACCCGGTACATCATATTTAAAAATGTAATCATCGACCATAATCTGCACCAACTTCGGGCGCAGCACTGACAGCAAAGCCAAGACAATCGACAGCACTCCCGCGCCGATAAACAGCGCACGGTAAGGTCCGGCAAGGCGTATCACCCGGCCGAGCAGTTGGTAGTCGAATTTTTGTTGCGGCTTTTTCTCTTCCATAATTTTGACAGGGCATACGGCTTTATTCGCATCCGAAAAATGGAAACGCCGCAGTTTGTGGATAGTTGAAAAAGCACGGGCAATATTGCTTAATCGCCGAAAAGTTTAAGCGTTCGGCACAACCTAAACCCTTAAACGCCTAAACACATTAAACTAACTCGGAATCCCGATATTATTTTTGATATTACTGATGAGCGTAGGTGAGACTTTACGGCGCTGCATCTTACTTTTAATAAAGTCACGGAAAGATTTTTCCTTACTGAGGACAGCCATATACGACGGGTTGCTCTGTATTTCGCGGAGCAACTGCATTTCTTCTTCTTGCTTCAATTCACCGTCTAAATAAAGGTGAACTCTCTTAAAAAGCTCTTGCAAATTCTGCTGATTCTTCATGACTTTTAAAATTTAATGAAAAAAAGCATCCGAACTACAAGAGCGACAAACCCCGAAAACGGTAAAATCCGTGACGGTCGCACCGCACACACCGCCGCATGCACAATCCGACCATATCGTCGAATTATTTTGGCTTGGCGTGGTGTATATGTGGTTGCGTTGTTGCATTTTTTTGTAGCGCGAATGCTTTTTTTATTTAGTGTTGAAATGCGGGGTAGAGCCGTGTTAAAAGACCCCCCGACCCCCGGAGCGGGGGAGTATCTATCTTTGAAAATTAAATTCGTTTTGAATTTAGATTCGTCTTTGAAAACTGTAAATCTCAAATCTTGTTTTTGCGCAAAATGAGAGAACCGAAAGCCTCAAAATT
>JAHDCG010000114.1:5380-19853 GCA_020629965.1 Saprospiraceae bacterium | reverse complement strand
TGCGGCTTCAGCCCCCTAACCCCCGAATCGGGGGAACTTTCTCCGGGCTTGGGTTTACGGTAAATCTTTAGGTTTTTGGTTCTCTTTTTAGAAGAGAGTCCAAGTTCAAAACGAATTTAAGTTCTGAAAAAAGATACTCCCCCGCGCAGTCCTGTCCCGACTTTAGTCGTGGAGGGTCGGGGGGTCTCCATTACGAATTTTCTCCCCCGGTCAACTGACAACCGGCAACAGACAACTAAAAAAATATGAAATATATACTCTCTCTCACCGTCCTTCTCTTCCTCGCCACTTCCTGCGGCGAAGATTTCTTAGAGCAACCGCCGCGCGCGGCATTGACCGTCGGGTCCTTTCCGACCACGCCCGAAGATGCGTTTTTTGCCGTCAACGGGGCGTACAACAGTCTGCGGGCTTGGCAGTTGGCGACGGGCGGTTTTCCGATATTGGACATCATGGCGGACGATGTGGTAAAGGGCAGTAATCCGGGCGACGGTTTGGCGATTAGTGTGTACGAAAACTTCGAACACGCGGCGGACGAGGGCAGTTTGGAACGCTACTATAAGACGGTTTACGAGGCGATACGCCGCACGAATTTGGTGATTAACGAAGTGCCGAATATCAGCATGGATGCGACTTTGCAGACGCGATTGATTGCCGAAGCGCGTTTTTTGCGCGGTTATCATTACTCGGTTTTGGTGCGCAGTTTCGGTGCCGTGCCGAAGGTGACGGACATCGACCCGCCGTTGGATTTGGGGCGCACCTCGGTTGAAGAAATTTTGCGGGATTTGGTCTATCCGGATTTGGAAGCGGCGGCAGCTATTTTGCCCGAAAAATCGGAATATGCGCCCGAAGACCTCGGACGGGCGACACGTGGTGCGGCACTCGGTTTGTTGGCACGGGTAAAACTTTTTTACGGAGATTTTCAGGCGGTCGAAGATTTGACAAGAGAAATAATCGAGTCGGACGAATACGCTTTGGTACCCGATTTTGCCGACGTTTTTCCCGCGCAAAACGAGCATAACGAAGAGTCGGTTTTTGAAATTTCGGCGCGCCCGGAAGACTTTGCCGAAGGCGGTAATCAATACGCTAACACAGTCGCGGTGCGCGGTACACCCAATAAAGGTTGGGGTTTCGGTCGCCCGGCGTACAAGTGGATTGCCGATTTGGAAGAGACCGACGACCCGCGCTTAGAGCCGTCGATATTACGCCTCGGCGAGGTCATCGACGGGGTGACTATCTCGGGCGACGGCACGACACCGGATACCATTCGCACGAACGGAGAAATCACGGAAATCGAAGTGTACAATCAAAAAACGTGGCACCCCGGCACGGATACGCGCAGCTCTTTCGGTCATAATCGCCGCATCATTCGCTACTCCGACATCCTGCTGATGCACGCAGAGGCACTCAACGAAAACGGCAAAACGGACGAGGCTTTGACCTTTCTGAATGAAGTCAGAGCACGCGCTCGCGGCGATAATGACGACGTTTTACCCGACATTGAAACTACTAATCAAGACGCCGTACGCGACGCGATTATCGAAGAAAGATACTACGAATTTGCCTTTGAAAATCGTCGCTTTTGGGATTTGGTACGCACCGACCGCGCGGCGGAGGTATTGGGACCGTTGGGCTTTATCGAAGGTAAAAATGAATTACTGCCCATTCCGCAGTCGGAGGTCGATATTTCGCAGGGGCGGATTGAGCAGAACCCGGGATATTAGAGTTGGGTGGTGGTGGTGCGGCTCTCGCTCTGCGTCTTCAGCCCCCTAACCCCCGAATCGGGGGAACTTTCTGCGGGCTTGAGATTATGGTAAATCTTTGGTTTTTCGATTCTTTTATTTCTGCATGAATACCGAATTTTAGGTTTACATTCTTTAAAAACGAACCCAAATGCAAAACGAATTTTAATCAAAAAACGACTCAACTCCCCCGCTCCGGGCCTGTCCCGACTTTAGTCGCGGAGGTCGGGGGGTCTGCATCACGGCTCTTACTTTGCGGCTTCAGCCCCCTAACCCCCGATTCGGGGGAACTTTCTGCGGGCTTGAGATTGTGGTAAATCTTTGATTTTTTGGTTCTTTTTTTTTGCAAAAACACAGGATTTAAGTTTAACCTTTTTAAAAAACGAATCTAAATGCAAAACGAATTTTAATTAGAAGGCGACTCAACTCCCCCAAATGGAGGTCGGGGGGTCTGCATCACGGCTCTTGCTCTGCGGCTTCAGCCCCCTAACCCCCGATTCGGGGGAACTTTCTGCGGGCTTGAGTTTGCGGTAAATCTTTGATTTTTTGGTTCTTTTATTTTGGAAAAAACACAGTATTCAGTTTCAACCTTTTTAAAAAACGAATCTAAATGCAAAACGAATTTTAATTCTGAAAACAGATACTCCCCCGAATCGGGCCTGTCCCGACTTTAGTCGCGGAGGTCGGGGGGTCTGCATCACGAATTTCATCCCAAATAAACAAAAAAAAACAGTGAGTAAAATTTCAAAAAACAACACAAAATACTCACTCTAAATGAGTCGGAAACGGTAAACGATAAACGGTGAATAACGGAAAAGTAAGGCGCAACCGCCCAACACCCACCAACCACCACCTACCACCCGACTCTAATCATCCACTAAAATTTACTTTCAACATGAAGAATTTAAAATTAGCTTTTTTAATGTTAATCGCAGCCTCGTTTGGTTTGACCTCTTGCGGCGACGATGAGGCGGCAACGCCCGACAACGCCATGATTACCGCCATCAATGCGACCGGTACGAGTTTTGAAGACGGCAGCGCGGTCGAAAAAGACCTCAACGGGGCTTCCTCCGCAACGGACGTGCCTTTGGATGCGGTTTTTAAAATCGACTTTGACAAAGAAATCGACGCGGCAACGGCAACCGATGCCAACGTAACCATTACTCCTGACGGCGGCAGCGCAGTAGCGGCAACCGTGACCGGCAGCGGCACGAGCATCACCGTGACACCGACCGAAAATCTGACGCGCGGTACGTCTCATACCCTGAGCGTATCGGGTATCATGGCGACCGACGGCGCAATGATGACGAGCATCACGCGTACTTTCACGACGGAAGGTCGTGCGCCGGTCGTCGTACCGAATGCGGGTAACCAAATCGCTTACTGGAACTTCGACGGTACTGCCGACGATGCGACGGGCGACTACCCGGCTGCTAACGTAGTAGCGATTACTTACGACGAAGACCGCTTCGGTCAGGGCAACAGTACCGCGACTTTCGACGGCGACGAGTCTATCATCGAAATTGCGGATGCCGACCGTTTGTTGGCGAGCGACGATTTCACGGTTTCCTTTTGGATGAATCCGAACAACGAAGACCACGTGAACGAAAACGGCGACCCGGCGGGTTTCTTTGTCATGGGTTTGGGTGCGTTTTTGGGTTTCCAATTCGAGATGCCGGCTGACCAATCTTTTGTAAAATTTGCCAATTCTTACGTCCTTGAAAACGGCGAAAGTGTGAGCGAAGATATGTTTTACAACGGTATGCCTTTGACGGAAGACTCTTGGCAGGGTTGGGAATTTCAGGCAGACCTCGGCGGTGCGGAAGGTATTCAAAATATCATTGCGGACAAATGGTCACACATTATTTTCAGCTACGATGCGGCGGAAAAAAGAGGTACACTGTTTATGAACGGTCAATTGGTAAAAGCACAAGACTTCGACCTGTGGCCGGAAGATGCACCGAAAAGAACGGTTACCGGTGTGACTTACAGAGGCGCTGAGCCGGATGTGGAAAATGTCTTGGCTTTCGGTTTTGTGAAATCTATCGACAGTCAAATGTGGGCAGATACGCCGTGGGGCGACTACGCGAAGCCGACGGCCAACCACTTTAAAGGTCAGTTGGACGATGTCCGTATTTTCACCGCGCCTTTCAGCACGGACGATGCGGCGGATTTGTATAATGCAGAACGCCCGTAAGTTAGTTGCCGGTTGTCGGTTGCCCGTTGTCGGTGAGCGACCTGCCGCAACTTGATATTTCAGAAATCGGAGCGGAGGAGTTTTCTGTTTGGGGAATTGCTTTGCTCCGATTTTTTATAATTTTTTTTTGCATATATCACAGGCTTCGCTCGTCTTAGGAGATAAATCGGCATTTGTAATGCCGAACGTGTTCCCCGCACATTTGTAATGTGCAGAAATATATGGAAAGAATGCCGTTTTAGCCTTAGACCTCGCAGTGCGAAGTCTCTACAATTCAGGTTTCCGATTACACGATATTTTCGTTTTTTCACGGCAGAGACGCGTTTTCCCGCGTCTGTACACGCATGATTTTTTCGACCTGCGGAACGATTCTAACAACTCCAACCATTCAAACCACATCTAATAACTCTAACAAATTTGTATAATACTAACCAAAAATGAAATATTTCTTCCTATTATTATTCGGCGCATTACTTTTTACGGCTTGTGACAAAGACGACGATGAAACCGGCGGCAATCCGTCTTCGGGTACTTTGCAACTGACTTCCGCACAGGCGGGGGGTGCATCTTTATTATCTTCTCCGGCGGAAATTCCGGCAGAATCGGAGATTACTTTGGTCTTTTCGGCGGCGGTCGCGGAGACGGGGATTAACGATGAAATTACTTTGACCGACGGGGCGGGCAATCCTTCCGTTTTGAGTTTTGAATTTTTGGATAATAATAAAATAGTGCGCCTGACACCGGCACCGAGTTTTGCCGAAGGCGAAAATTATACGCTGCGCATCAGTGATATGCTGCGGGGCGCGGCGGGCGAAAGTTTTCCGGGTATCGAGGTCGCGTTTAGTGTATCGGAGGTCGCTTTGGCGATTGTGAGTTTGACGGAAAACGGGGAAGTCATTTTGCCGAATGCGCGGAATACGGATGTGTCGATACAGCCGGAATTTACGGTGGTTTTGAATTTCGACATTGAAGCGGATATTTTGCAAAATCGCGTGGTTTTGGTCGGCAATGACAATATCGACCTGACGATTAACAAGACGGATGCGGCGACTTATACGATTGCGACGAATACCGGTTTGCGCGATTTGACGCGGTATAATTTGCTTTTTCCGAGCAGCATCGGCACGGATGCCGACCGCAATTTTTCGAGCGTTTCGTATCAAATTTATACGGCTGTCGATGAAACGCCGGACTTTCCTCTCATTTCGGATGAGGAACTGATGACTTTGGTGCAGGAGCAAACTTTCAAATATTTTTGGGATTTTGCGCACCCCGTCAGCGGATTGGCGCGCGAGCGTAATACGAGCGGAGACATAGTAACGACGGGCGGTTCGGGCTTCGGACTCATGGCGATTATTGTCGGTGTGGAGCGCGGATTTATCACCCGCACCCAAGCCGTCGAACGCTGGCAAACGATTATGAATTTTTTGGAAAATGCCGACCGCTTTCACGGTGCATGGTCGCACTGGCTCAACGGAAATACGGGTGATGTGCAACCTTTCAGCCCGCAGGATAACGGCGGCGACATCGTCGAAACGGCGTTTTTGCTCGAAGGCATGCTGACCGTCCGCGAGTACCTCGACCCCGCCGACCCGGCGGAACTCGCGCTCATTTCACAAATCACGGAACTCTACGAAGGCGTGGAATGGACCTGGTACACGCAGGGGCAAAACGTGATTTATTGGCACTGGTCGCCGCAATTCGACTTTGCGATTAACCTGCGCGTACAGGGTCACAACGAGACGCAAATGGTGTACATTTTGGCGGCCGCCTCCCCTACTTTTCCCATTGAAAAAGAAGTCTATGACAACGGCTACGCCCGCAACGGCAACATGCAAAACGGCAATACTTACTTTGATATTACCTTGCCTTTGGGCAGCGGTCTCGGCGGGCCTTTGTTCTTTTCGCATTACACTTATCTCTCGCTCGACCCGCGTAATCTTTCGGATGCTTACGCGAATTATAACGACCAATGCCGCAACCACACCCTCATCAATCGCGCTTACTGCATCGACAATCCGCAGGACTACGTCGGCTACTCCGACCGCTGCTGGGGCTTGACGGCGAGCGACGGCAACGAGGGCTACTCGGCGCACAGTCCTAGCAACGACCGGGGCGTCATCACACCGACGGCCGCCCTTTCTTCCATGCCTTACACGCCCGAAGAATCGATGGATGCCATGCGTTTTTTCTACTATCAACTCGGCGACCGGCTGTGGGGCGAATACGGTTTTTACGACGCTTTTAACCTGACGGCGGGCTGGACGGCTTCGTCTTATTTGGCTATCGACCAAGGTCCGATTGTCTGCAACATCGAAAATCACCGCACGGGCTTGTTGTGGGATTTGTTTATGCAGGCGGAGGAGGTGCAGACGGGGTTGGAGTTGCTGGAGTTTGGGTATTGAGGTGAGATGTTAGATTTTAGATTTTAGACGTTAGACTGCTTGCGTGACTGCTAAGGTGTCTGACGCTTCTATCGATAAAAGGCTGAAATATTGCGAATAAAATCAAACGTTAAGCGAAAACAAGCGTCTGACACCGGTGCTTTGATTAACAACCGGCGTCAGCCTGTCCCGCACCTTGGTCGGGAACACTTTTACGCGCAAATTATCGGTAAGATTTGACACTGTTATTCTTTGCTTGGGTTGAGTGTCAGACGCCTTAATACTCGACCTTCAAGGTTTCCGCGCTCAACAAAATTTTAATTTAAAAACACAAAAACAAGGTGAAATGACTGCTTTGTTTAATGTCAAAAGTATATCCCGGATTATGAAAAATGTTTACCTCACTGTCCTTTTAACTTTGCTTTCTTACGCTCTTTTTGCGCAATGCGCGGGCATAAATCCCGACTGCAATATTCTCAGCGATTTTGAATGTCAGACCAATTACGTCGGTCTGCCGGCGGTTGCCAATCCTGCGCCCGATGCCGTCAATATGAGCAGCGATGTCGGCGAATACAACGACACGCCCGATGCTTTCAACGCGCTGATAATCGACTTTCGGGGGCCGCGTGACTTGTCTGTTTTTAATATTTTAAAATTGAAAGTTTATACCACCGTTGCCGGTTCGGGCAATTTGCTTGCTAAATTGGAAACCGGCAGCAGCCCCCCTTCGCCCGAGCAAAGCAGCCCGATAACGGTGGGTGCATGGACGGAATATACCTTTGATTTTTCGGGGCAGGCAACCGCTAATCATCAGCAACTGACGCTGATTTTAAACGCGGGTCAGAATTTCGGCGGCACTTATTTTGTCGATGATATTCGCTGGACGGATAACGGCTCGGCGACCGACCCCTGCATGGGTGTCACGCCCGACCCCTTGATTTTAAATGATTTTGAATGTCAGCAAAACGAGCCTTTTGAGACTTGCTTTCCGATTGTCGATAATCCGGGAATTTCGGCGGTCAATTCGAGTGCGAAAGTCGGTCGCTACGTCGATACGGGCGGTCAGTTCGACAATATTGCGATTGACTTCGATGCGCCGATTGATTTCAGCACAAATAATCAAATAAAAATCGCCGTCCGTACTTCCGTTGCCAAGCAGTTAGTCGTCAAGGCGGAAGGCGGCACCTCGCCCGGCAGAGAAGTCGGACTCACAACCGGCGGCACGGGCGATTGGGAAGAATTGTGCTACGATTTTTCGGGTGCAGCCGCCGAAAATCACACGCGCTTGGTCTTCTTTTTCAACTTCAACGCAAGTGACGGCGCGGGCGATATTTACTTTATCGACAACATTCGCTTTGCAGCGGTACTGCCCGTGGAAATGACCCGTTTTACCGCTGCGGAAAAAGGCGGACAAGTCAATCTGCAATGGCAAACCGCAACGGAAACAAACAGCGCGGGCTTCGTCATCGAGCACGCGACGCGTAATACGGATTTCACAAAAATCGGCTATGTCCGTGCCGCCGGCGAAAGTTTTACGACGAAAAATTATGCTTTTACGCACATCGCCCCGGTCTCCGGTCAAAACCTGTACCGCTTGCGCAGTGAAGATTTGGACGGCTCGTTTGCCTATTCCGAAATTATTAAAATCGACTTGGCAAAGGGAGAAAAAAATCTCGTCGTCGCGCCCAATCCGTTTACGCAAGACTTGAATTTTACGGTAAAAACGACTTTCGACGAAGCGGCTGATTTTTACTTGTACGATATGAACGGAAAAATACTCGTGCAGCGTTCGCTTGCTTTTACAAAGGTCGAAAACGGCTACACGGCGGCACTACCCGACGGTCTGCAGACGGGGGCGTATTTGGTAAAATTGGTGACGGCACGAGAGGTTTATTCGCGGATGGTTTTGAAGAATTGAAAGGGTCATTCTTGAGATTTTAGACGTTAGATTTTAGATTTTAGACTGCCGTTTTTACTTGTCCGCTCCAGCCGCGTATCAACACTATACTTCAATATTTTCACTTATGACTGTTAAAAACACTTTTATTTTTATCGGATTTCTCCTCTTGTTCTCCTGCGGTACACCTACGACCGTCGAGCTGTCCGAGCAACCCGCTGACATCGAGACATCTTCCGATTCTCTGCTTTTAGACAAAGTTCAGCAACAAACTTTCAACTACTTTTGGGAGGGCGGCGAACCGACCTCCGGGGCAGCCCGCGAGCGCATTCACCCGGACGGGGTGTACGGCGTGCACGGTCCGGACATCGTGACTTCGGGCGGTACGGGCTTCGGCATAATGGCGACTTTGGCGGGTATCGAGCGCGGTTTTATTACTCGGGAAGAGGGCTTCGAACGACTGAACAAACTGACGGATTGGTTGGCAAAAGCCGACCGGCATCACGGAGCCTGGCCGCACTGGTTTCATCCCGACGGCAAGACTTATCCCTTTAGTCCGGACGACGACGGCGGCGATTTGGTGGAAACGGCTTTTGTGGCGCAGGGCTTGATTACGGCGCGGCAATATTTTCGGAACGGTAATGAAAAGGAACAGGCACTCGCCGCCGAAATGGACGATCTCTGGCGCGGCATCGAGTGGGATTTTTACACACAGGGCAAAGATGTTTTGTACTGGCACTGGTCGCCGCGCGTGGCTTTTAAAAAGGATTTTGCGGTGCGCGGTCACAATGAATGTCTGATTATGTACGTCATGGCAGCGAGTTCGCCGACGCACGGGACGGACGCCGATGTTTTTCACAAAGGTTATATGAAAGACGGCGCGGTGGCGGAGGGTTCGACTTATTACGGGTTGCCGACGGTTTTAAATCACTACGACAGCAACGATATGCACGTCGGGCCGCTGTTTTGGGCGCATTATTCGCATCTGGGTCTCGACCCACGCAATCTGAAAAGCAAGTACGGTGATTTTTGGAAATTGAACCAAAATCATGCGAAAATTCACCACCGGCATTGCGCGGAAAATCCTTACGATTACAAGGGCTATTCGGATAAGTGTTGGGGACTGACGTCGAGTTACTCGATGACGGGCTACGCGGGGCACAATCCGCAGGAAGATTTGGGGGTCATTTCACCGACGGCGGCGTTGTCTTCGTTTCCTTACACGCCGGAAGAGAGTATGAAATTTTTGCGGTTTATGTACGAAGAACAGGACTCTTTGGTCGGGATGTACGGACCTTACGATGCGTTTAGTTTTCAGTCGGACTGGGCAGCGAAGAAGTATTTAGCAATCGACCAACTGCCGATACCGGTAATGATTGAGAATTATCGCAGCGGGCTGTTGTGGGAGTTGTTTATGAGCGCGGAGGAGGTGCAGGCGGGGCTGGATAAGCTGGGGTTTGAGTATTGAATTTTTTACGCTGTTTTGCTTGTTTGAGGTTACAGAAACGCGGATTGAGCGGATAAAGCGGATTTTTCTGCTTCCTTGTGAAAACCGGTAAAACCTCCTTCATTTGAAAAATCAACTCATGTATATTTCTAAAATTCTGTTTTTCCTTCTGCTCATCGGCGTGTTTTTCGGCTTTCAAAATGCAGACCCCGTTTCTTCCGTCAAAATTATGACCTACAATATCCGTCTTGATTTTGCGGGCGACGATGCGAATAATTGGCAGCATCGACGGGCGGATATGGTGAAATATGTGCGGGAGGAGCAGCCGGATTTCTTTTGTATTCAGGAGGGTTTGCATCTGCAGGTGAAGTATTTGGCGAAAAATTTAAAGGATTATAAATACATCGGCGCAGCGCGGGATGACGGGAAAAAGGCGGGGGAATATTGCGCGATTTTTTATCGGAAGGAGAGTTGGAAGGTGAAAAAAGAGGAGAATTTTTGGTTGTCCGAAACGCCGGAAAAACCGTCTTTGGGTTGGGATGCAGCTTGCTTTCGCGTAGCGACTTTGGGTATTTTTGAGAGGGTGAAAGGCGGGGTCGGCTCCTTGGCGGTTTTAAATACGCATTTTGACCATGTCGGTGTGCAGGCGCGGGCGGAGAGTGTGGAGTTGTTGAATCGGAAAATTGCTGCGCTGCAAAAGGATTACGCGACGGTGCTGACGGGTGATTTTAATTTGACGCCGGACACGGATCTGTATGCGGGTTTGAATGAAAAATTGACGGATGCTTATACTTTGACGGAGAATGTGACGGAAGCTCATCCGGGCACTTTTAACGGTTTTAAAATGAAAGGAGATTTTGCGCGGCGCATCGATTATGTGTTTTTGGATGCGGAGAAAATGAGTGTGCAAAGCTATCGGACGGAGGTGCCGGTGACGGTGGAAGGGCGGCAGTTGTCCGACCATTTTCCGGTGATTGTGAGGATTATTTTTTATAATTTGCGCTGAATTTCGGCTCTGTGTGACTATGATTTTTGACCCTGATTATTATGATTCTTATGATTGGTTATGATTTTTATTTTACTTCGTAAAATGTTGTGACTATGATTTTTTATTGAGCGCAGCAAAATCCCGTACCTTGGTCGGGACGCTGATTTGTTAAGATTTTTTATTATTTACGCTGTTTAGGGTTTTAGACTCGGCAACAGGTGTCCGACACTGTTACCAAATAAAATTCGGTTTTATAAAAATAATATTTGTCTGCGCAAGCGGCAGAAGTGTCGGACACCGGAAAGATTAAACAAATATTTATGAAATACCTGACTGTACTTTTTTTCTTTTTAAGTTTAAATATCGCCTTCGCACAGGGACAAAAAATCGTCCGGGGCGAGTATCAAAAACGGACTTTTACGCACCAAGAAACGGAACTGAATTATCAAATTCTCTATCCGAAAAATTTTGATAAAAGTAGAAAATATCCGCTCGTTTTGTTTCTGCACGGAGCGGGCGAACGCGGGGACGACAACGAAAAACAACTGGCGCACGGCAGTAAATTATTTCGCGATTCTATGGAAAAATATCCGGCGATTGTCCTTTTTCCGCAATGCAAAACGGACGATTATTGGGCATTGGCGCAGCGACCGAACGGCAGTAAACGCGGTGGTAATTTTAACTTTAAAACCGACCAACCGCCCGCACCTTCCATGGCGGCAACAATGGCGTTGGTCGAGAAAATGCTCGGAGAAAACTACACGGACAACGACCGTTTTTACGTCACGGGACTGTCGATGGGCGGCATGGGAACTTTCGAACTGTGTTGGCGGATGCCCGAAAAAATCGCGGCGGCGATGCCGATTTGCGGCGGCGGCCCGCGACCGAAAGCGCAAGAAATGACGAACATTCCGTTTTGGGTTTTTCACGGCGTAAAAGACGACATCGTACATCCGCGCCTTTCGACGGGCATGGTAAAATCCATACAGCAAGCCGGCGGCAAAGCCAAAATTTCTCTTTACCCGGACGCCAATCATAACAGTTGGGACCGCGCCTTCGCCGAGCCGGAATTTTTGGCCTGGATGTTTGCGCAAAAAAAGGCTGGGAAAGGTTAGAGTTGTTAGAATTGTTGGAGTCGTTAGAGTCTTTTTGTACGCGATAAATCGCGGTGCGCCTCTCTCCTCTCCCCTTATCCCCTCTCTCCTTTCAAAAAAAATAAAAACAATGAATATCAAACAATTTTTCTACATCACCCTACTCACAATTACCGCCGCCTGCACCCCGAAAACAACGGCAACGGTGAGCGAAACAACTCAAACAACTCAAACCATTCAAACCACTCCAACAACTCAAACAATTCAAACCACAAAACTCGTCGCCGACCTCATGGCAAAAATGACCTTGGAGGAAAAAATCGGGCAGTTGAATCTGTTGACGCCGGGCGGTGCAGTGACGGGTTCCGTCGTTTCCGAAGGAGTCGAGCAAAAGATAAAAGAGGGGAAAGTCGGCGGTATTTTCGGGATACGCGGCGCGGCGAAAGTGCGGCAGGCACAAGAGATTGCCGTCAACCAAAGTCGGCTGAAAATCCCGCTGCTGGTGGGCATGGATGTCATTCACGGACACCAAACCATTTTCCCGATTCCGTTGGGATTGTCGTGTACCTGGGATATGGATTTGATTGAAAAAACCGCGCAACAAGCCGCCCGCGAAGCCACCGCCGACGGGCTGATGTGGACTTTTTCGCCCATGGTGGATGTGTCGCGTGACCCGCGTTGGGGGCGCATTTCCGAGGGGGCGGGCGAAGACCCGTTTTTGGGGTCGCGCATTGCGGAGGCGATGGTGAAGGGCTATCAGGGTGACGATTTTTCCGACCCGGAGACGATGTTGGCCTGCGTCAAACACTTCGCCAATTACGGCGCAGCCGAGGGCGGACGCGACTACGCTACCGCCGACATGAGCCGCGTGCGGATGTACAACGAATACCTGCCGCCCTACAAAGCTGCCGTGGATGCGGGCGTGGCATCGGTGATGACTTCCTTCAATGTGGTCGATTACGTGCCGGCGACGGCGAGCGAATTTTTGTACAAAGAATTGCTGCGCGACGACTGGGGTTTCGAGGGTTTTGTGGTGACGGATTATACGGCGATTAACGAAATGATTGCACACGGTATGGGCGACTTGCAGAAGGTTTCGGCATTAGCACTCAAAGCGGGCATCGACATGGACATGGTCGGCGAAGGCTTTTTGACGACTTTACAGAAATCATTGGAGGCGGGAAAAATTACGGAAGCGGACATTGACCGCAGTTGCCGATTGATACTGGAAGCGAAGGAAAAACTCGGACTGTTTGATGACCCGTTTAAATATTGTGATGCGGAACGGGCGAAGGAAGAAATTTTATCGAACAAAAATCGACAATTTGCGCGCGAGGTCGCGGCGCAGTCTTTTGTACTTTTGAAAAACGAAAACAACATTTTGCCCTTAGCAAAAAAAGGCAAAATCGCCCTCGTCGGTCCGCTTGCCGACAGCCGGCGGAATATGCTCGGCACCTGGTCGGTCAGCGGCGACCCGGAAAAATCGGTGACGGTCATCGAAGGCATCAAAAACGCGGTGGCCGACCGCGCGGAAATCCTCTACGCCAAAGGCGCAAACATCAGCGACGACCCGATTTTTGCGAAGAAAGTCAACGCTTTCGGTCCGGAAATCGTCATCGACGAGCGCAAACCCGAAGACATGATACGCGAGGCCCTGAAAGTTGCCGAAAAATCGGATGTCATCGTCGCGGTCATGGGCGAGGCGGCGGATATGTCGGGCGAAGCGTCGAGCATGGCGGACATCGGCTTGCAGCCCGCACAACGCAAATTATTGGAAGCACTGGAGCGACTCGGCAAGCCGATTGTCTTGGTGCTGTACAACGGTCGCCCGATGACTCTGACTTGGGAAAACGAGAACATGGATGCGATATTGGATGTGTGGTTCGGCGGCACGGAAGGCGGAAATGCGGTGGCGGATGTGCTGTTCGGTGACGTCAATCCGGGCGGCAAACTGACGACTTCTTTTCCGGTCAGCGTCGGGCAGATTCCGGTCTATCACAGTATGCTGAACACGGGTCGCCCCTATCGCGGCGAGGAGGCTTCTAAGTTCAAATCCAACTACCTCGACATTCCGAACGAGCCGCTGTTTCCGTTCGGCTACGGTTTGAGTTATACGACTTTTGAATACGGCGAAATGCCGATTAAAAGCGCGAGCCTGCGCGGTGAGGAGTCGGAAATTATTGCGACTATCGACGTGACGAATACGGGTAATCGGGCCGGCGCGGAGGTGGTACAGATGTACATTCGCGACGTGGTCGGCAGCATCAGTCGCCCGATGAAGGAGTTGAAGGGATTTGAGAAGGTGCTGTTGCAGCCGGGCGAGACGAAGACGGTCAGTTTTTCGATTACGAAGGAGTTGTTGAAATTTTATAACAGTGACTTGGAATTTGTGGCGGAACCGGGGATGTTCGAGGTGTTTATCGGGGGGAGTTCGGTCGATGTGCAAAAGTTTGATTTGGAGCTGGAGGAGTGATTGGTCTTTTACGCTGATTTTTTATGGTTTCTTATGATTTTCGCTGATTTTTTGCTCGATGTTCGCAGGAGTCTGACACTTGACCCAAGCAGAAAGAAGAAAACTCAACGTTTTTCCACACTCTAAAAAAAAAGAAGTGTCTGACTCCTTTTCCTTATGCGCGAAGGAGTCTGACACTTGACCCGGGCAAACAGCAAAGAACTCAACGTTTTTCCACACTCTTAAAAAAAAAGAAGTGTCTGACTCCTGCTATC
>JAHDCG010000114.1:0-5280 GCA_020629965.1 Saprospiraceae bacterium | reverse complement strand
AACTCAACGTTTTTCCACACTCTTAAAAAAAAAGAAGTGTCTGACTCCTGCTATCGGTACGCATTCCTAAAAACAGGAGTCAGACACTCGCTTTTTGCTCGACACTTATTTTTAATTCGGAAGTTTGGTTCATTTTACCTGAGTGAAGTGTCAGACTCCTTTAGCCGACAACATGAAATATTACATCCTACTCACCCTCTTCTTCCTTGCACTCATCTCTTGCAACGAGCAGCCCGCTGCCGCCGAAAATACCGGGCAAAACGTCATTTACATTTTGTCCGACGACCACCGGTACGACTTTATGGGTTTTACGGGCAAAGTGCCTTTTCTCAAAACGCCGAACATGGACAGAATGGCGCGGGAAGGCGTGCATTTGCGTAATGCTTTTGTGACGACGGCGCTGTGTTCGCCGAGTCGAGCGAGCATTTTGACGGGAAAATATACGCACCGGCACGGGGTGGTCGATAATCAGTCTTTGGTGCCGGAGGGGACGACTTTTTTTCCGGAATATCTGCAGGAGCAGGGCTATCAAACGGGTTATATCGGGAAGTGGCACATGGGCGAGCATAATAATAATCCGCGTCCGGGTTTTGATTATTGGGCGAGTTTTAAGGGGCAGGGGCAATATTGGAACAGCGTTTTTAATGTGAACGGTATGGAGGAAGTACCACAGGACAGCACATATGTCACCCACGCGATTACGAACTACGCCAAGGACTTTTTGGAGACGCGGGATAAGAACAAACCCTTCTTTTTGTACCTGTCGCACAAGGCGGTGCACGCGGATTTTCAGCCTGCGCCGGAGCATGACGGGGTGTATGACGAGGCGGAGTTGCTTTATCCCGCGACGATGTACCCGCCGGGGCACGAGCGGGCGACGGTGACGGAAAAGGAGTACAATTATGCGGACTTACCGGATTGGGTAAAAAAGCAACGCTACTCGTGGCACGGGGTCGATTATTTGTACCACGGGCAAATGGATTTCGATAAATTTTTCCGCAAATACTGCGAAACGCTGCTGTCTTTGGACGAAAGCATCGGCGAGATTTTGGACTACCTCGAAGCCAACGACCTGCTGCAAAATACGACGGTGATGTACATGGGCGACAACGGTTTTTCTTTCGGTGAGCACGGTCTGATTGACAAGCGACAGGCTTACGAAGAGTCAATGCGCGTACCGCTCTTGGCGATGGGCGCGGCGGTGAATCAGGGCGTGAAAGTCATCGAACAAAACGTACAAAATATCGACATCGGTCCGACGGTTTTGGACATCGCCGGAGTGCCCCGGCCCGCGCAATTCGACGGGCAATCTTTCCTGCCGCTGCTTAAAGGCAACGACCCCGAAACGTGGAACGACACGATTTATTACGAGTATTTTTGGGAACGACCTTTCCCGCAGACGCCGACGGTACACGCGATTCGTACCGCCGATTTTAAGTATATTCGCTACCACGGTATTTGGGATTTGAATGAGCTGTACAACATCAAAAACGACCCGCAGGAGATGAATAATTTAATCCGCAACCCGGAATACAAAGAAACGGCAAAGGAGCTGCGCACCGCCCTTTTCGAATGGATGCGGACGACGGAGGGAGACCGAATGTATCTGCGGCCGGACGGGGGCGGGGCGCGGTTTGACCACGGATATAAAGGGACGTATTAAGAGGAAGGTTTAGTGAAAGCCGGGGGTGTGGCGTCGTTTGGGTTTTGGTTAGTTGTATTTGACTGACAACGGCGGGGTTTGCTTTTTCATATCTGCATAGAGCGGCAAAACGCCGGCATTTCTTCCGCTTCCGTGACAATTATCCCGTCCTCGTCGCGGTCTTCAAAGGTGACGACCGTATTACCGACCCGGTCGGTGATATTGTACTGCGGGCGGTCGGGTTCGGTTTCCAACATCAGCACGCGCCTGTCGCCGAAGTAGTAGCTTTCCGCTTTGCCGTCTTTAAACTCCGCGCCGACGAGGTAGATGCGTTTTTCTGTTTTTTGGGAAAAGAAAAGCCGAGGGCGGGGTGCGCTCGGCTTCTTTTCAGTTAGTTTGTTTTGGACAGTCACAGCAGGTAAATTTTGAAAAATCTACCGAACGGAACATACTGACCGAGCGGTTGAGATAAAATTATTTACGTGTCATCTAATATATTCTCATTTGATTTATTATAAGTACTTGTACTTACCATCTTCCAAATTACTAACAATGTAATTCCAATATCATATGATATTATTATAATAAATACAATAAACATAAATAGTAATGGATGCATTTCAAACTTTGAAAATTCCATAATCACTAAAGCTGAAAGAAAAATACCAAAACAAATAGGAATATAAAAAAACAAGTTATATTCATTTGTTATTTTTTGAATTGTTGACAAAAACGGATTAATAAATCCCAAAAGATTTATTAATGAGAAAAATACTATAGTAAGCCCTATGTACTTTCTTAAAAAGAAATTATTCTTCATTACCTATTACATTATTTAGTGAATCTTTTGTGCGAACAAAATTCTTGCGTTTCTCCTTACTTTCTTCTACGGCCGGTTTTCTAACCCATTCATTAAGAATATTAGTTCCGATAGAACCTCCTGCATTCCCGTTGCCTCTTCTGTCATTTCGTGCACTTGGATTATTATCTATTCTTATTACTTCCTCAGAGGTAGAAATTATATCTTCAGCTTTAGAGATATCTTTGTTGATTGAGTCCAATTTTTCCTCTACCATACTAAGTTGCTTCTTTGCAGAATTTATTTCAGATTGATTTCCGTCGCTAATTGCAAGAATTTCACCTGTTTT
The DNA here is from genome assembly GCA_020629965.1 of Saprospiraceae bacterium. Classification (GTDB taxonomy): domain Bacteria; phylum Bacteroidota; class Bacteroidia; order Chitinophagales; family Saprospiraceae; genus JAHDCG01. The sequence continues at coordinate 2,490 of JAHDCG010000114.1, read as the reverse complement.
TATATTACCGGAAGTATAATCACTATTATCTTTATCTGCAAATGAACCATCTCCGTTGACTACATTAGTAAAATTTGGCAAATTATCAAGAACAATAGACTGCCATTTAATTTGTCCCTCAGGTAAATTTGATAAGCTACTTGAATGATTTACGTTCAAATCTGCTGCTATTTGAGTCGGACCTTGACCTTGTTGTACTTTATAAGCGATTAGTCGCCCGTTCGGCGCGAATAATGCTTGCAACCCATGCAAATCAATATGCGCAATCGGACTATTCTCCGCATAATTAAACACACTTACAAAAGCAAACCGGTCACTTATCGGGTCAACGCCGCCAAAACGTCCAATCGCCGCGTCATACAACCTAAACCCATAAAAAGCCATGTCAAAACCAAGGTCGTTCTCTAATTCCTTACCGTTGTAAAGATAGTTCATTTCCGGCGTAGTCTCTGCTCTCCAACAGCCTTGCTGTGCTAAGCCGAAAGGATAGTACAAGTTGCGCTGCACGACTTCCCAATCTTCCTCATTGTCCGTATCGCTTTCGGTCGTGATATTTCCGTCGCCGTCGCGGTCTTCAAAGGTAACGACATTGTTGCCGAGGTGGTCGGCGATGTGGTATTGAAAACGGTCTTCTTCGATTTCTTCCGCTTCGGAAGCGAATAAAACCCTGCCGTCGCCAAAATTGTAAAATACTGCTTTATAATCTTTAAACTCTGCGCCGCCGAGGTAAAAGCGTTCGCCGCTGATATTCGGGTCGGGCGCGGTGACTTGTTTGCGAATTTTTTCCATACTGAAAGTATAGTCAAATTCCATTTCTCCGCCTAACTCGCCGCCGCCCTCTACATACTCGGGCAAATTATTGTAAATTTTGTACTTCCATTATTTACTGTGAAAAAAAGCCGAACGCATTATTACATTCGGCTTCTTTTGGTTTGTTGAAAATTGAGCGATTTGGTACAAACGATAAACATAACATACTGAACCAACGGGTTTTTTTGAGTAGGGTGCGGAAGCTAAGTTATTTGGGAAGGAATATACAGGGTTTTAAAACGTGTTTTGAGAATGTAGGAGATATTTATCGTATTGTGTAATGTCTAATTCTTGAAGAAATCATACATTGATACTAAGAACTTTTCTCTGCACGACTTCCGCCGCAAATTCCTCCGTTTCTTCGGCTTCCGTAACAATTATCCTGTCCTCATCGCGGTCTTCAAAGGTGACGACTGTAGCTGTTGTAATCGACGGTTTCGTAGGGCGTACCGTTTCCCTCGACGTAGCACTCCCCGTTGGCGCGAGGCTCTCGCGTCGTGCCTGTCTTCCTCCCGCCTCCAGCGGATGTGACAAATCGAACTACTGTCATTCAAATTAAAAGCCGAGCGCACCCCGCCCTCGGCTTTTGTTTAATTATTAAGTGGTTACGGCGGTCGAAGACCGCATCGACGGCGCGGATAGGTTTTGGAAAACCTACCGAGCGGAACATGTTGACCGAGCGGTAGTCCATTTCCGGTGTACTGACGGCATTCCAACAGCCTTCTTGTGCCATACCGAAAGGATAGTACAAGTTACGCTGCATCACTTCGATATCTTCTCCCGCTTCTTCGGCGGCGATGTCACCGTCTTCGTTTTTGTCTTCAAACAGTACGACCGTGTTACCGAGGTGGTCGGCTATGGTGTACTGAAAGTGCTTGCTGTCGTCTTCGGGGTCGATAAGGACTCTGCCGTTGCCGAAATAATAGGCTTCTATCTCTGCTTCTTCATCGGCATCAATCGTAAACTCCGCTCCGCCTAAGTAGAATACTGTTTTGCTTTGCGTCGGGTCGTCCGCTACGTCTTGCTTTCTATATCTTTAAGTAGCTACGGCGGTCAGAGACCGCACAGACAGCACGGATAGGTTTTGGAAAACCTACCGAGCGAGAAATTGGAAGACTCTGACCGAGCATGTAGATGACGCAAGAATAAGACTCAAAGACTCAAATCAATCTACCCTAGAATTATAACTTGACAATGCATTAGTCATACAAATTAAATTTACTTCCTAATACACTCTCTGCTATGTAACCAAGCAAAAATATAATTAAGAAAAAGATAAAAAAATGTAAATATTGAGTGAACAAATATCTTTTATAGAGACCAAGTAATTTTATGTAAAACTCGTTTTGCTTTAAACTATCCTTTATTTCAACTTTATAGTAAAGCTGGTCAAGAGACTCAATATCTTTTTCAAAAGAGTATTTACTTTCAGAATTATCGATTGGCTCGTCGACATTAAAAAAGCTAATCTGCTGATAAACTATGTTTAACCTAACTCTATTTTTTCTAAAAAAATAGAGCCAAACTCTACAAACAGTGTAACTCAAAATACAAATCGAAGCCAAATAAATTTTGTTCATTTGTTTACTTATTTGTTTTTTGTACAAATTGAAGATTAAAACTAAACTTGAACGAGTTTTTAGCAAATGACAAGCCAAACTCTTCTTGAATACCAATTTT
>JAHDCG010000113.1:14579-19931 GCA_020629965.1 Saprospiraceae bacterium | reverse complement strand
TCCGACAAACGCACCCCCGCCGCCCGCGTCTTTCCGTTGCGATTCAAGCGCAGAATTAAGCCGTTTTTGACGATTTCAAAATTGACGAAACTCAATTCGTTTTCGGCAATTTCGGTTAGTTCGTCAAAGTGCGGGAGTCCGCCCGCCCATATCAATCTGCCCGAGCCGGTGCCGCGCAAAGTCAGTCTTTCCCAAAAAGAATACGCGCCGCCGAAGTAAGTGATTTGGGCGCGGGTGAGGTGACCGGAAGGGGTGGTTTTCAAAATGCGCATGGTGAAAAAGTTTTTATTTGAGCGTATTTAAATCGTCAATCGACCGCATAAAATTACGACTTTTGCATCACTTCTCTTTCATGCTAAATGCCGACCTATGCGCCCTTTTCACTACGCTTTCAAAATCAAAGATATTCCTTCGACCCGCGCTTTTTACCTCGACATTTTGGGTTGTAAACCGGGCAGATACACCGAAACGTGGATTGATTTCGAGTTTTTCGGACATCAACTCTCCGCGCACATCAGCGATAATATCCCGCCGCCGGACTACTGCGGCAAGGTGGACGGTATCAGCGTACCGATACCGCATTTCGGCTGCATTTTAACGTTGGAACAGTTTGAGGAGGTACAACAAAAACTCGAAGCGGCGGAGGTCGAATTTATCATCGCACCGCAGGTCAGATACGCCGGCAAAACGGGAGAGCAGCGCACGATGTTTTTACGGGATTTCAGCGGAAATTCGCTTGAGTTTAAGGCTTTTCGGGAGGAGGGGGAGATTTATGCGTGAGCTAAGTAACCGCGATTTTCAAATCGTCTAAAAAACAAAGTTTTTTGCTGAATCGGGTAATCCCGTCGGATTTTCTTTACAACCCGCTAAAGCCGGCGGTTACAAAATCATAAAACATCATAAAAATCTTAAAAAATCAGCGTCAAAAAAAATCACATTCCGCTAACTATCTCCCTAAACTCCCGGGAAACCTCCTCATAAACCCCGACCCGCTCCGCATCCGGCACAAACCGCCCGCCCTCCGTCAGCCAATCTTCTCGCTCTGCATAATTCTCAATCGCACCTAAAGCCTTCATTGTCATCAGTACCGCGCCGTAAGCGGAGTTGTCCACATTTTCCCGCAAAATCACCGTTTTTCCGAAAATATCCGCCGCCAACTGCGCACTCGACTTCGAGCGAAAAAATCCGCCGCCGGCAATAACTTTTTCGATTTTTCTGCCGGTTACCTTTTCGATTTCCGTCAAAATCAAACGCAGATTCAGCAAAATGCCTTCGAGTACCGCTTTGGCAAAATGCGCCTGTCCGTGTCGGTGCGTGACATGATAAAAACCGCCTTTTGCCTCGGCATTCCACAGCGGTGCGCGCTCCCCGAAGATGTAGGGCAGAAAAAGTAAACCCTCCGCGCCCGCCGGTATTTCCTTGCTGCTTTCCAACATATTTTTTACCAACTCGCCCTCGCTTTTTCCCTTAATTCTGTCCGTAAATTTCTTGGAAAACCACTCCAAAACGTTGCCGCCGTTGTTACTCGCGCCGCCGATAAGAAAGGTGTTTTCTTCTAAAATGTAAGTAAACAGCGAGCCGTTTTCCGCGACCGAATAAACGTCATCCGCCGTGCGCACCGCAGCCGAGGTTCCGATGGTCAAGGCAACTTCATCCTTTGCCGTCGCACCCGCTCCGAGGTTGGCGAGTACACCGTCGCCCGCGCCGATAATAAAAGGAGTTTGTGGAGATAGTCCCGTCTTTTTTACATATTCTTCCGATAAATCGGGCAGTCGGTGGGAAGTCGGTACGAATTTTACCAATTTTTCTTCCGAAATGCCGCAAAAATCAAGCGCGAGTTGGCTCCATCGCATTTTTTCATTAGCAAACAAACCCGTTGCCGAAGCCATGCTGTAATCAATTACTTTTTCGCCGAATAAGCGAAAAATCACGTAGCTTTTCAAATCAAAAAAAGTCGCGGTTTGCGCAAAAATATTCGGTTCGTTTTCCTGCAACCAACGAATTTTGCACAGCGGCGACATCGGATGAATCGGCGTACCCGTCTCCGCAAAAATCTTATCGCCGAGCGCGTTTTTCTTTAGACTTTGCGCGACCTCCGCACTCCGCGCATCCGACCATAACCAACAGTTAGTCAGCGGTTTATCATTTTCATCGACACAAATCAAACCGTGCATGGCAGAGCTGAAACCCGCACCGAGTACTTCGCCTTCCGTATTTTTTACGGCAGCGGCAAGGGCAGTAATCACGGCACGCAAAATGTCCTCCGGTCGCTGCTCTTGATAGCCCCGGTGCGGACTGTGTGTTTCAATGTCCGCACTGTACCGCCCGAGGGTTTTGCCCGTCGGAGTAACGGCGAGAACCTTTACGCTTGAAGTGCCGATGTCGATGCCGAGGTAGTGATTCATGTTTTTAATTTGGTGGACGGTAAAAAGGTGGACGGTGGACGGGCTGCCGCATTTTCCGGAGGAAAAATGAACCCGTAAAACCGCCGGTAAAAGTAAACGGATAACTCCAAAGTTGACCAAACCGTAAAATTTTTCCGAAAAACAAAAGATAAAGTTACTTTTACACCGATTTCGTGAGAAAACCGCCGCCCGTCCGTCAACCATCAACCGTCAACCGTCAACCAACTTATGACTCAAGCCAATTTAGAAAACACCGTCCTCATCATTCTCATTGCCGTCGGCGTCGGTCTCGGTATCTACTTTCGCGGCGAGGGAGACGACCAACTGTCCGCCATCCTCTTTTCGCTTGCCTTTGCGAGTGTGCTGTACAAATTTTTGGGCGGCTCGCAGGAAGAAAACAGTCTGAAACTCGGGGTAATAAAATTCGGCGGTTCGGCGGCGGTCTTGGGCGGTTTTATTTGGTTGCTGTCGCAGGTAATTTTTAAAGAGGATGTGCCGACAATCATCGGCGAAAGCGGCGAAATCAGTCTGCGCACCGAGCCGGCGAGCGGTTGGTACGCGGCGGACACTAAAACGGGCGCACCGATTGCTTTGCGACTGGCGGCGGGCGACACGACCTACCGATTACCGCTGCATACCGTGCGCACCGACCGCATCCGCAGCCGCCGTTATCAGCTCAGCGAATTTGAGGAAGAACACTTTTACCTCACGCCCGTCGGCGCACCCGAAGACACCCTCGGGCAGGTTTACCTTTCCGACATTTTGGGTGAAAGCATCGGTAAAAAAGCGGGTGATTTATCTGCCGGAGATGCCTTTGTTTTCACACTTTTCCCGCATCTCGGCGGTAAGCGCACCTCCGCCGAAATCGAAAATACCCTCGTGCGCAGCGGCAAACGCGAGACCGTTTTTCCCTTTCCGTTTATCATCAAAAGTTACGGCACACTGTACTCCGTCAAGACGCGTGACGACTACGCGCCCATCGTCGTCGATCAAGAAGTTTTGCAGAAAAATCCGCTCGTTATTCCCGAAAAACAGGCGGACGGCAGCATGGCTTATTGGGTGCTGTACATCGTACACGCAAATTTTTTGAACACTGACGAAAGCAAGCATTATATGGAGTGGACGGTGGTTAAGGTCGGTTGACGGCGGACGGTAGGAAGGTGGACGGCGGCCGACCTGCATTCTAAAGTTTTGTGTGTTGAAAGTGTCTGATAATGTCTCTCTGTTTACGTCGGTGTCAGACGCTTTTTCTTACTCAAACCGCAGATTTTATCCGCAATATTTTCGCCTTTTATCAAGACCGGCGTCAGACACCTTCGCGGTGAAAATTTTCAACAAAGCCCCGCATTTTCTGTTCCGATACTATGACAAAAAATACCGATAAATCCTACCCGGCGTGGATGCCGCTCGTCTTGCGCATCGCCGGCGTTTACAACATCGTTTGGGGCAGTTCCGTTATCTTTTTTCCCGATTTATTTTTCAATTTGGTCGGTATGCCGCTGCCGACTTACCCCATGATATGGCAGTGCGTCGGTATGATAGTGGGCGTGTACGGGGTAGGGTATTGGCTCGCCGCCCGCAATCCTCTGAAGTATTGGATTATTACCTTGGTCGGCTTTTTAGGTAAAATTTTCGGTCCGATCGGTTTTGCCTTTTACCTCGTGCAGGGCGCGTTTCCCTTACTTTTCGGCTTGACAATTATGACCAACGATTTGCTGTGGTGGATACCTTTCGGCTTGATTTTGAAGGCGGCTTATGAGGCGGGGGAGATGAAGGTCGTTTAGGTGTTTAGTGCAACGATTTATTAAACTTTGATAGTTTTTTTTTTGAACCTGATTTATACCTGTCCCGACTTCAGTCGCGGATGATTGTTGTGATTGGTTATGATTTGGATTTTACTTCGTAAAATCTTCCCAATTCGCAATCAATCTAACTGTCAGAAACTAACAAATCATTGCATTGGTTGCTTAGGCGAATGACGCAGCTAAACGATTAATTCCGATAGCTGTCGGAACTAAACCCTCAAACAGTTTTCAAAAACAAATAAGTGACTATTCCCGCTTTCAGCGTCCATAATGCGGTGCGCCACCAATTCGTGGAAATCAATTTTTCAATCGCTTTTTCGTTCTTCATAAAGTGCATTTGATTGTGCGCGGGAATGCTGACAAAAAAGGTAATCGCCCACAAAGCGAGGACGAGCAATGAAAGTAAAATAAAAACGGAAGAAAAATCGGTTTTATTCGTCAAGTAAATTATATTTGCCAATTCCGCGAGCATCAGCGGCATCACGATATAAGTAATCGAAGTGTTATGATGCAGATGAAACTCGGCAAAACGACTCGGCTCGATGTAGCGAAAAGTCGGATAATGCACCAATTGAATGACCCAAATCAACACGGCGAGTCCCCACGAGACACTCAACAAAATAAGCCAATCGAAACCGGATAAAATCTGTGCGGACATTGGTTTTTCTTTCTTTTTTAAAATAATTGTCAATGTGTGAACGAACCGACACAAAGACGAAAAACTAACAAGATGACAAAATTATTCAAATTAAGTTTTGCACTTCTGTGCGCTTTCTCACTCGCTTTCGCAAGCTGCAGTGAGAGTACGGAAAATGCTGCCGAAAATGCCGTTGAAGAAGCCGGCGAAACCATCGGCGATGTGGCCGAAGAGGCCGGCGACGCTATGGAAAATGCCGCCGAAACCGCTACCGAAAATGCTAAAGAAATGATGGACGGTCCGGAATATACCTCCGCTTACGTCTGCCCGATGCACTGTGAAGGCAGCGGCAGCGCAACCGCCGGTAAATGCCCGGTCTGCAACATGGATTACGTGGCTAATGCCGACCATAAGCACGACCACGACGGTCACGGACACGACCACGGAGACCACGCCGGTCATAATCATTGAGACGGTGGACGGTTTTTTTACGGTGGACGGTTTT
>JAHDCG010000113.1:3497-14479 GCA_020629965.1 Saprospiraceae bacterium | reverse complement strand
ACGGTGGACGGTTTTTTTACGGTGGACGGTTTTACGGTAGAAGGTGGACGGGCGGCTTTCGCTTCGGCAAATCAATCCGGTTGACCTCAGTTTAACATCTGCCGTTTAATCAAAAAAAGACTCGAATACCTGCGTGGTATCCGAGTCTTTTTTTTGGAAGTCGTTGCCCCCGTCCACCGTCCTACCGTCCACCGTAAACCGCTCAAAACACCCTCCTAAAACCTACTCCGTTTCCGCTGAAACTCAACCCTTCCAAAATTTCTTTCAGTCCCTCGTTTTTTCCCGCAAAAACGAAGTAAGTACTCAGGTCAAAGACAAATAGAAACGCGCCTTGCAGAATAATCGACTTGCCCCAACCCCTGCGCTGCGCAGCTTTTCCGGGGTCGGCGGTATTTTTCCCTTTTTCGCGCAAATACAAGCCGCCCGCCATGTAGCCGACATCCAAACCGGCGTTGAATAAAAGAATTTTCTGCAATTTTTGCTGCTCGTTAAACGACTCGTAAAGACCGAAAGACGCGGGGTCGGCTCGGGTAGCGGAGTAATAAGCAAAGCCCGCGATACCGAGATTGACGCCGTTCCACAGGGCGTTCATTTGGTGAAAATATTTGTCTTCGCCCTCTTTTTTGGCGGACAAAATCGAGCCGACGGCAATGTTGCCGATTGCCCAAGTGCCGAGCACGGTCATGGCGGTTTTGGTGTTTCGCAGACGGTCTTGATTAAATTGCAGCAGGTCGGATGATTGCGCAAACAAAAAGCCGAATGCGAGGGTAAATATGAGGGAGAGGTAAATTTTTTTCATAAGAGTTGTTTTGGGGAGAAACGAGGATGCGAGACTTTGGTTCGTTGCTTTTTGTTGAGCCGGTCGAAGAACTTAATCCGCCGGTGCATCGTTTACGGTTTTTATAATTCTTTGAAAAATTCTGTGAAAGCGATACGGGAAAATCTAAACCACACAATAATTTGGATTTTGGTTTTTCTCCGACACATAACTTTTTTTGAAGTACGCTTTTACACAATCAAAAAACACAATATGCACCTGCTAAAAACAACCGCCTTACTCGTCCTGTCCTTTTTTTTCCTGCAATCCTGCCGAGAAAATACGCCCGCACAAACGAAAAGCGCGACCGTTGTCGATGCCGAAATCACCCCGCCGAATGATTTTGTCGCGGCGATAGAGAAAGCGCACAACGCCTCCGCCCTGCGCGAAAAAGGCTTTATTTCCTTTGATTTAAAACTGACTTTCGGCGGCAGCGAAAGATTTAACGGGCGCATCACGAGCAGCATGGACTCCGGCAAAATCAAAGCCAAACGCTACTCCGACGGCACCGCGCTGCTGTGGCAAAACGACACGCTGACCGTGCTGCCCGATACCGCGACTTGGAAAAACGGACGCTTCGCCGTTTTCACTTGGCAGTACTTTTTTATGGCACCTTACAAACTCAGCGACCCCGGCACACAGTACGCGATGACCGGCGAGAAAACCATCAGCGGCACGACCTATGACACCGCCAAACTGACCTTCGAAAAAGGTACCGGAGATGCGCCCGATGATTGGTATTTGCTGTATAAAGACCCCGCGACCGACCTGCTGCGCGGCATGGCATACATCGTAACGGCGGGCGGCAGCACCGTCGCCGAAGCGGAAGAAAATGCACACGCGATTTATTACGATACCTTCCAAACGCTCGCGGACGGCACTCCCGTAGCGACTAAATGGAGTTTTTACAACTGGAACGAGGAGGAAGGATTCAACGGTGACCCAATCGGCAGTGCAGTCATTTCAAACGTCAACAGTAACGGCGACTTTTAAGTCGATCTGTCGTACCGACCGCAAGGTCGGTGCGCAAATGCAGTATCGCGGTTTGAGATTGTTTTGACCCGACGACCTGAAGGTCGCAGTTACAAATCTCTCACAAGGCGAAAATATATAATTCTTTACGCTTGCCGTAAATTATTGACAAACAATAGTTTACGGCATTTTTTATGAACATGAATTGCCCGCTTGCGTTTTTTGAGTGACCGATTTACGGTTATGCGTCTTTATGACACAAACAAATAAAAATACCCGAACAAGAGCAGAAATTTGTGCTCGCTAAACACGAAAATTCGACTTTAATATTACTTACCGAATTTTCCAAAAACAGATTTTAAGATGAAAAATATTACTTTGACCGCCGCGGTCATCCTGACTTTTTTATGCCAAGCCGTTGCGCAATACGGCAACATTCGCTTGGATTCCGAGAAAAATTACTTCAACGACGGACAGCCTTTGGTTGCCGAAAAAGCTCTGATGTTTAACGGCATCGTGCCCGATAATATCGAAATGGTCGAGGTGACTGTCTTGCCGCACAAGGACAAAGACAACCGCTCGGCACTCTACCAAACCCGTTGGAATGCACCGCAGGATAAAGAGGTCACGGAGTTTTCCGTACCGATGAATTTTAAACTGCGCTCTTCCGAAAAATACGACTTTCGCTTCGACTATTTTCGGGAATTAAATGAGGTCGAAAAAGCGAATCTGCGTTCTGATATTCAAGCCAATGTCAACGCATATTTGGATGTCAATCTGAAAGGTGATGACAACCTGAAATTGGAGAACAAGCCCAAACGCATCATCGAGGGCATGAACGAAATTTTGGACAACGCCCTCTTTTATCTCCGCTCGCAGGGGGCGACGGCGCGTCGTGATTTCAGCGATATTACCGCTTTAAAATTGGAACGCCTCGACGACTCCGATTTAATCAAAGACTTGGCAAAACGCGACACGACGATGTCGAAAGTGCAGGCACGACAGTTTGTCATCAATGATACGAAGGAGCAAATCAACCGCGAAATCGAACAAATTGTCAGCGGCGATTGGTTGATTTTGGAATCCACCCGTCTCGTAGATGACTACGAAACGGAAAGCAAAGCTAACTTTTTGTCTGTCAGCTTCGGTTACGGCGGCGCGTACTTGAGCGGCAAGTTTAAGGAAGATTTCGACTACGGCAGCTCGCCGTTTATCGGTCTGTCCGTGCCGTTGGGCAACAGTACTTTCGCGCCCAAAGTGTTGAGCAATGCCTCTTTGACGCTCGGTGCCTTCACACAAAACTTCGAGAATAACGAAGGTCGTGAAATCAGCGGTGTATTGTTTAATCGTCCGTGGTTTGCGGGTTTGGACTACAAATTATTTCAGTTTGTGCGCTTTACCGGCGGCGCGACTTTCTTGCAGGGCGTGTCCGGCGACGGCAGCCGCAACGAGGTATCGGTGCGTCCTTTTATCGGCGTGGGCGCGCGGATTAACTTGAATTTTTCTCTCGAAAAATAAGATTTTAGACGTTAGACGTTAGATTTTAGACTCCCGCAGGACTTATGCAGAGTCGGTGTAACCCAAACAAATAAACAAATCAACGCCTAAACAAATAAACACCCCTCAAGAACATCATTTGGATTTGCAGGCTGTTCGATATTCGTATCGAGCAGCCTGCTTTCGTTTTTTTGGTGAGATATTTTTATTTTGACTTAATTTTTAAAATACAGTGACCGTTGTTGACTACTGCGTCTTTATTCTGAAATGTAGGAAAAACCAAAAAAAAGGTAAAGACCGTTTATCACTCGACGGCATTCTCGTTTGTCCGCGATTTTTGGTATATCAAATAAATTTATCTTTTTTTGCAAAAGAAAGCGATAGAGACTGATGTTTGCGGCAACAACTCAAACAATTTTAACAAACTCAAACAACTCAAACTTTCTTCTCACATTTCACAAATCACAAATGATGCCTGTGCCCCTTGGTAAGGAGCAAATAAAAAATATTTCCGATAACGACCTCGTTGTGCGCATCGTGCAGGGGGGTGAAAAGCAATTACAGCACGTCATTTACGACCGCTACGCCGACAAGGTTTTTCACAAGTGCATCAGCCTCTGCAAAGACCGCAGTACGGCGCAGGACTTGATGCACGACATCATGGTGAAAATCCTGACGAACCTCGCTAAATTTAAGGGCACTTCCGATTTTTCCTTTTGGGTGTACAGCATCACGTACAATTATTGCATGGATTTTTTGCGTAAAAAGAAACGCAAAATAACCGTGGAAACCGGCGACAGTACCGACTTTGAAGACGTACCCGTCGATGAAATCGAGAAAGAAAACCGTGTACTCAAAGAACTGCGCCTCGACCAACTCGAACGCCTTTTTGCCGAACTGAATCCACAGGAAAAAGCCGTGCTGCTGATGCGCTACCAAGACTCGAAAGGGGTCAAAGAAATCGCTAAAGTGCTGAATATCAGTGAGAGTGCCGTAAAAATGCGCCTGAAACGAACGCGCGACCGACTTGCCGAATTGATGAAAACGGAGGACTATGAAAGAGAATAACCAAGCCGAAAAAACGCCTTTGCAACTGCATCTGGAGCAACTGTTTAAAGACATGCGACCCGATGACGCTGCGCCCGAACACGTCAAAAAAGATGTATTCGACACCATCGACACGCTCGAAACGGTGAGCGATGTATTGGAACTTTTTACGGGAAAATTCGGTGAGACCGAAGCGGGCTTTTTGGATTTATTGGAGGGTAGGGAAGACTGAAAAAAATCAACTGACAATCAAAAAATATAGATGGAAGAACTAACCAACCGCACCGAAATATTCATGCAATCTTTCAAAGCATTCGGTGTAAAATTGATGTCCGTACTGCCCAATATCATCGGGGCGATTATTATTTTGCTGCTCGGTTGGCTGCTCGCCCGAGTGGTCAATTCGCTGATTACCAAAGGAGCTAAGCGGCTCAGGGTGAATAAGTTAGCCTCGCGCACGGAGTTGACCGACTTTTTGAAAAAAGCCAATATCGACTCTTCGCCCGCCGAGTTGCTGGGCAAAATGATGAAATACATCATTCTGCTTATTGCTTTTTTGATGGCGGCGGATACCATGAATTGGCAAATCCTCAGTCTGGAAATCGGCAAACTGCTCGCCTATCTGCCGAGTCTTTTTGTAGCGTTAATTTTCTTCGTCATCGGTACTTACATTGCGGGTTTTGTGCGGGATTTCATCCGGGCGGCGACCTCTTCGCTCGGCATTTCGGCGGGGCGCATTCTCGGCTCTTTTGTCTATTGGATGCTGCTGATTATCGTGACGCTGACGGCCTTGGAGCAGGCGGGTTTTAATACTTCGCTGCCGTCTTCTTACCTTTTGATTTTGCTGGGCACTATCTGCCTTGCCGCCGCGATTTCTTACGGCTTTGCTTCGCGCGAAATTTTGTCTAACATTCTTTCGGGCTTTTATGCGCGTAAATCTTTCCGAGTCGGGCAAATCATCGAAGTGGAAGGAGAGCGCGGCGAAATTGTAGAAACGACCAATATCAACGTCACTTTGCGGCAGGAAAACGGGGAACGCGTGGTTATTCCTTCGCAGGTTTTGATTAAGAATAAGGTGCGGGTGCTGGGGTGAATGTCGGTTTCCTTTTCTCACAATCAAACACAAAAACTACCTTTATGAAATTTTTATTTTCCCTGCTTTGTCTGCTCCTCACTCTCTCTGCCCTTCCTGCCCAAGACCTCGTTTTAGGTCCCGAAACGAAAGGCAAGCGCAACGAAATTATTCAGGATATCATTCACCACGACGAGACGGGATTCTATGCGCTGCGCCAAGCCGTTAATCCGATGCGCGGTAATGCTCCGATTATTGAAAAATATTCGTCGAAAATGGTGCAGATTTATCAGACGAAATTGAAAGAGTTTACTTCTCCGCTTTTCAAAGACGAAGGCTATTTTGTCTTTAAAAATCGCCTGTTTATCGCCGGCTCGCGCAAGAGACCCAAACAAAAAGAGACCGATTATTTCTTTCGCGAAATCGACAAAAAGACGGGACAGATGACCGGAAACCATACCGATGTCGGTACGGAAATGATGGAAAAAAGAACCAATATACCGGAGTTATTTCATCGCATTTCACAAGATGATTCAAAATTGGCACTCTTTCTCAATGACGCCAAACCACGACTCTTTAGATTGCCCGGTACTCGGAATAAAAAGTTGAATTATTCTAAATTTACGCTTAAAGTTTTCGACGATAATCTTCAAGAACAATGGACGCAACGCGTGGTATTGCCTTACGACGACAGCCGTCTGTCTGTCCTGCGTTTTGACGTAGATAACCAAGGCAATATTTACCTTTTAGCGACTTACCGACCCGAAAACTGGCGCGACCTCAAGCGCAGTAAAAAGCCCTACTTTTCTTACAAAATACTCGCCTATCGACAAGGGGGAGACAAGGTCGATGAGTACGACGTGACGCTGCGCGACAAGTACATTTCCGATATCACTTTCGATATTAACAAAAACGATGACCTGACCTGCTCCGGTTTTTTCTCCGACAAATTTTACGGTTCGCTCGCCGGTACTTTCATCTTTACTATCGATGCAAAAACCAAAAAAATCACGCGGGAAGACACGAGAGAGTTTGACACCTCCGAGTTGAGCCTGTTTATGAGTGAGCGACGGGCGCGAAAAGGTAAGGAAATCAGCGCGAACTTTGACCTCGAAGACTTCGTACTGCGCAGCGACGGCGGGGCGGTTTTAATCGGTGAGAGTTTCTATATTTCGGAGGTCTCCACGACTGACGGCAACGGCAGAACAAGCACGACGCGCTACTACAACTACGGTCCGCTGATTATCGTTAATGTAAATCCGAACGGAAAAATCGCTTGGGTGACTAAAATCGACAAACGACAGCGGTCGCAGACTACGGCTTTTTCTTCTTACGCCATGGCAATTGTCAAGAGCAAAATTTACTTCGTGTTCAACCAAAGCATCCGCAGAAGGTCGAACGTCATCGTCGCTTCAGTCAATGCCGACGGCAAGGTAAGTGAGAAAGAAATGTATCGGGTCAAGGACGAAAAAATGCGCATTCGCACGCCCGGCTGCGAGCAAATCGCCGACCGCGAAATGATTGTGTACGGGGAATGGAAGAAGAAATTCAGGTTTGGGAAGTTGACGTTTTGAGACTAAAACGATAATCGCACGATTGAATAAAACGGCGGATGAGTCAACGAAGGCGTGATTTATCCGCCGTTCTTTGTTCAAACCCGACAATTTATTTTACCTTCGGCATCGGAGTTTATTCATTGATAAACAAAAACCAACAACATGGAAAAGAAAAACAACTACCGCACTTACGCAATCATCGGCTTAGTCCTCCTCGGTTTTCGTTTAATGATATTCGGCGTGGACTTTGTCGAAAATCGGGAAACGCTCACCGTCAGCTATGAGGAGTACGCCAAAGAGCGACCGAAAAACAATAATTTGGAGATAACGGACAGTAAAATCGAATTGGCGAATGCGATTTATTTGGAAAATCAATATGCCTCCGGTAAAAAGAAGCCCGACGCGTTTTTTATTCCTATACAATCGACCGCTTCCTTTTCGCTCGACGAAGAAACCAAGCTGATGCTGCGCGTCACGGAAGGAGAGATTTACGACAAAATTCTCGGCTTGTTCGAGAAAGACGAAACGGAACTCGCCATGGAATTTTTGCAAAATCCGGAAGACTACACCGTAAAAGGCCCGTTTCAAGGCTACTATTACAACAGCGACGAAATCAGCGACGAACTGCACACCGCAGCCGGCAGCCCGTCCTCTTACATCACCGTCATCAGCGCAGGCGAAGGTTTTCCTTACGGAGTCGTAGGCGTTCTTTTGGCGATTTGGTTGGGTTTGCTTTTTTATGTGATAAAGGCGGGGAAGTAGTAACCTGCCAAGGACAGAATTGTAAAAAAGCTAAAGGGTTTATCACAAAAAAAGTGATAAACCCTTTCGGTCAGCAACAAAAATTTGATTTTGCGTTGCAAATAAAAACAAAAAAGCGGGTGAAAATTGCCTGATTTTTCACCCGCTTTTTTTCAATTACTCACCGCCGCCACCGTCGATTTAAACTCGCCGTTTTGCAGCAGCTTTCGGTCGTCGGGGTTGTCCTGTTTGTACAGAGTGCAGTTAAAACGCGCCGTGATAACCTGAAATTTATCATCGCCGACGTTATTTTCTAAAGTACCTACAAGGCGAAATTCCGATAATTCATTCGGACCGAATTGCGAAGAGTACAAACCGTCCGGGTACTCGACCGAGATGATGACCGAGCGGTCGGAAGTCGGGTCGGTCGTACTGAAATATTCTGTTTCATCGGAGAAAAAGAGCTGATTGAAAACCGCCGCTTCCCCGTCGCAGTCGCCGTTGTAAAAGTTTTGCAACTCGAAGCTTGGTTTGATTTGGTCGGAGGTTTTGCCGATAGTCGCGCCGTAGTCAAAGCGGCAGCCGCCTTCGATTTCGAGGCTGTCGTTGCTGTGAAAAACACCGGGTTCAAACATCGAGACTTCTCTGATTTCATAGTTCAACTCCTCGCTGTCGATGTCGGCGGAAAAGAAGAAAAACGGCTCCGGTTCGGGCGTCACAATGACGACCTCGTCTTCGGATAAATCGGTGCAGGAAAAAGAAAAAAACAGCAGAAAAAGGGCTGCGAAAAAAGACAATCTGTTTATCATATTTAATTTTTAAGGATTCATTTTGTGATAAAAAACAAGAAGAGAACGCAAAGTAAGCCCAATTCGCGGCGTAACCTCCCGACTTTTCAACCTCTCAACCTCTCTATCTCTCAACCCTCTTCTCTCACCACTTCAAACTCAAAAATATTCTCCTGCACCTGCTCACTGCGGTAGGGCGGCGGCGTCTTAATGCGGCGACCCGTCGGGCGTTTTTTGCGCGGTAGCGGTCGGTCGATGACCCGTGCGCCCATGCGCTGTGCGATGAGTTGCAGCAGTTCTAAATCGCGCAGTTCATCCAATTCAAAAGTAATAGTTGCCATGATATTATTTGGTTTAAAACGGTGTAGGAAAGTAAGATTTTGCGATTGAGAAAACCGCCGTTTCACAAATCAAAAGTAGGGGAAATCGGGCGGAAAGTCCGGCGGGGGAGCGGGTAGATTTTACATTTTGTTTTTACTTATAAAGTTTTTCGGACTGCTTGAAGTACGGGGCACTTCCAAAGTGCCTTGTACTTTATTGCTTACAAAAATCACAAAATATCTTTAGAAAAAAAGTGCAAAGCACACCCAAAATGCCCCCGCATTCTCTCCCGTAAAACCAAAAATTTTAACCTTCCCTAAAAATAAATTAACTTCTTCCAAACATTTCTCTCTCCCGTCACATCATTACGGCATATCATTCATTATTGCTTTTCTGAATTTAAAAAACGCCGAATCACGGGTAAAGAATGCCGTCGTGTCAACCGATAATCGACAGACGCCTTCCGCCCGCCGTTTTTGCTTTTTCTCCTTTTTAATTTTTACCCGAAAAAAAAATAGACTCCTTCACCGACAAAGAACCTTTTTGCAAAAGACGCCGACCTGCGTCCTTTGCCCGATACTTTTATCCCTTTCACAAAGCGATAAAATCATCCGTGTATTTTTCGAATTATGCGATGACTTATCCGAAATTAAATTTAATCACTTCTCAAAACTTATTTAATTTATGAAACTGATTTACACACTTTTAGCGTGTTGCGTGCTGTCTTTATTCGGCACAGATTTGAACGCGCAAACCCGCAACTGCGGTGCAATGGACTATCTTGAAATGCAACAGCAGCAAGACCCCAAACGCGCGGCGAAAATGGAAGCCATCGAGAAACACGTCGAAGCCTATCAGGCATCAGCTACGAAAATCGACGGTACGGTGACTATCCCCGTGGTTTTTCACGTCGTGTATCGCACTGCGACGGAAAACATCAGCGACGCTCAAATCGCGACGCAAATGCAGGTTTTGAACGATGACTTTCGTCGTCTGAACGGCGATGCGGACAACACCTGGTCACAGGCGGCCGACTCCGAAATCGAGTTTTGCATGGCGACCATCGACCCCGACGGCAACCCCACCAACGGTATCACCCGCACCCCGACCAACGTCAACGGTTTCGGTACCAACGATGCCGTAAAATTCGACTCGCAGGGCGGTAAAGACGCTTGGCCGGCGAACGATTACCTCAACATCTGGGTCTGCAACATCGGCGGCGGCATTTTGGGCTACGCACAATTTCCGGGCGGCTCACCCGCTACCGACGGCGTTGTCAACGGCTACCAATACACCGGTACCATCGGTACGGCGCAGGCTCCTTTTAACGGCGGTCGCACGCTGACGCATGAAGTCGGTCACTACCTCAACCTGCGCCACATCTGGGGTGACGGTAACTGCAACGCCGATGACTTTGTCACGGATACGCCGACCTCGGATGCACCCAACTACGGCTGCGCGACGGGTCACGTATCCTGTAACAGCACGGATATGGTGCAAAATTACATGGACTACTCCGACGACTCCTGCATGAACCTTTTTACGGCAGGGCAAAAAACTCGGATGCGTGCCCTCTTCGATGCGGGCGGTTTCCGCGCTGCATTGGCTAACAGCAACAAATGCGGTGCACCCGCCGAGCCGACTTGCGACGACGGCATTCAAAACGGTAACGAAACCGGCATCGACTGCGGCGGAGACTGCGCTGCCTGCCCGGTCTGCGAAGGCACCGAAGTCACGGTCAGCATCACCTTAGACAACTACCCGGAAGAAACTTCTTGGACGCTCACCGACGCCAACGGCGCGACCGTAGGCAGCGGCGGCACCTACGGCGCACAGCCCGACGGCTCCACAGTTTCGGAGACTTTTTGCCTGCCTGACGGCTGCTACGATTTTACCATCAATGACGCTTACGGCGACGGTATTTGCTGCCAATACGGCAACGGCGCATACAGCGTGACCGATGCAAACGGCGGTACTTTAGTCTCCGGCGGCAGCTTCGGCAACAGCGAGACCGGCAACTTCTGTGTCGGCAATAATGAGCCGACGCCGACCTGCGACGACGGCATTCAAAACGGCAATGAAACCGGCGTGGATTGCGGCGGTGACTGTAATGCCTGCGCGACTTGTGACGACGGCATTCAAAACGGCAACGAAACCGGCGTGGATTGCGG
>JAHDCG010000113.1:0-3397 GCA_020629965.1 Saprospiraceae bacterium | reverse complement strand
GCGCGACTTGTGACGACGGCATTCAAAACGGCAACGAAACCGGCGTGGATTGCGGTGGTGACTGTAATGCCTGCGCGACTTGCGACGACGGCATTCAAAACGGCAACGAAACCGGCGTGGATTGCGGCGGTGACTGTAATGCCTGCGCGACTTGCGACGACGGCATTCAAAACGGTAATGAGACCGGCGTAGATTGCGGCGGTGACTGTCAGCCGTGTAACACCGGTTGCAACGGTACGGAAGTTAATCTCAGCATCACTTTGGACAACTACCCGCAAGAGACGAGCTGGACAATTACCGATGCTGACGGCACGACGGTCGGCAGCGGCGACAGCTACGGCGGTCAGCCGAGCGGCTCTTCGGTCGGCGATGATTTATGTCTGCCCGACGGCTGCTACACCTTTACCATTAACGACAGCTACGGCGACGGTATTTGCTGCGCTTACGGCAACGGCTCTTACAGTCTGACCGATGCGGCAGGCAATGTCTTGGCTTCCGGCGGCAGCTTCGGCACGACGGAAAGCACGGATTTCTGTCTTAATGACGCACCGCCCGCACCGACTTGTAACGACGGTATTCAAAACGGCAACGAAACCGGTGTGGACTGCGGCGGCGACTGTCAGCCTTGCAACACGGGCTGCGCGGATGTAAATATCGACAGCGAAGACTTCAACGTGTGGGGCATTTGGAATGACGGCGGCTCGGACTGTCGTCGCAGCAGCAACGATGCGCAATATGCCAACAGCGGCAATTTATGTGTGCGTCTGCGCGATAACAGCGGCGCGGCCTCTGCCATGACGACCGATAATCTGAACCTCACGGGCTTTGAAGAAGTGACGATTGATTTCAACTTTTTGCCCGTAGGAATGGAAAACGGCGAAGACCTGTGGCTGCGCGTCAGTACCGACGGCGGTGCTTCTTACACGACGGTAGCGACTTGGGCGCGCGGTACGGACTTTAACAACAACCAACGTCAATTCGAGTCGGTGACCATGACCGGCAATTTTACTTCGAATACCCGCTTCCGTTTGCAATGCGACGCGAGCGTGAATAACGACCGCGTTTACGTTGACGATGTAGTCTTGACGGGCTGTACCAACGGCGGCACACGTACGGGCGGCGAAACCGAAACAGCGGAAGACACGGTTATCGACGAAAGTTTCCGCAACGAGGCAGACCTGACGCCGGCGGTCATGAAGTTGAACGCCTTCCCGAACCCGACGAGCGAAGTACTGAACGTGACTTACGATGTCAGCAAAACGGCGGATGTGGAAATGATTGTGACGGATTTGACGGGTAAGGTTGTTTCGCGCACCGTTGCCGCAGGTGTGGAAGGTACGCAGACTGTGCGTTTGCGCGTCAGTGATTTCCACCCGGGTATTTACATGCTGCAGGTTATTTCGGAAGACAGCCGTCTGATGAAGAAATTTGTGGTGGTTAGGTAGGTTGAGAAGTCGGGTGGTCGAGGAGTTGCGGCTTCTGTGCTGCTTGGCTTTTTGATTTTGCATGAAAGAAGACTCTCATTCGGTTTTTTTGCCGGGTGAGGGTCTTTTTTTTTGCCTGTCCCGTAGCATCGACTTCAGTCGATAAGCTAAAAATCAAAACAGCCTTTCGACTGAAGTCGATGCTACGGTTATTGCCTTTATCAACTAAAATTATCGCCCGGTGAAGAGTAAAAGTTAAATCGCTTCGTAAAAAACATAGAATTTTTATAAATAAATACAGTCCAAAATAACAAATAACAAACTCATTATCAATTCCTTGTATTCCAAAAATGACGAAAGCCCCTCGTAAATCGTACATCGTAATTCGTAAATCCCCCAAACCCCTCGTAAATCGTAAATCGTAATTCGTAAATCCCCCAAGCCCCTCGTAAATCGTACATCGTAAATCGTAAACCCCGTAGGGGTTCTCTTGCCCCCGTTTGTCCTGAATACAAATACGACAACATTCACCTTTCAAAGACAACAAATATCGAAAAACAGTTACAATAATTTTTCACGAAAGCCGCACACGCTTTCTTATTTCATCACCGCGAGATTTTAAGTTAAAACCAAAGCAGAGGCGCCCTGCGGATGTTTTTATCCTTCTCGAAACAAAAATTGTAACTCATGATGTACCCACGTTTTTCTTCCGCTTGGATCTTAGTTTTTGTCCTCTTTTTTACTTTTGCTGCCTGCGAAAATGAATTTTACGAAGACGATTTTGCGCCGATCGAAACCCCCGACAACGGCGGTGATGATGACTTTGGCGACGACGATTTTGACGATGACGACGATGACGATAATGACGGCAGCGGTGCCGGTAATAACGGAGAGATTTCCGTAGAACTTTCGGGCGACGGCGGCATTGCCGTTTACCGCGCTTTTGACCGACAGTTGAGCTTAGTAGAAAAAGAAGACCGCGGCGACGCTTGGATGCAAGACCCCCGCAAACACGAAGAGATGTGGGATTTTGTCACGGATATGATTCCAAACGAGCGTTTGCGTCACTTATACGCTTTTGAAGTCTTTGACGGCGACAACGGATTGGCGGGCTACGTGTACAATTTGACCGACAATTTGCAGGATTGGATGTTTGCCTTAGACATCCGTCAGGCCTACCCGGACGAAAGTACGATGAGCAAGGATGGGGAATTCGTCCACACGCTCATCCACGAATACGGTCACATTTTGTCACTCAACGATGAGCAACTCGACCCAAATGCCGGCAACTGCCAAAACTACGATACCGGCGAAGGTTGTGCTTTTGAAACGAGCTACATCGACGAGTTTTACGAGCGTTTTTGGGAAGACATCGCCGACGAACACGCCGGCACGGAAGGCGACCCGGATGCCAATTACGATTTTTACCTGAAGTACCAAGACCGTTTTTGGTCGGATTATTCAGCGACAAATCCTGCCGAAGATTTTGCGGAAGTGCTGACTTACTTTGTCGCTTTAGACCAAGAACCGACGGGCAACAGCATTAAAGACCGCAAAATTCAGATGCTCTACGAATACCCGGAATTGCGTGACCTCCGCGACCGGATGCGCGGCGCGAGTACACTGACGATGCCGGCGTCGGGTAGGTTTGCAGCGCCGAAATGCCGTCATGCGCAGCGCAAGGGTGTTGAATTGTTGAATCGTTGAATTGTTGAGGGCAAATACCGCGAAAACCAAGCTTCGATGAAAAGGCTTTCGATAGCCGCAAGAAAAATCGAGCATTTTTGAAGATTAAACCACTGACCCGATAGTACAGGGTGCTCAACAATTCAACAGCTCAACGATTCAACAAAAAAGCGGGGAAAGAAACCGAAGGTTCTCTTTCCCCGCTTTTTTTTCATTCCAAAATCACCCGCCTGTCCTTCGGATATTTGACCGAATAGCGCAGCGATATTTTGCGCGTTACGCCGGGG
>JAHDCG010000252.1 GCA_020629965.1 Saprospiraceae bacterium | reverse complement strand
TTTTTCTTCATCACGCCGTTGTCGAAAACCGCTTCCGAGTTTTTTGCGGCGACGGATGAAAAGGGAAAGCAACCGGGGCTGTTTATGCTGACCGCGAGTCTGATTATCTCTTGGATTTTTGCGAAGTCAATTACAAATGCGGCGAATTTAGGACTGGAGTTCGGCATCGTCGGCGGGGTGGCGTATGCGGTGTATTATCTGTCGTTTTTGGTGGCGGGCGTGGTCATTTATCAACTGCGGACGCGGGGCGGATTTACGAGTATTCATCATTTTTTGCAGTCGAAATTCGGGCGCACGGCGGTGGTGATATTTTCGATTTTGATTGCTTTTCGTTTGTTTAATGAGGTGTGGTCGAATACGATGGTTATCGGCAGTTACTTCGGTGCGGCGGGTACTACGCCTTATTACGCTTCGATTTTGGTGTTTACGGGCTTGACTTTGGCGTACACTTTGAAGGGCGGCTTGCGGAGTTCGCTGCTGACGGATGCGATACAAATGGTGCTTTTCGGGGTGCTGCTGTTTATCATTTTGGGCTTGATGTTGCCGGCGGGGAATGAGCAAGTCGGGGAGTATTTGACCTCGGGCGTGTGGACTTGGGCGGGCGGTTTAAATTTGCTGTTCGCGGCGTTTATTCAGATTTTCAGCTACCCTTTTCACGACTCGGTGATGACGGACCGGGGGTTTATTTCTGCGCCGAAAACGACTTTGCGCAGTTTCATTTTGGCGGCGGTGATTGGTTTCGGTTGTTTGGTGACGTTTAGTTTTGTGGGTGTTTTTGCGCGCTTTCAGGGCATGGAGGGGCAGGCGGCGGTCGAGGTCGGCAAGGTGCTGGGCACGGCGGTGATGTTGGCGATGAATTTTATTATGGTGACTTCGGCGGCTTCGACATTAGACTCGGCGTTTTCTTCTTTTGCGAAGTTGGTGGTCATTGACTTGGGTAATATAAAACTGCAAACCGTCACGCGCGGACGTTGGATGATGGTGCTGCTGACGCTGCTCGGTACGCTGCCGATTTTTATGAACCCGGAAATTTTGTCGGCGACGACGGTGAGCGGAACGATGGTGATGGGTTTGGCTCCCGTCTTTTTGCTGTGGAAGGTCGATGCGCCGCCGCTGTCTTATTTTTTGGCGGTCGGTGCGGGGATTGTGATTGGAATTGCGGTAGCGGTCGGGGTTTTTCCGCCGGGTTTGGTTTTTACGGAGGGGCGGTATAGTGTGTTGTTGGCGGCGAATGTATGGGGGATTTTGCTGTGTTTTGTGTTGTTTTTGCTGCCGGTGCTGATGAGGAGGAGTTTTTTACGCTGATTTTTTATGATTCTTTATGATTTTCGCTGTATTGGATTATGACTTTTTATGATTGTTGTCGGATGCTTTTTGAGAGTACCGCAAAATTCAAGATTTACCGTAAGCCCAAACCCGGAGAAAGTTCCCCCGATTCGGGGGTTAGGGGGTTGAAGCCGCTGATTATGTAAGAGTTATAATTTTATCTTGCTTCGTAAAATCCGTGTGACTCAGACTCCGTTCTCATCTTCCTTACGACAGAAAAATTACCGAATTTCCTCCCTTAAAAAACGGCAAAAAAACTAAGGTTTCCGCTACTACTCAAACAACTCCAACCACTCAAACAAGTCTAACCAAACCAACTTTCCCCCAATCCTTCTTTGTTTTTAAATAAATTACACTATTTTGGGGCGCATTTTGAAATTCGGTGCAGAGCGACCGAAAGCGAGAGCGTTCAAGAGAAATTTTCACAACAAAAAATATTATGGCACAAGCGATTCAGCGAAAGGAAATCGGGGGGCATCCCGTCGGTTTGTATGTTCTTTTTTTTACGGAACTTTGGGAAAGATTCAGCTACTACGGGATGCGGGCGATTTTGGTCTTGTTTCTCGTTTCGGCGGTAACGGGCGATAACCCCGGCTACGGATGGACTAATGCCGAGGCTTTGGCACTTTACGGCACTTACACAATGTTGGTTTACGTGGCATCCATTCCCGGCGGCATTTTGGCGGACAGGATGTTAGGGCAAAAGAAAACCGTGATGCTCGGCGGGGCTTTGCTCTGCTTCGGTCACCTCATTTTGGCGGTGCAGCAAGAGTGGGCATTTTACACCGGCCTCGGTCTGATTATCGCAGGGGTCGGTTGCCTAAAACCCAACATTTCTACCATGGTCGGCGGCTTGTATGCGCCCGGCGACGACCGCCGCGACAGTGCCTTTACCATTTTTTACATCGGTATCAATATCGGAGCGTTTTTGTCTGCTTTGGTAGTCGGTTACGTCGGTGAGGTACATGGCTGGCACTACGGTTTCGGTTTGGCGGGTATCGGCATGGTACTCGGTCAGTTGGTTTATATGTGGGGACAAAAGCACCTCGTCGGAGTCGGTGAATTTATCGGTACGGCAGACAATCCCGATGCGGCGGCGTACAATCGCCCTTTGACCAAAGTGGAAAAAGACCGGATGCTGGTGATGTTTCTTTCCTTCTTTTTGATTGTCGTTTTTTGGGGAGCCTTCGAGCAAGCGGGCGGTTTATTAAATCTCTACGCCGACCAAAAAACCGACCTTTCTCTCGGCAGTTTCATGGTGCCGGCATCATGGTTTCAATCCGTCAACGCATTTTTTATCATCACCTTAGGTGCGCCCATTGCATCGTTTTGGATTTGGTGGAAACGCAGCGGAAAAGAGGGTTCTTCTCTTTTCAAAATGGCGATTGGTGTCATTATTATGGGCTGGGGTTTTCTTTTTATGAGCAAAGCGAGTACGGAAGTCGTCATGAACGGCGAAGACGTCGTGCAAAAATCGGCAATGATTTGGCTGGTTTTGGCTTACCTTTTTCACACCGTAGGCGAGTTATGCGCCTCGCCGGTTGCGTTGTCTTTTATCACAAAATTGGCTCCCGTCAAATACGCCTCTCTGATGATGGGCGCGTATTTTGCCGCCACGGGCATCGGTAATAAAGCTGCCGGTCTCATCGGTCAATACTCCGAACAGGCGGGCGAATTTCAAATTTTCACCGGCATCGCCGTTTTCTGCACCATAGTGGGCGGTATTGTCTTATTGGCATTGAAGCCGCTGAAACGCCTGACACACGGCGCGGAAGACCGCAAAGAAGGCGAAAGCGATTTTGACCTCAACGAACGCGAAAACAAAGGCTTCGGTCTCGCCGATGAGGAAATTCAAAAGTAACTGTAAATTAAAAGATAATGTCGAGTACGGGGCACTTCCAAAAGT
>JAHDCG010000112.1 GCA_020629965.1 Saprospiraceae bacterium | reverse complement strand
TGCAACGACTTTTGCGATGCGAGTGCGGAAGCTGTTGTCACCGGCGGCACCGCTCCGATTAGCTATCAGTGGAATACCGGCATGACGGGCAGCGTTGCCTTTCCTTTGCCCGTCGGCACTTACTGCGTCACCGTTACCGACGGCAACGGCTGTACCGCCGAGGCCTGCGGCACGGTCTCCGCGCCCGACGCTTTGGAAGCGGAAATTACTCTGACCGGCGACTGCGAAAACGACGCGGATGTCAGCGCAACCGTAGGAATCACGGGCGGTACTCCTTTTCAAAACGGCTCGCCCTACACCATTTTATGGAATACCGGCGCGACCGGAAATGAGATTACAAATCTGCAAGCCGGTACGACTTATTCCGTCACGGTACAGGACGCTAACGGTTGCAGCGACACGGAAAGCATCACGGTCGGCGAAGTTTCGCAGTTGGCACTCACCGTCTCCGGCGAAAACGAAACCTGCGCGGGCGACAACGACGGCGCGGCAACGGTGACACCCGGCGGCGGCGCAGCACCCTACACCATTCAGTGGGAAACGGGCAGCAATGACGACACCATCAGCGACTTAGCCCCCGGCACTTACGGCGTGACGGTCACGGATGTCAACGGCTGCACGGGTGTACAAAGCGTGACGGTAGCCGCCGGCATCCAGATCGAGGTCTCGACCGAAACGACCGCTTCGCTCTGCGGCGACACGGGTACCGGCAGTTTTACCATCAGCCCCTCGGGCGGTATGGCACCTTACTTTTTCATTTACGAAAACGGCATCGGCGATGCGATGTCGGGGCAGGTGAATGATTTGCCGGCGGGAAATTATAACGTCACGGTCGGGGACGCGCAGGGCTGTACGACGGTGACGACGATTACCGTTGACCAAATTGCGGAGTTTGACGCGCAAACGCAAGTCGTCAACGGCATCATCTGCGCGGAGGATACCGACGGCAGCGCGACCGTTACGGTCGGCGGCAACGCGGCGCAACCCGTTACCTATCTTTGGGATAACGGCGAAATGACGGCTACCGCAACCGCACTTTCCGCCGGTACGCACACGGTGACGGTTACGGATGCCAACGGCTGTATTGCCGTGAGCAGCGTCGATGTCGGTGCGGGCACACAGGTGGAGATTTCGACCGAAATTACCCCGACCGACTGCGGTGAGACAAGCACGGGCAGCTTCACTCTGACCCCGACCGGCGGCATCGAGCCGTACACTTTTACTTACCAAAACGGTATCGGCAATCCCGAATCGGGCACGGTCAGCGGCTTGGCGGCGGGCGATTATGCGGTCACGGTCACAGATGCACAGGGCTGTGCCGCCGAGTCGGTCGTTTCCGTTCCGGAAGAGTCGGCTTTTACGGCACAAATAAATGAAATCAATAACGTAAGCTGCAACGACGCAGCGGACGGCAGCGCGACCGCAATCGCGGACGGCAATGCCGCAGAACCGCTGACCTATCTTTGGAGCAACGGCGAAATGACGGCAACGGCTGTTAACCTGCCGGCGGGAACGAATACGGTGACCATCACGGACGCCAACAGTTGCGTAAGCACGGCGAGCGTTGATATTGCGACGGAAGACAATGTCACGGCGGCTTTTGAAATTACGCCCGCCGACTGTGAGGGAACGACGGTCTCGCTCGATGTCACCTCGGGCGCGGAAGACGGTTTGACGAGTACATTTATCACGGAAAACGGCGAATTTTCCGAAGATTTTACGCTCGAAATCGAAACGGGCGAGTCGGTCACGGTCACGCAAATTGTCGAAAGTGCGGCGGGCTGTACCGATACTTTAGAGCAAACTTTCACCGCAGAAATATTGGAAGCGGAAGTGCCGACGGAATTGCAGGAATGCCTCGGTGAGGAACTGACCGCAACGGCAAGCAGCGAGCAGGACGTGACTTACGCATGGACGCCCGCAGATTTATTCATCGGCGCGACGGACATTGCCAATCCGACGGTAAACACTTCGACACCCGGAATTTTCACGGCGACGGTGACGATAACTAACGAGACGGGTTGCAGCATTGCGCAAGAAGTAGAAATTACGGTAACGGACACGCAAATCATGCCCGACCCGGCTTTGCTGTCGCAAAATCAAGATTGCGCTGCGACTTCCGTAGAGTTTTTAAATGATAATGAGTCAGCGGACAATTACGATTACGTTTTTGACTTTCCCGACGGTGAAACGGTCTCGGGCGGCAGCGCGGTCGATTACGACTTTGGGGAAGCGGGCGTTTATCAAGTGGCGTTAATTCCGACGGTCGGTTGTGCGGACACGCTTTTTATCGAGGTCGAAGTCGCGGAACCGCAAACGCCCGATTTTACTTTCGAGGTGGATTGTGAAGACGGTTACACGGTGACTTTTACGAATACGTCGAGCAATCCGGACGATATTCTCGACTTCTCTTGGATAATTGACGGAGAAATGAATGCTGCGGAAAATCCCGCCGTAGATTTTAATGAGGCAGGCGATATCGACGTGGTACTAACGGTGGATTACGGCGACGGTTGCGTTTTGGAAACGACGCAAACAGTCGAGGTCATGCCCTTTTTACCGCAAACACCGACGGCACAGGCAGTCGATTGTGACGGCGGGGGAGCGGTATCGCTTTTTCCGGGAGCCAATCCGGATTTTACCTACGAGTGGTCGCCCGCCGGCAATTTGGACGACCCGAACAGCCCGAACCCGACCGCGACGGTGACGGAAACTACGGTATTTACGGTAACAATTACGGACGCGGAAACGGGTTGTACAGAGGAAAGTTTTGTAGAACTCGTCGTGCCTGAAAGTCTGCTGAGTCCTCCAAATCTCGTCGATGTAGAAAATTGCGAAGAAGGCAACGGTACTGCCGATGCGACGACGACCGGCGGAGTGACTTATACTTGGTCGAGCGACGAAAATTTCGACAATGTGTTGAGTAACGAAGCGGTTTTTAACTTTCCCGTGACCTTAACGCCGACGCAGTATTTTGTGGAAATTTTAGATGAATTCGGCTGTCCGCTGGTCGAAAGCATCACCGTCGGTGCTTATCCCGTCGAATTTGATTTCGGCGCGGAGCAGTCCGTTTGTGAAGGAGAAAGCCCGGAAATCGACCTGCCCGACGGGCTGACCGTTACTTGGCAAAACGACGACAATCCGCTCGACGACGTGATTTTTGAAGACGATTTTTACGTCGGAACGGTCACTAATCAGTTTAACTGCTCGCTGACCGATACCCTTTTTGTTACCGCAAACGACGTGACGGAAAATTTGGAAATCAACGCCGAACCCGATACAATTTTGCTCGGCGACCAATCACAACTCACCGTCACGCAGGACGACCGCTTTACCTACGAATGGGACAACGGCGACCTGTTAGACAATCCCGGTATCTCCGACCCGATTGCGACACCCGGCGAAACGACCTCGTTTATTGTCTCGATCACGGACGAAACGGGCTGCACCGGCACGATGAGTGTGCGCGTCACGGTAGAAACCAACTGCGAGCAATTTCTCTATTTCCCCAACGCCTTCACGCCGAACGACGATGGACTGAACGACGTACTTTTCGTAGAAGGCTTGTCTTTAGACGAAGTATTTTTCACCATCTACAACCGTTGGGGCGAAAAAGTCTATGAAAGTAACAGCCTCGAAGAGGGTTGGGACGGCACGCACAACGGCGATTTGGTCTGCCCGGATGTGTACGGCTACTACCTGCGGGTGCGCTGCACGGACGGCAACGAGATTTATCGACAGGGAAATGTGTCGGTTATTCGATAAGGAAAATACAACGAGTACGGGGCATTTTTCGAATGCCTTGTACTTTCAGTCAAATTCGCATATTACTTTTTGATTTAATTATCGGACAATAAAAATGCGCCGTCGAGACTATTGGTTTCGGCGGCGCATTTTTCATTGCAGTCGATGAAGTGAACAAGTCAAGACGGGAGTCTAAAATCTAAAGTCTAACATCTAAAATCTCAATCAACACATATTAAATTTTCCGGCAAGGTGTTTGCTTACTATACATTATAATAATTGATAATGTAGAATGAAAATTTTACCCCCTCGATTATGAGACACTATTTTTAACACACAAGTTTTTTTTGAAACCCTAATCCCCGAAACTCCTTTTTTTACGATTTATCATCCCATGAACACAGCAATCTTTCCCGGCTTTAAAAAGCGGGAAGCAAACAGTTTAGTATAAAAAGACAACTACTCTTTTGCTTTATTTTATCACCGGTTTCGGCGCGACCCACGGGCAGCGACGGAGTCTAAAATTGATTAGCTATGTTCGTATTATTTAACTTGGCACTCGGTGCATTTTTGTTAGGCGGCGGTGCCATTGCAATTATCGAAGAGCTGGCAGCTCGCGCGGACAAGCAGTAACTCGGTTGCAAATGACCGTGTTTAAATTTAACCTGACTGTCCCGATTTTAAAATTCAAAATTATTTTACTCCCCGGTCCGGTGTGCATGTATTTGCGTACCGGATTTTTTTTTGCGTGAATGCACCCGGTTTGTACATCGACTTAGCTTATCGACTAAAGTCGATGCTACGGTGCGGGAAAAACAACTCCGAAGCAATCTCTCCGAGAAAAATATTTCCGTTCAGTCGCGCAAAAATATTAAAGCGACAGCTTCGACTCTTGTACATCGTACATCGTAATTCGTACATCGGTTGATGCTACGGTGCGGGCAAAACAACCCCAAAAAATTCTCTCAAAGAAAAAACTTATCGTTCATTTCCAAATGAAAAAGCAAAAGCGAAAGCTTCAACTCTCGTACATCGTAATTCGTACATCGTACATCGCAACTCGTACATCATAATTCGTACATCGACCTACTGTACCACAATCCGCCGCGTCGTCACTGTCCCGTCTTCATAGTGCATTTCCAACAGATAAACACCCGCCGCCTGCGGCACTTTTACCCGATGTCTTTCCTTCTGCGCGCCCGGAAAGCCGACCAACCTGCCTTCGAGGTCGCGCCACTGCAAACGGCACGGGCGGTCGCTGCCCACGTACAGCGTTTTGGCGATGCCGACGGGGTTGGGCATTATTTCCAAACCGTCCGATATTTCGGCGACCGAAGTATTGAAGTCCACGACGTACTCGAAAATCTCGGTGCAGCCCGCCGCGTCGGTGACGGAAAGGGTGTAGGTGTCGGGCGGCAGATTGTCGATTGTCGGGTCGGTTTCGCCCGTTTCCCACAGCAGCGTGTAGGGTTCGGTGCCGCCGAATACGGTCGTGACGGTCAGGCTGCCGTCCGTGCTTTGCGAGGTGGCGGCGTTGGTGATTTCGACGGCGGCGATAATTTGGGTCGGATTATCGAGGGCGGCGGCGGTGCTGCCCGTGCAGCCGTAGTCGTCGCTGACGGTGAGCGCATAATCGCCCGGGGCGAGACCGACGCGCACGGAGTCGGCACTGCCGTCTTGCCATGTGTAGGTCAGCGGGTCGAAGCCGCCGCTGATATTCGGGGTCAGACTGCCGTTTGCGTCGTCGTGACAGATAATCGGAGTCAGTACCAACTCGACACTCAGCACCCCCTCGGGCGCGGACTCGAAAGACAAACTGTCGAGGCAGCCGTTTTCGTCGGTGATTGTCACCGTGTACATACCGCCGAGGATTTCGCGGTCTTCGCTTTGTACGCCGTCGTTCCATGCAAAGGTATAAGGAGCCGTGCCGCCGCTCAAAGTAAGGTCGATGCTGCCGGGCAGCGAGAGGGCGCAGTCGGCGGGCTTGACGACGCTTTCCGTCGTGAAGCGCAGCGTGTCGGGAATGACAAAAGCGACCGTAGCCGAGCGCATTCGGGCATCGGTGACGGTGACCTGATAGCTGCCCGCCGCCAAGCCCTCGGCGGATATATCGGGACTCTCGCCGTCTTGCCATGCGTAGGTCAGCGGCGGGCAAAAGGACGCGACGCTCAACGTTACGCCGCCGTCGGGCAGTGCGTTACAGGTGTCGGGCGCGACGGCGATAAGCTGTGCCGACAGGGCGGGAATTTCGTAAGCCCCCGCTTCGGGCAGCCCGTCGGCAATGCGGGCGTTGCCGGCTAAATCTTCGGTCAGCGGGTCGGTGTCGATAAAATCCGGATTGCCGAGATTGTAGGCGGGCGAGCAGGCGGACAAAGCATAATTACCCGTGTCGGCGGCGACAAAAAGCGGGTCGGCGGCAAAAACGGAAGCGACGCAGGAGTCGGCGGCGGGCGGACAGGCGGGATTGCGAAACAAGGAATTAAAAAACGTACTGTGCGCCGGCGCGAGGCTGTCGGCGGTCAGCAGTATCGAGTCGGAGTCGAAGAGGCAGTTGCGAAAAGTAAAATCCGAAGAATTATTGAACACCGCATAACCGAGGGAGTCGGCAAAGGTGCAGTTATTAAAAACGACGGCGGTACTGTCGGCAGCGTCGATACGCTCGACGGCAACGCTGCTGCCCTGTCCGCTTGCGGCTTCGTTGTCGTAGAAAAGGCAGTTATTGAAAACGGCATCGGTGTTGCGCAGATAAACCGCGCCGTGTCGGGCACCGGAGTTGGAGTTGAAAATGCAGTTATTGACGGTGAGGTTGTGGTGTACGCTGTCTAATAAGTCGGAATTGTGGAAGGGTGCGACGGTGAAAGCGGTTGCTAAAGCGGGGCTTGCGGTTTGTTTTTCGGAGAAAATACAGTTTTCTAAAATAATGTTGTTTTGTGAAGAGTTGTCGGAGGGGAAGATGCGGATATGGCTGTTTAGGAAGGAGTTTGTACTAAATGAATTTAGAATATTGTTGGAAAATGTACTGTTTTTTATATATATACTTTTGTTTGATTTATTTTTGAATTCAATTTCTCCGTAAGCACTTCCTGAAAATGTATTGTTACTTAAATCAATATTATCTAATAGATAGTAACTCTCCACAGAATTTGAATTGGAACCCACAGATAGTGTTTTGTTTGATATAACGGCGTTTTCTATTAAAAGATTTCGGAAAGCACAATGAGATTTTTTTATAATATTTTGAATGGAAAACTTAAAACCGATATTACCGCTTAGTATTGTGTTCTTTACATTCAAATCAAGAGTATCTCCAAGTCCCATTGAAAAAAATAATTTCTTTCCGTTTGAAATTAAAATAGAATCTGTTTTGAAATTTGCATTAGCATGATTACCTCCTAAAAAAAAACCACCTATTTCATTATCTAAATAATTTAAAGATTTACAATTTATGTCAAAATTATTATTACTTCCCTCATTTTTTAATAAAATGCTGTTTCCTCCGATGTCAAACACTGCAAGATTGTCTTTTACTGTACTGTCATAGAAATCTAAGTTATAAGCATTATTATCACCGGCTAATTGAATTAAATTCTTGAGAGGCTTATAATTGAAAATAGAAGATTCGAATAATTTAAAGCTTAAATACGCCTGATGATGACTCATCATAATAATTCCATATTCATCCTGATTACCCTGCATTATTAATTTTTTAAATGTAAAAAGCAGAGAATCTCCTGCCTCTTCATTTTCATTATACATCACTTTCCACTCGCCGTCAATATCGACAAATGTGCAATTATCGACTTCAATCGAAATATTTCCCGAATTTGTTTTGTTATATATACTGCCTCCCGCTGCCGTTTGTGGGAAAGTTTCAGAAAAAGAACGGTGTCTGCGTAATATACAGTTGCGCAGCGTAAAACCCGATGTCGTTTGCGGCAGGGTTTGTAAGTGGTAAATCGCTGCACCGTGTCGGTTCGCCTGTTCGCCCGGAAAGGCCACGGTTGCTTCCCCTTTTTCAATGATAAAACCGTCGATTAAAGTCGTGCTGTCCGTATCGGTCAATTCTAAAATATGATAAGAGTTTTGCAGTGTCGGGTCTTCGTCGATATCCCCGCTCAGACTCGTCAGGTTATTTTCCCAATTCCTTTGCTCCGCAAGGGTTTCCGTACCGATAAAACCGCCCAACATACGCACACCGCTCGGCAACACAAAAGAAGCCGTGCGGTCGGTCGCATCCTGCGTCGGGTAATAAGTACCGGCGGCAGTCCATATTTCATCTCCGAACTGTGCTGCGGACAGGGCATCCTGCAAATCGAAAAAAGCGGTAGCCCACGTACTGCCGTCGGGTGTTTGTGTCGTTTGGGTGCTGTCCACGTAGATGACGGATGCGGAGAGGGAGGAGGAATAGATGACGAGCAAAAAGATTAAAATACGTAAAAAATTCATGAGAATACAGTTAAAATTCATGTGTCGAATACACCTTGCGGGTATTCGACACATGAAAAACCAAGAATTATAATTTGATAAATCGACTTACATCTTTACCAACTTACCCGAAAAACGACGATTGCCGGACTCTACCGTATAGTAGTACAAACCGGCTGACCAAGCTTCGGTATTTTGTAAAAACGGCACATTGAAGGTATGTACGCGCTCCGTGTTCATTCTCTTTCCTAATTGGTTGTAGAAAGTTATTATTGCTCCGTCGGGCAGTGCGGTATTATCCGAAAGGCGGAGAGAATTGCCGAAGGGATTGGGCGCAAAAAGAGCCGGTTCCGGTTCTCCCGATAGTTTACGAATAACGCGGGGAGCGATTGTCAAACGAATGTCGGTTTCATTTCCGTCCGCATCGTAAGCTACATTTCTAAATTCGTCGCGTAAATAAAGCAAAGACTCGTTGAGGTTCCCGTAACTTCTTTCTCCTTCGGAGGCAGTCAGTTTATCCAACAGTTCGGTTTCACTTAAATCCGATTGAAATTTCACTCTGAAATCGTTTATACCCGAATTAACGGGTTTTGCCTGACCGTCGGGAGTTATCCACAGAAAGTTGAGTTTCCCTTCGTTGGTCAGAAAAACCGCAAATTCGTTTTCTTCCGTAAATTCGTCCAACTCGCTCGTTATCTCTAAATAGTCGTAAGCAAGTTCGGTAATGTCGAAACCGAGTTTTGCTTGAAATCCGGTGCGGGCAACGGTACTCTTTAAGTCAAAAGTCATGCGGTATCCGTCATCTTCGGACTGAATATCGTTAATTTCGATAATAAATTCGCCGCCGTCACCGCCGGTAAAGCCGCCGCCTTCACAGTAATTTAGATTGCCAAAATTGACATCTCCGGTTTTTATACCGATAAAATTTGCTTCGTTTTCAGATTCGGAAAAGTCTAAATCAATTTGTTGTATAGCGTCATATCCGCCGTACTCTGTATTGATTGATGCAAAATCATCAGCAGGGTCGCCCGAAAATTCTATGGCTGCATCGATAAATCGCCAAGAGGGTGCCGGAAAAGTTTCTTCCACATCCAAAATGACTTTTCTTATTGCTACCATATCTGCGGTAGTGACAGAGTTACTATTGTTAGCATCAGCAGCAATAAATTGATAAATATTTTCAAATTCCACAATATCCAAAATGTATTGACGAATGACAACAAGGTCACCGGTTGTAACGTTTGAAAGATAGGCGTCATTATCAATCGGTTCTGCAGTAACTATAGCCTGCATACCGTCAGAAATATCATAATTTTGTGCATAAGTTCCGTTCTCACAAACCGTTGAAGGAGAAGTGTACACATTTGAACCAATTTGAGTATTAATTACGATATTTGAAACACCTGCATTGTCACCGGCAGTATTAAACCAAGTGACACTACCCGTAATCATACCGTCCTCTTTACAAAAATTTGCATCGCTTACGGGTTCTACATTCGGCACACAGTCGCCACCCGGTCCTGCCAAGTCGATAAAAGCCTGCTGAAAACCGATATTGCCGATGCAGCAACCCGGGTCTCCCGATACAGGCATTAGGTCAATAACAAAACCGCCGCCGCCGACAACTCCGAGGTTGCAAAAACCTAAATCGACTAAATACCCTTCCTCTACGGGATTTATGTCAAAACATTCACCTGCTTCGTTACCTTCCGGATGAAACGGACACGCAGTATTATCAGGGCAATCAATATCGGATGAACTGATAGTTAAATTCCACATTCCCTCTGTTTCTATCAAAAATGACAAAAAAAGTTGGTCGTAATCATTCGGAATACCCGCCGGAAAATAAACTTCGATTGTAGGATTTTGACTTTCGCTGCCCGGAAAAAAATCATAGCTGAAAGTGAAGTCGCCTTCTTCTTCGGTGCAACCGATTTGAGTTCCTCCGATATCTACGGAGAATACAGCGGGTATCGGTGGTGTACAACATTCTGTGTCGCTGATTATTTTGATGTACTCAAAGGTCAGATTAGCTTGCGCAGCTTCGTTTTCTAAACCGGATTCTGTTTGTCCTAAATTTATTGTTCCAACCGTCGTCACATTTATTGGACCGGCAGTTGAACTTACAAGTTTGACAAATAACCTGTGCCCTCCGCTTGGTAATTCAAGAAGGTCAAAATCATCAAGTTCTACTCCTGATTGTGCAATTTCAAAAAGCGGTTCCGGTAAGTTCCCGAAAACATCCTCGATTTCTACGGCAAACTCTACCGACTGCGCCCCTTCGTAATCTAAATTGACACCTACGAGCGAAGGATTAGCAAAGTCAGGTGTAACAAATGTCAGTCCTCCGCTTTCAGTGCAAGGAGTCAGCGCAGGAACATCGATAGAAGGTACGGGAGGGTTGTTGAAAAAAGTACAAATTTCGCTGTCGCCGGAAAAAATTGTTTCACCGTTATTTACCGTCAGGCTCAGATTAGTTGTACCCGGAGGGGCGTTGACATAAATAGTAGCGTATTCTGCGATTGCATTTCCTCCTTGGTTACAAACAGGAATAAAATCCGCCACGGCGGGGTCGGAGTAGGTAATGCTGAAATTTCCCGTTTCGACATCGTAAATAATGTCGCCGAACAAAGAGGAAGACTGACCGAGGTCGATACTTGCCGCATTACCGTCACTTGATAACTGCCCCGTCACCGATAAGTAATTTGCCGTAAAGCCGATTTCGTCGGAGGGCGCAGAGGTTTCAAAGTAAAGCCGATAAGTCAGCGCTTCGCAGTCGAGGTTCGGAGCTTCGACGGCAGTAACAAAGGGGGCTGCCGGGTGGCTGCAAGTCGTAATCTGTGCCTCCGCTCGACACGCGAACAAAAGAAGCCCTGCTATCGACAGGCAAGCGAATGAATGAATGAATGAAAATAATTTTTCATAAGGTCGGTTTTTGCTTATTAAAAAAAAGTTTGAAAATTTCTTTCTGTTCATAACGGGAGTCTAAAAAGAATATAATTGGGAAATCGACAGAGAAATAACACTTTTTCAAAATATAAAGGGGTTATGTTTCACAGCCGATGTATTACAGAACTAAGGTAGGCTTTATTTCCGAACTTCCAAGCGAAATGTGAAAGATATAAAATAAAATGTTATATTTATTTTGAAATGGAGCAATTTTAGCAGGTCCCGACTGAAGTCGGGACGCTACGGTACGGATGCCGAACCGTTTTGAAAAAAAAAAATTCAAAACAAAAAATGTCAAAAATAATCTAAAAATACAAACATTTTGTTTATTAAAAATGCCGAAAATGCTTATCTTTGTGCGCTGCAAAAGGGTAAATTGTTTTAAAAAGCACCCGCAGCAAAACTCGTTATAAAAACTTACGGAACTACATGAGCGAAAATAAGAACCTCAACGGAAAAGCACATAAAGAACACAGCGCGACGGTGACGGACGAAAATGTTATTTCTCTGAAAGGCATGTACAAAGATTATTTTTTGGATTATGCCTCTTACGTTATTTTGGAACGCGCCGTGCCCGCCCTCGAAGACGGTCTGAAACCCGTGCAGCGACGCATCTTGCACGCCCTCAAGCAAATGGACGACGGGCGGTATAATAAGGTGGCGAACGTCATCGGACAGACGATGCAGTACCACCCGCACGGCGACGCGTCGATTGGTGATGCTATGGTCAACATCGGGCAAAAAGACCTGCTCATCGACCCGCAGGGCAACTGGGGCGACTCGCGCACGGGCGACCGGGCAGCGGCTTCGCGCTACATTGAGGCGCGTCTGACTAAGTTCGCGCTGGAGACGGTTTTCAATCCGCAGACGACGGAGTGGCAGGTGTCTTACGACGGGCGGAAAAAAGAGCCGATTAACCTGCCGGTGAAGTTTCCGTTGCTGCTGTCGCAGGGTGTGGAGGGTATCGCGGTCGGGCTTTCGACGAAGGTGCTGCCGCACAATTTTATCGAATTGCTGAAGGCGTCGATTAAAATATTGGAGGACAAGCCGTTCAAAATTTATCCCGACTTTCAGACGGGCGGTTTGCTCGATGTTTCGGAATACAACAAAGGTAAACGCGGCGGTCGGGTGAAGGTGCGGGCGAAAATTTCGCGCCTCGACAAAAACACTTTGGTCATCACGGAATTGCCCTACGGCGTGACGACGACTTCGCTTGCCGACAGCATCGTGAAAGCCAACGATAAGGGCAAAATCAAGATTAAAAAAGTCGAGGACATCACGGCGGCGGACGTGGAGATTCGCGTCGAACTGGCAAACGGGGTTTCGCCCGACGTGACAATCGACGCGCTGTATGCTTTCACGAATTGTGAGGTGTCGATTTCGCCGAATGCCTGTGTCATTATCGACAACAAACCGCTGTTTACGGATGTACACGAGATTTTGAAAATTTCGACTTTCCGCACTAAAGGTCTGCTGCAAAAGGAATTGGAGATAAAGCAGGGCGAGTTGGAGGAGCGGTTGCACTTTATGAGTTTGGAAAAAATATTTATCCAAAATCGCGTGTACCACGAGATAGAAGAGGCGGAAACCTGGGAGCAGGTCGTGTCGATTATCGACTCCGAAATGCGTAAATACATCCTCACGCCGACCATGAAAGCGGCGAAAAACGACAAGCGAATTAAGCTGCTGCGCGACCTCACGGAAGACGACATCACGCGCCTGACGGAAATTCGGATTAAGCGAATTTCAAAATACAACGCCTTTAAAGCGGACGAAAAAATTGCGGAACTGGAGGCGGAACTCGCGCAGGTCAAACACGACCTGCAGCACCTCACGGAGTTTACGATTAACTACTTCCAAAATCTGCTGAAAAGTTACGGCAAAGGACGCGAACGCCGCACGGAAATTACTTCTTTCGAGACCATCGAGCGGGCGCAGGTCGTGGCGAATAACGCCAAACTTTACGTGAACTACAAGGAAGGTTTCATCGGGACGGGGCTGAAAAAAGACGAGTTTATTTGTGACTGCTCGGACATCGACGACATTATTGTTTTCAGAAAAGACGGCGTGTTTCAGGTGGTGCGGGTGTCCGATAAAACCTTTGTCGGAAAAAATATTATCCACGCGGCGGTGTGGAACAAGGGCGACGAGCGCACGACTTACAATATGATGTACGTGGACGGAAAGACGGGGCGTACCATGGGCAAACGCTTCAACGTCAAAGCGATAACGCGTGAAAAAGAATACGACCTGACGAAGGGTACGAAAGGCTCGAAGATTTTGTATTTTACCGCCAATCCGAACGGCGAAAGCGAGCTGGTATCGGTGCAACTGACGCAGGCGAGTACGGCGCGGGTCAAGCAATTCGATTTTGATTTCGGAGAGTTGAGCATCAAGGGGCGCGGCTCGCAGGGCAACATCGTGACCAAATATCCGGTACGCAAAGTGACGCAACTGGAGCAGGGCAACTCGACCCTCGGCGCGCTGAAAATCTCGATGGACGAGGTCAGCGGGCGACTCAATACGGACGACCGGGGTAAATATCTGGGCGAGTTCGACACGGGCGACCAAATTTTGGCGGTTTATAAAGACGGCTCTTACGAGTTGACGGATTTTGAACTGACGAACCGCTATGATATTCCGAATTTGCTGTTGATTGAAAAATTCGACCCGGAGGCGGTGCTGAGCGCGATTTATTGGGAAGGCGAAAAAGGACAGACGACGGTCAAGCGGTTTAACATCGAAACCTCGAAAACCGGGCAGAAGTATTCCTTCATTTCCGACCACAGACAGAGTAAACTCTACTTTATATCCACGGAGGAGTCGCCGAAAATTAAGTACGGCATTAAGGTCAACCGCAAAAAAGAAGAAGCGGAGTTGGATTTAGCGGAATTTATCGACGTGAAAGGTTGGAAAGCAATCGGGAATAAACTGACGGAAAGTAAGATTATCAGCGTCGATGATTTGACGGTTAAAAAGGAAAAAACGAAGAAATCCGCCGGGAAAAAAGGTGCTTTGAAGCCGGGCGATACGATTGAATTGGATGCCGGAAAAGGACAAACCAAGTTGTTTTAAAAATCCGGCGCGGCAATGCGGCTGACAAAGCGGTCGGATTTTCGGATGCGGAAAACGGATTCGGGAATCTGACTTTTAGCTTTTTTTGGTTTTGGGTTTTGCCGCCGGAGTCCTTATATTTATGGTATCGAAAAATCACTGTTTTAATTCTCTAAATCAAAAAGTCATGAAAAAGAAAGACACCTTCAAAAAATTTGCGCAAAATAAAATCGACAATGCTGCCGAAGTTAAAGGCGGATTGCGCGCGGCACCGAATATGCCCGGCGGCTCCGGCGGTACGGGTTATATTGATTGGGGCAACATTGATATTCGTACCGATTTCGGTTCGATAACCAAACGTTACGGCAATAAAATTTTTAGTGCTTTTTTCGGATAGTATCCTCAAATCTGTGGCGTACCATTTCCGCAAAAGAACTTTCCGATGCTTGGGCATCAATCCATTCTTGTATCGGAAACCAACGCGTGATACTTTGGGTCTCTTCCTGAGACAGTTGCGCGTATTCTTCCGAAACTTCTTGCCAATGAATCCTGAGTGCTTTTTGACCGACCGTATCGACGGCGCGGCGTAAGGCAGTCAGGATTTTTTTTTCTGCTTTCGCCATCATTTTTTGTTCGTTTAAATAACGGGAAGCCGACCGCAACAACGACTCCAACAGTTCCGAATTTTGCATTTCATAGTGAATGATTAAATTCAGGATTTTTGCTAATCCCTGCAAATCCTTGCGCTCTACATTGCGCGACATGCCGAGCCATTCGTTAAGATGTGTCAATGCTTCCTCATAGCGTTCTGCGCCGAAACAAATAGTGAAGTACAGGTAATAAAAAGCATCTTTGTTAAATAAATCATCAGAATATTTATTGCGCGATTTCAGATGCTGTTGCAATTCAAAATAAGCCTCTGTAAATTTTCCTGATGTAATATAAAGTGTAAACTTTCCGAGATAATACTGTCGATAGGATTTTAATTCGTCATCAATGGTATTCGACCGAATAGCCTTTAATTTATTGAGGTTTTGCTCGACTTCATCAAATTTTTCTAAAGACCCGGCGGCCACCAAATGATTACTCAAAGCCGAAATATACTCCGCCGTATCTTCCGCAATCATATACTTTTTACTCTCCATCAGCGTCAATAAATCCGAGCTTTCCGCGTAAAATTTTTCTAAATTTCTGACCGCAAACCAATACACCGACAGGATGCGGTAGTACAGCACCCGCGAGCGGTGCGAGTTGGCTTTTTCGACGCTCGACATCACCTTTGCCGCCTGTACGAATGCCAAACTTTCCGCCTTGTTTTTATCGTAAGTCGCATCCTTGCGCACCTCGGTCAGCAGGCGGTAAAAGAGATTTTTGTACTCCGAAAAGTTGCGAATTTGCCGCACGATGTGTCGCTCTGCTTCGGCGATGCGCGACAGATTTTTATCCAAATAAGCAATGTCCGTCTCGGCGTAGGCAATCTGTTTTTCCCATTGCAAAATCTCCAAAGCGGCGTTAAAATCTTCGTACTTGGCGGCGGTTTTTTTGGCTTTGTGCAGCAGTTCTTTGCAATCGTCGAAGAGCGAGCGTTTGTACAAAGTCCGCACACTGAGCAGCATATTTTTCAGTTTGTAATCGACCGAAGATTTCTCGTCATACGCCTGCAAACTGCGCAAAACCAAGTCGTATAAATAGCCTTTCAGTTCGGAATATTTTCGGCTCTCCGTTGCCCCGCCGGGATAAACCGTGCGCTGCAATTTTTCTTCGTTAAATAAATCCTGTGCTTCGATGGCCTCGAAGAGTTGCAGGTATTTATTATCCTTTCCGCCTTTGTTATTGATGTAGATTTTGAAGTATCGCTTTTCACTCCCGGAGAGAGATTTGACGAGACGAAAAAGCTTTTCGGACGGGGTCTTGGGCATGTTGAAACGTTTGGAGGTTGAGAGGTTGGGGAGTTCGGCTACCGCCTTAAACCTCGATTCTTTGAATTTATGATTGCTTTCTTTCGATAAAATTACGGCTATCGGCGCACTAAAAATGTCAGCCCGCCGCACTTTTAGCGGCTTTCGACACAAAGATACAAAAATCAGAAACCTGACATATTTTTTATTTCGGTTGGCAAACGGGAACAGCAAACCGGATATTTGAATGACAAACGGCAAAAAGCCGCACCACAACTCAAACAACTCCAACGATTCCAACAACTCAAACCTTTTTCATTCTCAAAGCTAAAAAATCATGAAAGTAACAAAATTACGCCGTGACACCCCGACTTCCGAATTGCGCATCAAACGCCCGCAGCGCAAAATCGCCTTGCCGACCACGGAGGGTATTTATTTTGAAAAAGTGAAAGACATCGTTTCGCTTTCCGCCGAAGGCAACTATACCAACATCTTCAAGACGGATGGCAGAGTTGTCT
This sequence comes from Saprospiraceae bacterium, assembly GCA_020629965.1. Taxonomy (GTDB): domain Bacteria; phylum Bacteroidota; class Bacteroidia; order Chitinophagales; family Saprospiraceae; genus JAHDCG01. The sequence continues at coordinate 3,589 of JAHDCG010000112.1, read as the reverse complement.
TGGTGTCTAAGACCCTGGCGGAAGTCGAAAAAATGCTGCGTCGGCATCCGAACTTTGTGCGCATTCACCGCTCGTTTACGGTCAATTTAGATTTAATCGTCAAATACAATCGCGGCAAAGGCGGCAGCGTCGAAACGGAGACGGGCAGCGTGATTACGGTCTCGGCGGGCAGAAAACAGGATTTTTTGACTGCATTGCAAAGGTATTTCGGATAAGGTTTTTCGGTAAGCCGAAAAAATGATAATTTCCCGCTTTAATTGAAAAAGCACGGTGTACGCGCTTTTTCGATGTTCTTGGAGGTGTGATTGGATTTATATTTTCCTGTAATTTGTATAAACAGGAAAAATTATAAAGAATTCAACCGTGAACTCAAGCCCGCAGAAAGTCCCCCCGCTCCGGGGGTTAGGGGGTTGGAGACACACCTCCGAGAGAGCAACCTTACTGACAATGACGCAATCAAATCGGGAAATATTAGACGAGGCTAAGAAGTTCGTCCGGCAACATTTTAAAGAGCATATCGCAGCGGAGTATGTCTATCACGACCTGCAACACACCGAGCAGGTCACGGAGTCGATACGCCGACTCGCCGCAGAGGAAAATCTGCCGGCGGAACAGCGCGAAATGCTGGAGCTGGTCGGTTGGTTTCACGACACGGGCTATCAAGACGGACCCGACGGACACGAGGCGCGGAGCTGCACTTTGCTGCGAGAGTTTTTGCGGGATTACAACTACCCGGAAGTTGCCGTAAAAATGATGGAAGGCTGCATCATGGCGACCAAAGTGCCGCAAAATCCGCAAAATTTGCCCGAAAAAATCGTCTGCGATGCCGACCTCGCTCACCTCGGCAACGAGCATTACTGGGACCGCACCGGACGCGTACGCCAAGAGCTGATGCTGACCCGCAGTATGCTGATGGGCGAGCAGGAGTGGATTGATTTTGAGTTGGATTTTATGTTGCAACACGACTATCATACGGAAGCCGCCAAAAAGCTGTTCGGCAAGAGAAAACTGAAACACATCAAACAATTGAGAAAACAAAAACTGCGACTGAACCCCAAAGAGGTGGAAAGTGTGGAAGCCCTGCGCAAACAGGACAAAAGCAAAAAGAAAAAGAAACCCGCCGCCGCCAAAAGCAAAACGAATAAACCGAACATCGACCTCAGTGAGGTCAGACTGGGGCGCGGCGTGGAAACGATGTACCGCACGACCTACCGCACGCACGTCAACCTCAGCAGCATTGCCGATAACAAGGCGAACATCATGTTGAGTATCAATGCGATAATCATCTCTATCGTGCTGCCGCAGTTGGTACCGAGATTTGACGAAAACCCGCAGTTACAAATCCCGACGATTATGCTGCTATCGGTCTGTTTGATTGCCATCATTTTTGCGACCCTTTCGACGCGCCCGAAAATCACGGAAGGCAAAGTATCGCGCGCCGACATCGAAAACCGCAAAGGCAATCTGCTTTTTTTCGGAAATTATTACAAAATGCAGTTGGATGATTTTCACAAAGGCATGATGGAAATGATAAAAGACACCGACTACCTCTACTCGACGATGACCCGCGATTTGTACTACCTCGGCATCGTTTTGGCGAAAAAATACCGCTATTTGAGCTGGTGCTACGGGGTATTTATGTACGGCATGGTGCTGTCGGTGATTGCGTTTGCGATTGCGTTTTTGTAGGGGAATGCGGACTTTGATAGTTTTTCTTTTTGAACCTGATTATTAAGATTTTTATGATTGGTTATGATTTGGATTTTACTTCGTAAAATCTTTTCAATTCGCAATCAACATAACTGCCGGAAACCAACAGATTATAGCAATAGACGCAGCCGTTTGCTTTAAATTTAAAAATATGGAAAAGAGGATAAAAATTGTCAAAAAAGGACAAGACGACAGCAATCTTCTGTATTGGCTTTCTTTAACGGGAAACGAACGTATGGCGGAACTCGAAAGAATGCGACAGGAAGTAAATAAACGATTATCCGGTAATCGACAAGAATTTCAAAGAGTTCATCGAATTGTTAAACGAACACGGGGTTAGGGAGGATTTTTTACGGATGATTGCAGCTAAAAAAGCCGCTGAGAAATGAACTCTCAGCGGCTTTTTTGATAATTTTCCTTCTCAATTCACTATCAACTTCCCGCTTTTCAAAATACCTTCTTCGTCGGATAAATGATAGAAATATACTCCTTTCGGTAAATCGGCGGCGGTGATGACCGTCTCTCTGCCCGGGCAGGGCTGCTCGTGTACCGACTGCCCGGTCGTGCTGTACAATCGGAAAACGGCAAGGCGGTGACTGCTTTTTGCTACCGTAAAATACCCCTCGTTCGGATTGGGATAGACCCGTACCGCCGCCTCTGATGCCGGCACCCCCGCCGTACTCGTAAAATCCAAAGTATCACAAGGACTGCCCTCCAAGCGACCGAGCCGATAGTTAGGAAAATTGGGCAGCGAAAAGCGATTGAGTGCCGGCAAATCCAAACCCCGCTGTATCACATTACACGCCGCGCCCGCCTCGTTGGGTTGGTCGATGACGTGCAGGGAGCTGACGGAGTTGGTGGCGTTGAGGTAGATTTTTCCGTCGGGGCCGAGTTGTTGGAGGAAGAAAGTGGTGGGGATGTGGAAGGTTGCGCCGCTTGCATCATTGAGCACTTCTTCTTCGTAGCCGTCGTACTCCGCAACTAATTGTTCTGTCGCCCATACATCGTCGGCAAAAAGGTCGTATTGAAAAATCTTGATAGAATTATTAAAATAAAGATACCGAGAATTAGGAGAAAAACCCAAACCGACGGCACTTGCCCCGTCGGTGTATTCATATTGTCGGTGATTACTTAATTCACCGGTGCAGCGGTCGAAGTTATACAGATTCACATAAGAGTTTTGAAAAGTATTTAAAGAAACGTGGGCGTACATCGAACCGTCCGGTGAGAAAACCGCCTGCCCGCCGCCTTCGTAAGCTTGTGTGCCTACCTCCTGAATGCCTATGTTTTCTATACCGTTCGGATTTATCAAAAAACGATAATAACGATTGGTATTCCATTGTGAAGTTATCAACCACCAATCTCTGCCGTTGGCATGGCGAGTCATAGTGAGTTTTCCGAGATTCAACGTATCTTCTACTATGATTGAATTTTTATCGACTACTTTGCCAAGCGGAAAATTAGTGTCGTTAAAATCAACAGTACTGCTAAACAAAGGATAAGAAGCCACATCTAAAGAACCGTCCGGATAAATTGGAATCATACCTGCGTGAAAAAGATAGTAATGTCCCGGATTACCGGGTTTTGGAATAGTAATAATGCCTTGCCTCAGTATAAGATATTGGTCTGAACCTATTGAGTATTCATTGTTTAACTCACCGCCGTTTTCCATAATTTCGTGTTCCGCATTACCAATATATCTACCATTTGTATAAAAAAGTAAGTTTCCTGACTCATCGCATATGCTCGTATTCGCCATATCCATTTCAAATGTGACAGTATGAGTAACAGAAACAGGCTCTCCCGTTGTAAAATCAACAATACTACCTTTAAATAAAGGATTTGCCGTACCACCAAACTGACCGAATAACCAAACGTT
>JAHDCG010000111.1 GCA_020629965.1 Saprospiraceae bacterium | reverse complement strand
CCGTAAAATAATCCGTAATCTGCGTCACCGTACCCGGCTCACCGACTACCATGCTCGTGGTCGGGCAGTCGCAGCCGAATTCTTCGCAGTTGACTATTTCAATGTCTTTTACAAACGGAAGGGAGGGGCAGGCAGTACTGACCGTAAGCGATACGCTGAAAGTTTCGGGTGTGGTCGTGCTTCCGACTACATAGGTGTGCGTCGGATTTTCTTCGGTGCTTGTATTTCCGTCACCGAAATCCCACAAATAGGTAAAGTTTCCGTCGACAGTGCTGCTGTTCGGGGTAAATGTCACCGTTCCGCAGCCGTCGTTTACGAGGGTAAATTGTGCGTCTATGTCTTCATAGAGGACGCTTTCTTTGCCGCATAAGATGATTTCTCCGATTTTATGAGTCTGCATAGCCGTAAAAATACGTAGGTGTCGGATTGGCTGACAGGCATCAGTATCGTTAGTAAAAGCAGCCCATATTCCGAAAGGAGAAGTGATGTAATCGTTGATGTAGGGAAGCCATTGACCGTTTGGATTATTCAAATCTTCTTCGGTAAAAAACTCAACGGTAACTGCACCGACACCGGTACCGTCGTATAAATAAATAACATCTATGTCGAATTGTGTTTGCAAATCTACAAAGACGACTTCACCTTTCGACTCATAGGGGTCGGCATCGTTGATACCTTCCGGTAAATTACAACAATCGACACCATTTACAGTACCGTCAGCGTCTGTAATAATACCGTCAAACATATTAGGTGCAAAAGTGAATTGCGATTGATCCATTGGTACGAGTACTCCTTGTGCATTTTCCGTAAAAAGGGAAACCATGTTTTCCGGAATACTTAAATTTGGTTGAGAGGGAGAAAGTCCGTCGTTGTTCGGACCTATTTCTACATAGTTGATATTTATGGTACAGTCGTCCGTAGTCGTCACTACCTGCACCGGACTACACCACCCGGCAGAGTTATCTGCACTAAACGGTACAATATAAACGTAATAAGTCTGACCGGATTCCAACATCCCGACAAAAGCCTGTGTAAAGCTTCCGTCCACATTTGCCTCGTATAAGGTAATATCGTCTGTATAAATATCGGGAATGTTCCCCGCAAAATCCGTAGGTGTGACCCAAACCTGATAGTGGTCATAAGTCTGTCCTTCAGGTATATCCCAAGAAATCGTAGCTGAGCTACAAGTTTCGTTGCTTACCGTAAAATCTTCGATACATACTACCGACTCGACTGTATCCGGAGCTAAAACAAAAATCGGTCTTTCCGATACAGGTACGCTGACATTACCGGTGCTCATATCGATATCTGCCGACTCTAAGATACCCGTCACCGAGGGTACATCTAAGCGATAATAATCTGCTGTTGCTAAATTCGGGTCTATGTTCGTAAGCGGAAATTGATAAGTCGCCTTATCACAGCTTGTCGGACTCCATACAGCGTATATCGTATTACCGCCGCCCTCGAACTCGTATATTCTCGGCGAATCGTCCGTGCAACCGGTGCTGCCGTCTTGTACGATACTTTCAAAATCCATTCCTGCCAAAATACTGTTTAAAGCGGATACATAGTACCAAGATTTCTTAGGTTGGAAGCCTTGACTTTCGGACTCTAACAAACCGCATTTGACATCCCAATCCGCAATAACTTGGTGGTCTTCGTCTCTGATTTCATAAACGAATGCTTTATCGAAATCGGCGGCGGCAGCGGCGAGGTAGGTGCGGACAATCCATTGTCCTTGTACTTCGTAAAGGTCAACCTCGTTATCAGGAATGCCGGTCAATCTCGGTACTACGAGATTCGGTTGGTTGACCGCATTCTGATTACCCGAAAAAGGAGGTTGAGAATAATCGGGGTCGGTATTATAACCGAATTCGGTCAGCCATAATTCTTTTCCCGGAAAGTAATTATCACGAATCAAATCCATTCTCTTCAATCGATTGTACAAATCATATTCTTCGGGACTTACTCCCCACCCCAAACCACCGTACCCTTGTGAATTTGGGTATTCATGAAAATTCAGAACGTCGTAAGGAAACGCAACCGATGTTTGAGTGGCGAAAAAATCTGCCAAATCTTTTAAATAGCACTCGTCTAACTTTGTAACTCCAGACATAACGAATTCGATGTCGGTCGGCAGATTATTTATTCCGAGACTGTAAGGAATTACCGGAGAACAGTCTCGATTACCGGTCATCGGAGGGATAGTTCCGTCCGTTCCGTAAAAATCTGCAGCAGAGAGCATACCGTACTCCCCGGGTTGCATACATTGTTCGGGATGAAACCAACTGTCCTGCTCATTCCAATTTTCCACGGAAGCCACTAAGCCTCTTGTATTTTGACTTGCCGGAGGACCGATATTTTTATCTTGTGCATTAGTCAACGTTGTACCCGTATTATTATTATTGCCGTAACGATTAGCAAATTGAGTGACATAATCTGCGCGCCACCTGTAAGACAAAGGATTGAGTAAAGCCATATAGTCTATTGTTCCGGGATTGACACAATAATCATTATTGTTCGGTAAATAAGCAGGCAAAACATTTGGAGGCGGCTGCAAACCACCGATAACTCCTGAAGACGAACCTTGCAGAGTAGCACAAACATCCAAACCTAAATTATTTAAAGTGAGGTAAAAATTATCAAAAGAAGTGATTACACTTGCTCCGGGGTTAGTAGGTGCAAAAGTGTATCGGTTTTCGGGGTAAACAAGTCCGGACACCTCATCGACCTCCCAAGTATGGTATTCCCTGACCGAACCCACACAGACAGCCATTTCAATGGGGTCGGCGCGACGCAGATTTATGCCCATGAAATTATCGAATGCTATAGTTCTGTCTAAATCGGTTGTAATAACGGTTGGGTAACACGTAGGCGGAGGAGACCCTATCGGTACCGGTGTCGGTTGAGTGCAGTAGTTAATACCGGATTGAGCCGAAAGAAAGAAAGAAAGAAAGAAAGCAGAAAGAAAACATTTCTAAGGTTTTTCATACTAAAACGGTTTTTGAGACTAATCCGGAAAAGAGGTCGGACTAACCTTTGGTAATCGGAAAAATGGTTTTAAATCGAACGAAATAACAACACCGACCAAAAAAAACCGAAAAAGACAGCTTTTCTTTCTTTTTCTGAGCCGTGTTATCCTTCTGTCGATAAAATATACGGCTAAGATATGTAAATAATTTGTTACAGGCGGAGTAAAACCACTAAAGTCTCCAAACTTTAACAAATCTAAAAAATGATAAATTTTAAAATACACAGCGTGCACAACCAAAAAAAAGCCGCCGAGAACCAAAATCCCCAACGGCTTTTCCGACGAATCAAAAGAGCAAAGCCCCCCCGTACATCGTACATCAAAAATCGTACATCATTTCCCGTGGCACTGCTTATACTTCTTCCCGCTGCCGCAGGGGCAAGGGTCGTTGCGCTTTACCTTCGGCGTTTCCCGGCGGAAAGTCTCGACTGCGACCGGCTCCGGACGCTGACGGGCGGCGGCGGCTTGTCGTTGTTGCTCCTGTTGCGGAGCGTCGGTACGCGAGGTACGGACTTTACTCAAATCCGTTTTTTGTTCGCGTGCCTCCTGCAAAGTCGTGCCGTCCTGATAGACGATAGTACCTTTCGAGAGGAAAGAAGTTACGTCGGCATTGATTTCGTAAATGAGGTTTTGGAATAACTTAAAAGCCTCCATTTTGAAAATCACTAAGGGGTCTTTCTGCTCGAAAGAAGCCGCCTGTACCGAGTCTTTCAACTCATCCATGCCGCGCAGGTGTTCTTTCCATTTCTCGTCGATAATCGCCAAAGTCGCCGCTTTTTCGATGTCGCGCATGATGGATTGACCTCCCGTAGCTACCGCCGTTTCGATGTCCGCCGCTATCGGCAGCAGGCGTGATTTGTCGGTAAACGGAATGGCAATGCGCTTGTAGCGGTGCTTTTGATTTTCGTGAATGTTGAGAATGTGCGGCATTATAGCTTCGATGATGTGCGATTCTTTGCGCGCGTAAGAGGCACGAAATTCTTTCTCCAAACGGTTGATCAGATTGTCTTCCGACTCGCTTTTAAATTCTTCTTCCGAAATTTTCGGCACCATACCCAGCACCGCCAAACACTCCGCCCGGAAGCCCGCGTAATCATTCGACGGCTTATAAATCATCACCACGCTTTCTACCGCGCCGCTGAACATATTGTTAATGTCCACACTCAAACGGTCGCCGCTGAGAGCCGCGTTCCGCTTTTTGTAAATGGCTTCCCGCTGAATATTCATCACGTCATCGTACTCCAACAGACGCTTCCGAATCCCGAAGTTGTTCTCTTCCAGTCGCTTTTGCGCGCGCTCGATAGACTTCGAAACCATCGAGTGCTGAATGACTTCGCCCTCCTTGTGTCCCATTTTGTCCATCAACTTCGCAATCCGCTCCGATTGGAACATCCGCATCAGGTTGTCTTCGAGCGACACATAAAACTGCGACGAACCCACGTCTCCCTGACGACCCGCCCGACCGCGCAACTGTCTGTCCACCCGGCGGCTGTCGTGCCGTTCCGTACCGATAATCGCCAGACCGCCGGCTTTTTTCACTTCCTCGCCGATTTTGATATCCGTACCCCGACCCGCCATGTTGGTCGCAATCGTGATGGCACCGGGTTTGCCCGCGCCGGCTACGATTTCCGCCTCGCGTTGGTGCTGCTTGGCGTTGAGGACGTTGTGCTGTATGCCTTTCAGCTTCAAAAAGCGGCTGAGCTTTTCGGAAATATCTACCGAAGTCGTACCGACCAAAATCGGGCGACCCGCCGCGCTCATCTTCGTGATGTCGTTGAGTACGGCGTTAAATTTTTCTCTTTCCGTCTTATAAACCAAATCCTCGCGGTCGTCACGGGCAATCGGTTTATTGGTCGGAATGACGGCAACATCGAGTTTGTAAATATCCCAAAGTTCCTTCGCTTCCGTCTCCGCCGTACCCGTCATACCCGCCATTTTGTGGTACATCCGGAAATAATTTTGCAGCGTAACCGTCGCGTAGGTCTGCGTGATGTCACCGATTTTGACGTTTTCTTTCGACTCTAGGGCTTGGTGCAGACCGTCGGAGTAGCGGCGGCCTTCCATCATCCGACCCGTTTGCTCATCGACGATTTTCACCTGACCGTCCATCACCACGTATTCTTCATCTTTTTCAAAAAGCGTGTAGGCCTTCAGCAGTTGCGACATCGCGTGCAAGCGTTTGGCTTTCACGCCGTAGTCCTGTGCGAGTTGTGTTTTTGCCGCTTCTTTTTCCTCGTCCGTCATTTCGCTGTTGTCGATAGCGATTGTTTCGTCCACCAAATCAGGCATGACAAAAAAGCCTTTTTCCAAATTGCCTTTGCCCGACACGTATTCCACGCCTTTATCCGTCAACTCGACGCTGCGATTTTTTTCGTCAATCGTAAACAGCAACTGCTCATCGACGAGGTGCATGTGCTTGGATTGCTCCTGCATATAGTGGTTTTCCGCTTTTTGCAAGACCACTTTTACGCCCGGCTCGGAGAGAAATTTAATCAGCGGGCGGTACTTCGGCATGGCGCGGTGTGCGCGCAGCAGTGCCATCCCCGCCTCGCCCTCTTCGTAGCCGGTGATGCCGTCTTTGAAGAGTGATTTGGCTTCCGACAAAAATTCCGTCGCCATTTTGCGCTGTGCGTTGATGAGTTTTTCGACGAAAGGTTTGAGCGAAGCGTACTCCTGTTCGTCCGAGTTTTGCGGCACGGGACCGGAGATAATCAAAGGTGTCCGCGCGTCATCGACCAAGACCGAATCCACCTCGTCAATCATCACATAGTGGTGTTTACCCTGTACTTTTTCGTCGCTGCTGCGCACCATGTTATCGCGCAGGTAGTCAAAGCCGAACTCGTTATTCGTACCGTAAGTGATGTCGCAATTATAGGCTGCGCGGCGTTCGGCAGAGTGCGAGCGGTAGTTGTCAATGCAGTCGATGGTGAGAAAAAGAAACTCGAAAATCGGTCCGATCCACTCACAGTCCCGCTTGGCGAGGTAATCGTTGACCGTCACGACGTGTACGCCCTGCCCCGACAGCCCGTTGAGGTAAGCGGGCAGCGTCGCCACGAGAGTCTTACCCTCACCCGTTTGCATTTCGGCAATTTTACCGTCGTGCAGCACCATACCGCCGATGAGCTGTACGTCGTAGTGTACCATGTTCCAGGTGATGTCACCGCCGGCGGCTGTCCACGAGTTTTGCCACACGGCTTGGTCGCCCTCGATGGTCACGTAATTTTTCTTCGGATTGGCAGCCAATTCACGGTCGTGTTCGGTTGCGGTTACGGTCAGCGTGCTGTTTTCGGAAAAACGACGCGCCGTTTCCTTTACCACGGCAAATGCTTCGGGCAAAATCTCCAACAGGACAACTTCCAAATGCTTATCGCGGTCTTTTTTCAGTTCGTCGATTTCGCGGTAAATATTTTCTTTGCGCTGCAAATCTTCTTCCGCCGCCGCTTCGCTTTCCGCGCCGCTGATGTCCGCATCTATGCCCGACAGGTGCTCAGCGATACGATTGCGAAAGTCCCGCGTTTTATTGCGCAGCTCGTCGTTGCTTACTTTTGACAACTTGTCGTACTCGTCCAATATCTCATCTACGCGCGGCGTATATTTTTTAACATCGCGGTCCTGTTTCGTACCGAACAGTTTTTTTACAAAACCTAACATGCTGATTTATTTTTAGTACCGTGTAACAAAAATTCTTTGGAATTTTTGTTGTTTAAGAGTTTAGAAGGTTTAGGCGTTTAGATGTCCTTCGCGGCTAAACGATTAAACGCTTAAACCTTTAAACAAACTTTTCATCACGGTATATTCAGACTCCGAAAAAGCGGAGTTATATTTATATTCTTTGAATTTTTTCGCAAAAGTACGGAAAATCGGTGTTGTCGATTAATACGTTTGTGTCTTAACCTTCACAAAGTGTACCGATTAAAAAAGACTGCCGGAATGGCAGTCTTTAGCATAAACGTTTTATGTGGAAGGAGGGTTTTAAATATCAAAAAGATTGTAAATTTAAGAAAGGTGAAATAATTTTTCACTTGATTTTATTCAACAATTATTTTTTTAGTCAAAAATTTATTTTCTTGCTGAATTTTAACGAAATACATACCACTTTGCAAATCACTTAAATCTAACCGGCTGTTCTCGAAAAGACCGGATTCTTTATAATATCGTCGCCCGTCGAGTCCGTAAATTTCTGCGCTGTAATTGCCTTTTCCTTCTATATTAAGCAGACCGTCCGTTGGGTTCGGATAAACGGAAAAAACATCTGTTAGGGTCGAAAAGTCTATTGAACTTGTCGCATTACAACCCGGTTCGATACACCCGTCTTTGTCTAATTTGATTATCCAGCCGACGGATTTATTCGGTGAGGTATCTGCCCTGTCTACTTGTCCGCAAGCGATGATACTTCCGCTCGGTAGTGATACGACATCGCTCAAAAGAGGTTCGGATAAGTAGGCGGGAGAAAACAAAGTATCGGAACGCGACCACATTTTTTCTCCGTCCCCATCGACCTTTCCGATAAAACCGGCATAGTGTCCGTAAAAGTTTACCGTATCGGTGAGATGAGCGAAAGTTCCCACACCGACCCAACCGTCATCGGGTGTTTTTGTGATATTAAAGAAATTATTTATAGGAGACGCATAGTTATCGTCACCAAAATAAGTTTCCCAAATAATATTATAGTTTGCATCTTTTTTAGAAATACCCGGCAGAAGCACTAAAAAATCCTGTCCGTCGAGTTCCAAAATCCTTCTTTTAGTAGCAGGTTGCATCCAATTGCCGTCACCGCTGTCTTTTATTTTGGAGAGGTGTCTTGCTATTCCTGTATCAACACCTACTATCTCACCTTCCCATTCAGAAAGGATATTTCCTAAAGCATCTATTTTTACAGCTATACTTCTGTTTTCCGCATCTTCATTCGGATTGTTAATGGTTATCGGATTGCCCCAACCGCCACCAACTAAATATTCGTTGTCGTACACCTTTTGTATTCCTCCAAAACCTTCAGTTTCATTGCCGGTTCCGTAATTAACTTCCCATAATAATTCTCCCTCAAAATCAATGCCCACGATATTGCCGTTTGCATCCCCGTTCGTATTATGAAAACTTCTCCCCACGATTATATAACCATTTTCGCTCTCGATAACTCGATGAAAATACCTCGTGCGATTATTGACGTTTTCATACTGCTTGAAAAATTCTTTATCGCCGTTTTGGTTCAACTTAAAAAGTATCTCAGTATTGTTATTTGGATTGCTTCCTATTACAACGTAACCTCCGTCAGATGTTTCTATCATGTTTGTTCGGGTACTAAATACATAACTACCGTTATCAATATCGAAGTGCGTTTTGTAATCTAAAATGTTGCCTAAAGTGTCTGCTTTGGCAAAATACAACCCCCAGTTGAAGGTTTGAGGATGGGTAATAGTACCGCCGATAATCAAAGTATCTTCTTTTAGTATAAGGTGACGAAATAAGACACCCGTAGAGTCACCGAAATCATATATTTGACTGAAATTTTGTTGAGCATTTGAGACGTTGAGTGTAAATAAAAAGAAAAGGAGTAGGATTAAACGCATGATTGTGTATAATTAAAAAAGGTTGTTACCTCTACATGCAATGCAGAGATAATAACCTTTGAAAAAAATGATTTACTTTACAATTAATTTGCCGGATTGGAAGGTTTTACCATTAACCGTAAATTGGTAAAAGTAAATCCCTTTAGCATTATTTGACAAATCAATAACACTAACAGAAGCGGGAAGTACCGTTTTGTTTAAAACTGTTTTACCGGACAAATCAGTAACTCTCAAAACACCTTCTTCCGAATCATTTTCATACTCATGCCAATCTAAGTTGAACATACCGTTACTCGGATTAGGATAGAGTCGCATGACATCCTTTTCGGCAGGTATTTTAGAAAGCGAAGAAATGTCGCTTCTTTCTCTTGCTCTCGGTAAATTATAAATTGTGGGAAATCTATAACCGTGTAAAGTCAATATATTGCGCGAAATCGCTCCGATTAAACCGATGTTTCGGTCTGCAAACTTTTCTAATTCTTTTAAGTCCTCCTTACTTAAATAGTATGCTGATTTGTTTTCCAGCAATTGCATGAGTAATCTTGCGTCTTGTACATCCGAAATCTGTATTTCGTTCAAATCCGGGTCGTCGGCTATTCTGTTCAGGATTTGCGCGGCTTCCGCCGTATTGCCGGCGGATTGCTCGGACAAAGCCCAAATCATATTCGTACCGTAAGCGTCCAAATTAGTAAGCCAAAGCGATAAACTGTCAGCATTAAAATAAAGCGTATCGTGCATCATGTGAAGAACTACCATAAATGCTTGCTCGTCCATCTGTCGCTGATAAAAGTTTGCTTCCGTTTTCTTTGAAACGGCTAATTCTAAATCTCCCGCCTGCTCTGCGGCATATTCTTGGCTTTTGGCAGACTCTCTTTTTACCCTGTCATTGTAATATCCCGACTTTTCAAAAACAAGTTCTGATTGTGTTTTACAAGGTGGTTCGCAGTAGTCTTCAGGACAGGTGTTCTGTAAATCGGAACTATTTACACCTGTCAAAACTATCTCTCCTGATGACTCGTTCGCATTTAATACCTGATTAGCGATTGGTGCAAAAAAGAAGTATTCAATTTCATTACCATCATTAATAAAATTTAAACCTGCACCGCCTGAAAATTCATTACCTGCACTTTTAAAATTATTTCCACCAATTACTTCGTCTTGAAGCCCCTGATTTTCATAAATCATGTTCGGCACTATGGGTTGACCATTTATTTCTCTGACAGTAACCGCAAAATCTGACTCATTGATGTTAGAATTCTCATTACATAAATATGTAAGTCCTGATTTTATAATCGCAAAGGGACCGGTAGCATTTACCCCCTCCGCCACATTTCCGTAATTCAAGTTTTGATACCGATTTTTTCGAATAGTGTTTGAGTGTGATCCGATTGCTACACAGTGTGTTCCGATAGTGGCAGAAGCATTTCCTGACGTACCGACAAAATCGTTTTCCTGCATGGTAAATCCGTCCGTTTCATATTCGAAAAATACACCGAACTGTTCTCCGTTATTAATCGAAGAATTAGGAACATTGCCAAGATTAAAATTATTAAAAAGAATAGTCCCTTTGCTTACCGCACTGTTTTTTATTCCGAAGTGACAATTTGTAAAGTCTGCTTGTTTTACAGTATAGGGCATACTCTCTTCCGGGGCAGCAACGCCAGCAGTAGTTAATATTCCGACTCCTAATCCCACGAAAGTACTGTGCGTGTAGCTATTACAAGGATAAGTAGTATTTTGGCAAGAAGGTAATACCTTGAAGCCTGAATCGATAGCATAAATACCATTGCCGTAGTCTGACTCTAAGCCGCTTCCCCCTACAATGTTTGACTGAGTGTTTATAAAATTGCAAGCATTTATTCTAATACCGTTGACACCGACTAAATAAAGAAAAGAGTTAAATCCGCTTGAGTGCGGATAGCTGTCTGTCGTTAAAAAATCACAAGAACTAAAAGAACCGGCGTAAGAACGCGGCTGATCAAGCCACCCGGACGGCCAAGAATAAGGCCAAAAATTTCTGTAAGGAGCAAATTCTACACCTATTCTGTTATCCTTAAAGTCCATTCCTGAACAATAAATTCTTCCGCCTGATGTAAACGGATGATTTGGTCTGAAAAGTTTAACTCCGGTATCTGCATTCTCTATTAACGCATCCGGACGTCCAAAAAATGAACCTTGTGCGTTCGCTTCATAAATTGAAATCTGCGAAGCTTCGCTGTTGCCCCACACCTCTACTCCCGACCATGTTGTACCAGAAGTTTCCGAAGTTAGAATTCCTTTTAATTCTAATTGAGCACCTTGTTTTACAATTAGCCTCCCTCCTTCTTTAAACCTGACTATTACATCATCTTCTATTGTTAATTTTGCTCCGCAATCGACTACAAGATTGTTTTCAATCAAAATATCTCCACCGTTCGGCGTATTACCACTTGTCCATGTTGCATCACTTCTTACTACTTCATCAAAGTAAAATTCCGGTTCAGGAACTAAACATGCCTGCAAAACAGGGTCGATTGATAACAATATCTTCATTCGTGTTCCTTGACCTTCGGTAAAAGCCTCCATACAATTGAGATTTGTATAGGACATAATATTATGTAAATCCGGTTCATAAATATTACCGTTCAAATCCATTTGGTCAACGGGTGAAGCAATCCATTCACAACCTCCACCCATTCCGTCGGGTGGAGTAACGTCAAACTCAAAACTTAAGGAAGGGTCTGCGAGAGTGTCACAAACCCGGTCTCCTGCTCCTGAACAGTTCGGGTCACCTACGGGTTGACTCCCTTCGTGCGTGTGATATAGCCCTAAGCAATGACCCATTTCATGAGCCACCACAAAAGATCTAACGAGAGGCATAGTGGGATTTTGAAAACTCCCCATAACTAATAAATCATTTGAAGTATCGCCGGGCATACCATCCGCAAGACCGACTCCGTCTTGTAATTCGGGTGACGTATCGGGAAAAAGAAATATATTTATAGTTTCAGGATTTCCGTATTCTTCAAAGACGTCATTTGCTGAAGAAAGATCACTTGGATTCTTGTTGAAATAATTGTCACTATCAATGTAATTTATCTCGTCACAATTTCTGACAAAATAAATATCATGCGGATTAAAACCTGCGTCTAAGTAGGACAATGCTTCCTCGACATTTTCTACAGTTTGTCCTCCGTTTCCGTTCCCGTCGCGTATAACATAAACTGCTATTCTGACGAAGAATGAGCCGGATACAGGACTTACGGAACTAATGTCTTGTACGGAACCGGAGCTCGGTTGACTATGACAAAAATCACGTTGTTGAGAATGTAAGAATGTCGGAATTGAAAGAAATGAAACTAAAAGGAGGAAAGAAAGGATGAACGAGAAACCCGCTGAACGGGCAGAGGTGTACTTTCCTAACATTATTTGGTAACATTTATTAGGTAAAAAGAATTGGTTTTTATAGATTACCGGCCGATACATCTAATTTAAGTGCAATATATGATAATTATTTTAAACGCCAAAATTTTTTAGTATTAAATCGACGATTATACTTTTTTTTTTTTTTTTGTGATGCCCTATGCCAAATTATTTAATGGTAAAGTGTAAAGAAATACTCACAACCCAATCCCCCCTCAAACTGTTACTAAAACTCCGACAAACAAAACAACAACGACCAACCAAAATATGACAGAACTCGGCAGTATCATTATTCTCGGCATCTTGGCGCAGTGGCTCGCGTGGCGACTCAAAGTGCCCGCGATTTTACCGCTCATTATCGTCGGTTTGATAGTCGGGCCGTAGTCTTCACTGGTTACACCCGACGGCACCAAACTTATCAATCCGATTTATGATGTCGCTTCCAAAATCGGTTTTTTCCCGGGGCAGTCGCTGTTTTGGTTTGTCTCGTTGTCCATCGGCATCATCCTGTTCGAGGGCGGGCTGACGCTCAAAATATCGGAACTGCGCGGCGTCGGGCCGGACATTTGAAGCTCATTTCCGTCGGCATGATTATCACTTTTCTCGGGGCGGGTTTGGCGGCGCACTACATCAACGGGCTGAGTTACGAGATTGCTTTCTTGTTTGCCTCCTTGGTCGTCGTGACGGGGCCGACGGTGATTGCGCCCATATTACAGAATGTCGCTTTGAGCAAAAATGTGGCGACGGTGCTGAAGTGGGAAGGCATTCTCATCGACCCCATCGGTGCGCTGATGGCGGTTTTAATGTATGAATTCATCATTTCTTCGGAGGGTTTTGAGTTTACGCTGCACGCCTTTAAGCAGTTTATCATGATTGTCTGCGTCGGCTTTACGCTCGGTCTGGCGTCGGCTTATGGTCTGGCGTATATGCTGCGCAAAGAGTTAATTCCGCATTTTTGCTGAATGTATTTACGCTGGCGACGGTGCTGTTGGTCTTTGTACTGTCGGATGCACTGGCGCACGAAAGCGGACTGCTGACCGTGGTCGTTTTCGGCATGGTGCTCGCCAATCTGAATGTACCTAATTTGGCGGGTATTTTGACTTTTAAAGAAAGTATCAGCCTGCTGCTTATCTCCGTGTTGTTCATTCTGCTCGCCGCAAATATGGAAATGGCACAGTTGGAATTGCTTTTGGATTGGCGTTGTTTATTGCTCTTTTGCATCTTGGTTTTCGTGCTGCGTCCGCTCGGCGTTTTCGCCTCGACGATTAACTCGCCGACGCTGACTTTCAACGAAAAAATCTTTATTTCCCGGGTCGGGCCGCGCGGTATCGTCGCGGCGGGTATCGCTTCGCTGTTCGGCATCCGCTTGGCGGCGGACGGGGTGCCTTTTGCTGAATACATCACGCCTCTGGTCTTTATGACGGTGCTCGGTACGGTGCTGCTCAATGCTACTTTGGCGAAGCCGATTGCCAAAATGTTAGGTGTTACTTTAGAAACTTCCGACGGGATTCTCGTCATCGGGGCGCACGGTTTTGCCCGTTTTATCGCCGCTTATTTGCGCGACAACGGCAGACACGTCGTACTCGCCGACAGCAACCCTTACAATGTACGCGCGGCAAAAAAGGACGGTTTGGAAACTTTTCAGGCGGATGTTTATACCGATAATTTGGAAGAGCACATCGAGCTGACCGACGTCGGTTATTTGTTAGCTCTGACGGGCAGCTCGGAAGTAAACAACTACCCGCTGCGCCGCTACCGCCACGTATTCGGGGAGCAGGGAGCTTATCGCCTTATCACAGCGAGCGAAATGAAACTCGACGCCGCCTCGTTGCCGACCGACGAAATTTTCTCCTATTCCGACGACTTCATCAATATTTCCGACGTCTCCCGCGACCATCCGACTATGCACGAAACGGAACTGCGCGGCATCAATCACCTGACCGACATTTTAGGGCACATGACCAAAGCCGAGGGCAGTATTCCGATTTTTCTGAAAGATAAATCGGGCTTCATTCACATTTTGCCGCCGAATGCGGAAAGTCTCGGTGTGGAAGAAGGTTGGATTTTGGTTTATATGGGGAAGGAAGTTGACGGTTGACGGTTGTCAGTTGACGGTTGTCCGTTGATCGGCGGGTTTTTGCTCTGAAAATAGTTTTGCATCGAGCGCCGGCTCAAGTAACTGCGACCTTCAGGTCGGCGGGCGATGAGATTTTTTTTCACGCCGACTTAAAAGTCGCGGTTACTTTACAGCTTCACAATCTTTCTCTGCGCGATTTCACCTTCCGCATTGCGCAGCGACAAAATATAAATGCCCGCCGACAAGTCGGAAATATCAATTCGAGCCTCACCGCTCATCAAAACAGCGGACATTTTAACAATACCCGACAGGTCGATTATTGCAAAACTCGTAAGGTTTTGTGCTGCATTTTCTATATGCACAATGCCCGTCGTCGGATTGGGAAAAACCGAAAAATTTGTAATCGTTTCTTCCGTTGCCGTCTGTATCGGGTCTTGCGGCGACAACTCCGCGCCGCAACCCAAAATCGGGATTTCTAAGTTAAATCGTGCTTGCGCGGGCAGCAGTCTTTCGCCGGCGGCGGCAGGCAAACCGACGGTCGGATAAAGAGCATTATGCGCCGCAAAATAAGTCGGCTCTTCACTGCGAAACAGGGAGTTTTCCGTGAGCAGATGTTGTTCGTCGGCGGGAAAATTGCCTTGCACATTATTGCCGTAAATGTAATGCCCTGCGCCGTTAAGGTAGAAAAGCCCGCCGTTGAGAATTTCATTTCCGACAAAATTAACCGAGTCGGTCGCCGGGTTTTGGTTCATAAAAATGCCGTAGCCCTCCGTGCGATTACGGAAAAAAGTATTGCCGGGGCCGTTTTTGCCGTGCGAGTCGTCGATGACGATATTCTGCGCGGTATTGCCTTCAAACAGATTGGCGAAGGTATAATTTCCGTGCAAAACCAGGTCGCCCGCCGCATTCGCGGGAAACATCGTGCCCGTCCAAAACGGGTCGAAACTGTAATTGTCCGCAATGACATTGCCGTTGGCACCCGCCTGCAAAAGCACCGAATGGCGCAGGTGTTCAAAAATATTGTTTTCAATCAAACAGTCGCTTGTCATCAGTTGCAGCGCGGTACCGTAAGCGCGACCGCCGCCGCCGTAGTCGTGGGCGTGGTGCAGATAATTTCCCGCAAAAGTCAAATGCGCCGAGCGATAAACGGCAATGTGTGCAAAATTGCATTTGTCGCTTTCCGTGTTTTTAACCGAACAATCGACGGCGTAATCGAAGGCAAAATTTGAGGTTTGGGAGGTCGTGACGGTATTATTCGTGATTTTAAAACATGAAAAATGCACGTCTTGCACCGGGTTGATTTTTTGCACGTAAGCCTCGCGCTCCAAAGTATAATCCAATCTCGTTTCGCTCGCTAAAAATAAAGTATCTGCTTCAATATCGGTGATTTTGACAATTTGCCCGACGGAATTGTAAGCCCATTCCGAAGTCACCAAATCGCTGTCTTCTAAGCCGATTTTCACATAATCATTCACACCGAACGAGGCTGCATTTTCGACCGTCACAAAATGCTGTCGGCGCAGAGCGGTCGCGGTCAAAAAAGATAAATCGGC
The DNA here is from genome assembly GCA_020629965.1 of Saprospiraceae bacterium. Taxonomy (GTDB): domain Bacteria; phylum Bacteroidota; class Bacteroidia; order Chitinophagales; family Saprospiraceae; genus JAHDCG01. The sequence continues at coordinate 4,559 of JAHDCG010000111.1, read as the reverse complement.
AGCTTGACTGCCCGCGATATGAAATGCGTGACCCGGAGCGGCAAGGTCGAAAACCAACTCGGTTTCCGGTGCGCCCGCCCCCGTCAAGGAGACGCCGGAGGGAATTTGCAGCGTATTAGTAAACGTAAAAATACCCGAAGAAAAATGTAAAACACCGCCGCCGCTCAATGTATCGAGAGCAGCAGCAACCGCCGCATCGTCACTGTCGAATGCCGTGCGCCATACGGAAAAATTGATGAATTTGTCCGAAGAAATCTCGTCGTGCGTCACGCCCGCCCGTGTCCAATCGAATTTTCTGTCTGCCGGTAAATCTTGTGAGAAAAGGAAAATTGTTTGCAAAAAACAGAATGCAGCGATAAAATATTTCATAGGATGAACTTGTCAGGGTTGATTTTAAAAAACGAAAACAAGTCAGAAAAAGATAGGGGAGGAGGGAAGGAGAGGTGTCTTGCTAAAGTCGTCGGATATTTATGAAATAGGGTCAGATTCGGAAATGTTCCTGTTTTTGTCGAAAAATTCTGTTAAGTTTTTAACCGCTTTGCGTCTTATTTCGGAAACGCTGCACGGTAATCAGATAATTTCATAAAAAAGGCTCATAATGACCTCTGCCGGCAAAAAGCGGTTTTTTTGCTCCGCAACAAAAGCGAATTTCGGTTTTGCTTGTTATTCGTCTTTTACCTTGCAAAAATCAAGCTACTTTTGTGTTTGTCCGAAAATCATAACCTGACACTACCTCGTTTACATTCCGTTAAAATTAAAACTTATGCCCTTATTCGACTCGTTTTCTCGAAAAATCTTACTCCTTATCTGTCTGTTGTTTTCCGGTTTTGTCCTCACCGCACAGGGCGATTTTTGTATGCAAGTCACCGAATTTTGCCCCGCAGAAAACGGCGGCGAAGTAGTATTTCCGGCGGGCACCAATGTTGACGACGCCGAAGATACCGAACCCGGTAATGACTACGGATGCCTTTTTACCTCGCCCAATCCGGCTTGGTACTATATCCAAATCGGTCAGCCCGGCAGCCTGAATATTTTTCTGACCAACAGCAATAATCTCGATATCGACTTCGCGCTGTGGGGTCCCTTCCCCGATTTAAACGTGGCTTCCGATAACTGCGGTTCTTTGCCTGCGCCTACCGATTGCAGCTACTCCGGCAGTGCCAATGAAACGGTCAGTATCCCTTTTTCACAGTCGGGGCAGATTTACATTTTGCTCATTACAAATTTCTCTAACAGTCAGACCGACATATTCGGCGAAGCCTCCGGCGACGGGGTGCCGGCTTGCTGTACTACACCACTGAATACCGGCCTTGAATGCTCCGACCCCGCGCCTTTCAGTTGCGGCTGCTGGACACAGGGTATTTTCGGTGTACTGCCGACGGATAATCCCGGTACACAGCCGCTCGACTTTTGCGGTGATACCGAAAACCAACAGTGGATTTCTTTTGAGTCCTGCTGGTGCGGCGTGGAAATTGAAATCGAGGCATTGGACTGTCCGCTCGACCAAGGAATCGAGGTGCAACTGTTTTCGGAATGTGACCCGCTGACCGCCGCTTCCGACTGTCTGACGGTCGCCGAGGACGCGACGAGTTTTCTGCCTGCCGTTGACGGCGGCATGACGATAGAATGTGTGCCCGGCGAAACCTACACCATGCTCATCGACGGGATAAACGGCGATGTGTGCAGCTACATCATCACGGCGACGGAAGTGCCGCTCGACCCGCCGGTGTTTGCAAGCGGCGAAATTACGGGGCCGGACTCGGTCTGCTCCGGCACGACGCACACTTACTTTTTTCCCGAAGTGGAAGGAGCGGATTTTTGCGATGTCACTTACTCCGCGCCCGACGCGACGATTATAGATTTTGACCACGAGTCGGTGACGATTATGTTTGGCGAGACGAGCGGCGACCTCTGCATCGAAGCGGTCAACTGCTCTACGAGCACGGAAATTTGCAAAAGCATCACCGTTTTTCCTTCCGCGCCGGAGTTATCTAATTCGCCGCCGATAAAAGTGTGCGATGATTTGGCGGCGTTTTACACTATATCTTTCGAGCTTGCCAACGGTTCTTTGCCTTATGTGATTAACGGAGAAGTCTTTGACGGCATCAATTACACTTCCGTGCCGATACCGGCGGGCGAGGCGTATTCTTTCACGATTACAAGCGAAAATTTTTGCTTAGACCCCTTAGTCGTCAGCGGTCAGGAAGAATGCCCCTGTGAAACGGATGCCGGCAGCTTAGTCGAAGTCTTTGCGGAATTGTGCGGCGACGATGTGTATCAGGTCGAGCAACAAATGCCCGTGGTTTTGGACGAAAACGACGTGTCGGTTTATGTTTTGAGAAATGCGGACGGCGAGGTCGTTGATTTTAATAACGACGGTTCGTTTACTTATCAGGAAGCGTACAATCTGAACGAAATTTATACGGTCTGCGGCTACGCCGGAAACGACGACGGCACGGGCTTTCCGCTGACGGATTATATTTGTTTTTCCGAGACAAACTGCACGGACGTGGTCTTTTACGAAGGCATTCAAGCCAACGTGCCGGATACTTTGCTGTTGACCTGCGAGTTTCCCGAAAGCCGCATCAGCAGCGTCCTGTTCGGCGGCAGCGGCAACTACGATATAGAATGGACAACCGGCGGAGAAATTATCAGCAACGAGCAGGCCATCGACGTGACCGAACCCGGTACCTACACCGTCACGGTGCGCGACCAACTGACGAGCTGCGTCGGTGTCTCGGTGACGGAAGTGCTGCGCGCACCTTTTGTTTCGGACATCAGCCTTACTTTGATACCGCCGACCTGCTACCAAGACCGCGACGGAATTATCCTCATCGACTCGGTCACCGGCGGTACGCCGCCCTACCGTTTCCGCTTAGACGACGGCGAGTTTACGGGCAATACGGAACTCATTTTGCTCACCGCCGGCGACTACGAACTGATGGTCATCGACGCCAACGGTTGCACCTTTAAAACATCCGCTAATCTGATACAACCTATTCAAGTTACCGCCGATTTGGGAGATGATTTGACGGGTGATACAGGCATCAGTCTCGGGGAGTCGGCACTCGCGGAAGTACAGACGAGCGTCTTAGACAGTGCCTCGGTAGTATGGACAATTAACGAAGAAGTGCAGCCCGATACGCTGTTTTTCATCGACTCGATATACCGCGAATCGGTCTATCTGACGGCGACGGTTTTTGATAAAAACGGCTGTTTTGCCGTCGATACCATCTACATCAACGTCGAGCAAATCGACCCCGTTTTTGCTCCCAATGCCTTTTCACCGAATGACGACGGCAATAATGATATTTGGAGTTTGTACGGTGACAGCAGCGTCGAAATTTTCAACTTCGTGCGCGTCTATGACCGCTGGGGAAATATGGTCTATGAAAGCGAAGAACCCTTTCTGCCCAACGACAACAGCATCGGTTGGGACGGCAGACACCGAGGGCAGCGTGCGCCGACGGGCATCTATGTATATGCTTTGGAAGTGCTGTATATCGACGGGAGAACGGAGCGCATGACGGGGGATGTTTTGCTGGTGCGATGACTTTTTAGGTTTAAGAGTTTAGGCGTTTAGTTGTTTAAAATGTACGTCTCCGTATTGGTAAAAAAGCCTCGCTCCGAATTTGGAGTGAGGCTTTTTTACCGTGAGGGTACTTTACCGGTTCTTTTTTGATTTTAGTTCTTCCGCGAAGATTTCCGCCAATAACTCATTGATTTTGAGTTTTTCAGCGACGGTTTGGGGCGTAGCTTTTTTCTTTTTTAATTCGGTTATGATTTTGTCTTTTTGGAGGAGGTGAGTTTGGATTTCTTTGACGAATTTTAAGTCAAGTAATAGGTAATCGGCAATAATTTCAGGAGACATGCCGGTTGATGTCATTTTTACAATACCTTTCATTTTCTCAATCATTGCAAATCGTTCGGCTTTCTCCTTTCCCTCCAAGAACAAAATATCCTGATTTATATCGAATTTAATTCCCATATTTCTTACTTTTTTCATTGTCAATATTTGCAAGTTACGCAATCTCGACAACATTATCAATTGGTTGGTGAATTTTCTGACGGCAAAATCATCTGTTTTGATGACTTGCAATCGACCCGGAATGAGTTCTAAAATCCGGTCGTAAGACAAATCTTCTTTATCCGCCAACAAGCCCAAAATGACTTCTTCGGGGATGTCAGACTGTGTGAAATCTTTATAGCTGAATTTTTTATGGTAATTACACCGATAGCAAATACTGTTAAATTTGTTTTGCTGTCAGGTTTAAAGAAGAATAAAGTCTTATTATCTTTCGTTGAAGTGAAATAAAGAAAGGACTTCAAATGTTAAAGTTTAGGATTTTATTAGGATATAGATATTAAAAGTCATATATTGCACTTGATTAGATTTATCGGCCGGTAAACAATCGTTTTTCTAAACTGATTTTTAACCTTCAAATGTTCCAACCATGTTTCTAAAAAACCTTTCTCTCTCCGCAGTTTGCGGCTTTCTTTCTTTCTTTCTTTCTTTCTTTCTTTCTTTCTTTCTGTGAGTTTACATGCTCAATATCAGC
>JAHDCG010000110.1:15951-20557 GCA_020629965.1 Saprospiraceae bacterium | reverse complement strand
CATCCCAAAAAAAAGTAAAAATTTTTTCATCTTAAAAAAGTTTGTTAACAGCCCTCGTGAAAAAAACGAGCTGTAGAGTGATTAATTAACATGGTTAGTCCGTACAAACGCAAGTCTGTACGGGCGATTTTTTTTTGTTTCAGGGGTCAGCCTAATGTATTGAGTGAAGATAGTTGTGAGACGGAATAAGCGTGTGTCTTAACGGTACAACGCTTTTGAGACTGCAAAAGTAAGAAAGAGTCATCGTGTAAATCGTTTGTTTACAGAAACTTAATATGCATTTACCCGATTTGTCGCCTTTACAGTGTAACCGAAGCCACCATTTCGCACATAAAGTACAGGTAAAGCAAAAGAAAAAACCAACCTTCCCAGCGCGAGATTTTAGAGGTAACGCAAATCACGGCGAACAGCGCGGTAATCACGAGCATAAACGGCAAACTGAACTCTAAAGCCGTCGCCGGAATAAGCAGCGGATTTATCAACGCGGGAATACCGATAACCGCAAGTGTATTGAAGATATTGGAACCCAAAACGTTGCCGACCGCCATGCCGGCATTACCGCGTCGGGCAGCGGCGATACTGACCACAACCTCCGGCAAAGAAGTCCCGACAGCCACCAAAGTCACCGCGATAATATCGGGCGAAATACCTGCATAGGCCGATAAAAACTGAATGGCATTAACCACCGTCACCGCACTCAGCCACACTAATACCCCGCCTGCCAATAATTTCAGATAGGTCAACGGGCGCACTCCTGCGGGCTTTTCGGCGCCTTCGTCGAGGGCGTCGGGCGCGGAGGGTTTGAATGAATTGAACAGAAAAACAATAAGACCGCCGAGCATAATCAGTCCTTCCCACCACACGATTTGCGCGTCGCGGGCAATAAACCACAACAAAAACGCGGAGGCAAACAAAATCGGCACGTCGATTTCCATGACGCGCTTTTCGATGTCGATATTTTTGGAAATAACCGCCACCAAACCCAGTACCAAACAAAAATTAGCGATATTCGACCCGACGACATTACCGATAACAATGACCGACTCCTCCGCCAAAACCGCCGCAATCGACGACGCCAACTCGGGCAAAGACGTTCCGAAGGCAACTATCGTCACCCCCACGATAAAAGGCGAAATACCGAAAGACAAACCGATTTTCTCGGCCGCCTCGACAAACCAATCGGAAGACTTCACGAGTACCGCCAAACTCACAATAAAAACGCCTAAATATCCTAATGCTTCCAAGTCAAAGGGTTGGGTTACGGAAAAACGGAATGCTTTTCGGCAGTTCCGTGATGAGCCGCAAAAGTAGGGTTAATTTTTTGGTTAGAGTTGTTTGTAGGTTTGAGTTGTTTGAATCGTCGGAGTCGTTTACCACAACTCAAACCACTCCAACAACTCGAACCATTCAAACTATTTTCAAACCATTCAAACCTTTACTCGTTCCCCCCTTCCTTTTTCTTCCCCCACGGCAGCTTATCGCCGATTTTGTCTTTCAGTTTATCCCCCACCGCTTCTTCCGCTTTTTTGGCGGCTTCGGCAGCTTTGTCGGCGGCTTCCTTTTCGAGTTTTTTACGCAGTTCTTCTTCCGCTTTCTTTTTGAGGGCGGCAGCTTCGGCTTCGGCGCGTTTGCGGGCTTCTTCTTTCAGTTTGTCCGCTTCCTCTTGGGCGCGTTGTTTGGCTTTTTCGGCTTCCTCGCGGGCTTTATTTTCGAGGGCTGCTTTTTGCTCATCGACGGCGTCTTTCAGTTTTTCTTTGGCGGCGTCCTGAATGCTTTGCCCCTCGCCTTCCGTGCCGAGCAGTTTTACCTTTACCTGCGGCTGCGTCATCGAGCCGGTAACGGTCAGCGCGACGTTGACAAACTCGCCGGCATTGATGTTCAGACCGAGCGAAGACGCCTGGCTGTTGAGCCAATCCAAGCCTTTGCCGGCTACGTCGTTGATAGCACCGAGTTCTTTACGCGGTATTTTTGCGAGAATGTTGTACTCCATACCGTCGTTGATAATCGAGTGCGAACCGCCGATTTTCATGTCGATATTTTTGAATTTTTGGTCAAATTCTTTCACCGTGAACCGACCGTCTTTGACCTCCAACCAGTTTTTCGAGTCGTCGATTTTGACGGTTTTCAAGGCTTCGATATTTAACTTTTCTCCTACCTTATTCAGCGGCTCGAAGCCCGAGACCACGGCATTGAAAGTTTGCAAAAAACCGTCCATGCTGAGGGTGCTGAAATCGGGATACATGTCTTTACCCAAGATGCCCGTCATCGCCAGTTTGGTGTTAAAATTCCCGCTGATAAACTTCCCGATGGGTGCCATTTTTTCAAAAGAATTGAAAGTATTGAAGGCGCGTTGGAAGTTCATTTGCTCCAACTCCAGCATCATATCGAAGGTCGGTTTTTGCGGGTCTTGCGTGCCGTAGCCGCCGCTCATCGCAATGCCGCCGCCGAGGGTTTTACCCTTGACGTTTTCGAGATTGACCGCTTGGTTCTTGATGATGAGATTGCCGGTGATGTCCGTAATTTCCATATCGGTATAGATGACCTTATCCATATTTACCGCTACGGTCATGTCGATATTCTCGGGTACCACGACGGGTTCGAGGTCTTCCGGGTTGACTTCCGCGCCCTTAGCCGCTACGTCTGCCGCTGCCGCCGGGTCTTCTTCCATGAAAGGATTGAGATTGAAATAATTCGAGCGCATATTGATTTTTCCGCCGAGAGTCGCATCTTCGTAGAGGTAATCCATCACGTTGGTAATCTCTCCGTTCGCACTCAAATCGCTGTCGCCGATATTCATTTTGAAGTCGTTGACGGTCAATTTATTCGGCGTAAAATTTCCGCTGCCCTGCAAATTTTTCAGGTCATACACATCGTATTTGATTTTATCCATTTTCGCGGAAAAATCGAAGTCGTAGCGGTCGAACAATTCGGCTTCTTCCGCAGGTGCGGTGCCGGTAGTCGGCACGGCGGCGGTCTCTTCCGTTTCGGTCATCCATTCGTCGGCGTCGAAATAAGTCGAGCGCATGTCCATTTTACCTTTCATGGTTTTATCGGGGGCAAAATAGGCTAAAATATTGTCGATACGCGCCGAGCCGCTGAGGTCGCTTTTCGCGCCCGTCTGCACACTGAAGGTCGGCACGTCCACGTATTGCGGCGTAAAATCGGCTTCGGCGTTTTTGATTTTTACGGCGGGCATTTCGGCATCGTCATAAACTAAATCCTTGATTTTTACCGCGCCTGACATCTGTACGTTCGCATAATCTTCTTTTTCGATGGTTGATAATTTTGTTTTAATCGCCACGTCGGAGGTGATAATCCCCGTCATTTCTTCCATACCTTCTATCGGGTAGGCCTTGTTGAGTTCCGCCAAATCAATTGTACCGTCGAGACGCATATCCATGTCGGGATCGGTGAGCGGGGTTTTGAGTTTGAAGTAACCTTCGACGGGATTATTGCCGATTTTCATCGCAAAATTCGGGATGTCCACCCGCATATTATTTAAGTCGCTGTCAGGGCTGACGACCTCGATTTTAGTGTTAATATTGCTGATGCCGACCGGCAAATCCGGGTAGCGCACATCGGCATTCGCAATGCTCGTGTTGATGCGAAAGGCGGGATAGCTGCGGTCGTTGTAAGTGCCTTTTAAAAAGCCGTCGAGCGTAAAATTACCGTCGGCTTTGACGTCGCTGTAATCGGCAATGTAGGCATTCGGAATGACGGACAGCAAATTTTTAAAGGTATTCTGCGGTGCGGAAAAATTCAAATCCATCACGATGTCGGTGTCGTTCGGCAACTCGACAAAACCGTCGGCAATGACTTTTAAATCGTTGACGGTCAGGTCGTTCTCTTTCAAAGTAAACTTCATGGCTTCGAGGTTCGCGTTCACCGTGAGGTCGAGTTTGGTGTTCGACTTCACCAAATAACCGATGTCTTCATAGACGACGGTCAGCCCTTCGACTTCGGTTTCGGTTTCGAGGTCGAATACGTCGAGCGTAAAATTTCCCGTGCCTCTGTGCTGCATTTTTCGGGCTTCGACGCGCATATTGAGCGTGCGGTCGTCGTACACTAATTTTCCGTCTTCAATGCTGTATTCTTGTAATGCTACGGCGAGTTCGCCCGTGTCTTCGGTCGTCGTCGCGGTCGTGTCGGGCAGGGCGATGTCATAGTTGGCTTTGCCGTTTTTTAGAACATATACGTTCACTTCCGGCTCCTGCAAATGCACTTTTTTAATCTCGATGGGCTGCGTCGCGGAGTTAATGACGGACATCACATCCATGGTCATTTCAAAAGATTTGCCCGCCGCCAGCGTGACGTCCGCAAACTCTTCTTTACCGATGACGCTGAAATTTTGCAGCCCCACACTCAAATCGGGAAAACTGCGGAATATCGAAATATCCACATCGTCAAAATCGACCGTCGCGTTGATGCGATTATTGACTTCTTCTTTAACGACCGCTACGATTTTATCTTTGAAAAAGTAAGGAATCGCGACCGCCGCGCCGAGTAAAAGCACGATGAGGACGAACAGGAAAATAAATAGTCTCTTGATGATTTTCATTGTTTGTGTATTTGTTTGAGAATAGTTTAAAGCGGCTTAAGGGTTTAG
>JAHDCG010000110.1:13050-15851 GCA_020629965.1 Saprospiraceae bacterium | reverse complement strand
TTTTCATTGTTTGTGTATTTGTTTGAGAATAGTTTAAAGCGGCTTAAGGGTTTAGTCGGCGCACCCTGCAAAGGTACGGGGCACTTGACTCCGGCAAGCAAGAAATCCGCTTCTTTCTTATCCGTTTCTTATGAGAACTGAGTGCCTCATACCTTTACCGTAAGACCCCCTCTCCTCAATAACGACAAAGCTTAACCGGTTGTTTTGTCAAAGAAAAACAATCAAAACCAAAAACCGGGTCATTTTTTGAATATAAATTTATCACATACAAAATTTTTCTTATTCATTGAGAATTTTTATTCCCGCTGCGGGAAAAAATTCCCTAAATCAAATGTTATGTTCAAAAATCTAACCGTCCTTTTTTGCTTTTTTTGCGTCGGTCAGCTCGCCGCCAATGACTACCTCGTGCAGGTTGCCGTCTATGACCGCGCCGTGCCGGGCTACCACTGGAGCGACCTCGAAAGCCGCATTTTTCACAGCGTCGATGAAAATAATTTTCACCGCTACTACATCGGAAAATTCGACAAAGCGACGGCGGAAAAGCGGGCTTCGGAATTAAAAAGCAAAGGTTACAAATCCGTAGAAGTGAGAGACTACGATGCTTTCGGACGGGCTTGTGTCTGCACTTACATTCCCGCGCCGAAAGAAATTACGGCTTCTTTGCGCTCGATTTTCTTTGACTTCGACCGCTACTTTTTGCGCCCGGAGTCTAAGCAGCATTTGAATAAATTGGTACAAACGCTGAACGAAAACCCGACATATAGTGTGCGCTTAATGGCACATACGGATGCGAAAGGCAGCAATTCTTACAACGAAACTTTGTCTTTAAATCGCGCTGACTCGGCGAAAACTTATTTGCAAGCGCGGGGTATTGCCTCGTCGCGCATTACGACGGAAACTTTCGGTGAGGTAAAGCCGATTGCGAAAAACGAACTCGCGGGCGGTGTCGATACGGAGGCGGGTCGTCAGTTTAACCGCCGCGTGGAGTTGGTGGTTTTGAACGGTATGGGTGAGCCGTTAAATATCGTAGATGAGATTGATGTGCCGGCTGATTTGCGGAATTAGGTTCGGCTCTGCTTGAGATTCGCGGATTTAGCAGACTATGCGGATTTGCGCGGAATTTCGGGAAAGAGGTACGAGGTACTTCTTTTTTCAGACATCGAAGAAATTCGGAATTTTTCTGCCTCTTTGCTTGAAAAAGTACCCCGTACCTACTACTGTAAAAAAAAAACGAAACCGCTTTCCCTCAAAAGAGAGAAAGCGGTTTTTATTCTTTAATAAACTCAAGAAAAAAAGCTGCGCTCCCCGTCCACCGTCCACCATAAAACCGTCCACCGTCTATCTAAGCCGCCTTCAACCGACTCATCAGCGATTTATCCATTTTTTCCAAAGCATAATCTTTCGTGACCGTAAAGGTTTTGATGTCTTTTTGCGAGGGCAAACTAAACATTGCGTCGGTCATAATCGCTTCGCAAATGGAACGCAGACCCCGCGCTCCGATTTTAAATTCCAGAGCCTTTTCGGCGATAAGGTCGAGGACATCGTCGGTAAAATTCAGTTCGATGCCTTCGAGCGCGAAGAGTTTTTTGTACTGTTTAACCAAAGCGTTTTTCGGTTCGGTCAAAATGAGGCGCAAAGTCTCTTTGTCCAGCGGCTCTAAGTGAGTCAAAACGGGCAAGCGACCGATTAACTCGGGAATCAGACCGAAGGCTTTCAAATCTTTGTGCGTCACGTAGCGGATGAGGTTTTCTTTTTCCGTCATGCGCAGCGAGTCTTCCGCCTTGCCGGAAAAACCGATAACCTGCGTGTTTACGCGTCGCGCAATCAACTTTTCGATACCGTCGAAAGCACCGCCGCAAATAAAGAGAATGTCGCGGGTATCGACTTTGACGAGTTTTTGCTCCGGGTGCTTGCGACCGCCCTGCGGCGGTACGGCGACCTCGGTGCCTTCCAACATCTTCAGCATACCTTGCTGTACACCCTCGCCGCTCACGTCGCGCGTGATGCTGGGGTTATCGGATTTGCGGGCAATTTTGTCGATTTCGTCAATGTAAACAATGCCCTTTTGCGCCGCGTCCACGTCGAAATCACAGACCTGCAACAGACGACTCAAGATGCTTTCCACGTCTTCGCCGACATAACCCGCCTCGGTAAATACCGTCGCATCGACGATAGAAAACGGTACATTCAGGTGCCGCGCAATGGTACGCGCCATCAGCGTTTTACCCGTACCCGTCGAGCCGACAAAGAGGATATTCGACTTCTCAATCTCTACCCCGTCTTCGCTTTCGGGCTGCGACAGACGTTTGTAGTGGTTATAAACCGCCACGGAAAGGTACTTTTTCGCTTCGTCTTGTCCGATGACGTATTGGTCTAAATGCTCTTTGAGAGACAGCGGCGTGGTGTTTTTCGGCAAACGAAATTCCGCACTTTTCTTTTTCTTCTTACCGCCGCCGTTGCCGCTCTGCGCATTGTCGCCCTTACCGCCGTACAGTTCCTCTTCCAAGATTTCCTGCGCCTGCTCCACACACACCTCGCAGATATGCCCGTCGATACCGGCAATCAGCAACAGTGCTTCTGTCTTATCGCGCCCGCAAAAGGAGCAGCGGTATCCTGATTTATTTTTACGCATTTTTTTTTGAGATTTTAGATTTTAGACGTTAGATATTAGACTTTAGACGTTAGACTTTAGACGGTGACAAGAGCGGCTCTCTACTCTTCACTCTCTACTCTTCACTCTCTATTTTCAAACAAAAAAAAGCGGTTTGAACCTTCCGCAGAAGCACCAAACCGCCCTTTTC
>JAHDCG010000110.1:3140-12950 GCA_020629965.1 Saprospiraceae bacterium | reverse complement strand
TCAAACAAAAAAAAGCGGTTTGAACCTTCCGCAGAAGCACCAAACCGCCCTTTTCTCGGTTTCAAAATCGCACGAGAGGATTAAGCCGCTTTGTCGCGGGTCAATACTTCGTCAATCAATCCGTATGCTTTGGCTTCTTCGGCGAGCATCCAATTATCGCGCTCGCAGTCCGCCGCAATTTTATCGTATTCCTGACCGGTGTGCGTCACGTAAATATCGTACAGTTCTTTCTGCATCTTTTTGATGAGTTTGTACGAGATTTCCATATCCGTTACCTGACCCTGCATCCCGCCGAGCGGTTGGTGAATCATGACGCGGCTGTGCGGTAATGCGCTGCGCTTACCTTTGGCACCCGCCGTCAGTAAAATCGAACCCATCGACGCCGCCAGACCGGTACAAATCGTCGCAATATCGGGGCTGACGTACTGCATAGTATCGTACATGCCGAGACCCGCAATGACACTGCCGCCGGGGCTGTTGATAAACATTTGAATATCGCGCTTCGGATCCACACTTTCGAGAAAAAGAAGCTGCGCCTGTACGATATTTGCCACTTGGTCGGTGACGGCTACGCCCATAAAAATAATGCGATCCATCATTAAACGGGAGAAAACGTCCATCTGCGTCACGTTAAGCTGACGCTCTTCGATAACCGCCGGCGTAAAACCCGTGATATTCGGCGCAGAGCCGAAGCTCGGCACGTTAGACGGCGTGGTTTTTTCGACGTACTTTTCGACGTGCATACTGTTGAGACCGAGGTGCTTAACGGCATACTTCATAAATTCATCCTGATGAAACATATTCTGTATATTTTGGTCGGTCGCCGGCTGTTCGGTAAATTTCCGCGACCTGATTTAGAGACATTTTTTGACTTCAAAAGCACGAATTTCACCTCGTATTTTAAAAGTATTCAGTAAACGCCTCACAGGCTTCATAGTTTTTAAATCGCCGAAAAAACTAAATTACTCCTCTTCATCGCTGCCCTCGACGGGTGCGGGTGCGTGCTTCTCGTTGAAATCTTTGACGATTTCCTCCATTTCACCTACCGTCACTTCTTTGCGGTCGAGGTTGAGGTCGTCTTTAATTTGCAGCATCATCTGCGCCGTGCCGATGTCGGAGGCGGCTTTGTTGACGGAATTTTGGTCTTGCATCATACGATCTACCATGCCGGCAAACATACTCGCGTTACCTTGATTACCCAAGTACTGTCTCATTTGTGCGTTAAAATGCTCGCGCAAATCCGCCTCGGTTACTTTGACACCGTACTTATCAAACAGCTTTTCCTGCACCAAACTCCAACGCATACCTTCCGCGTATTCGGGATAGTTTTCTTCGACTAATTGCGGCGTGTTTTTTTCGCTCGCCGCTATCAGGTTGCGCTTCAAAAAATCGTCGGGCAGCGTGATGTCTTTATTAGACTCGATGAGGTGGTCTTGTACTTCTCTGAACAACATCGCGTCGGCGGAGCCGCTGTAGCTTTTCTTCAGTTGCTCTTTGATGTCGGCGCGGGCTTCTTCTTCGTTTTTAGCTCTGCCGCCGAAGACTGTCGTGAAAAACGCCTCATTCATTTCCGCCTCTTTGATACGGCTGACTTCGACAATTTCCGCTTCGAATTCTTCCGTTACCTCCGCATCTTCCGGGAGACCGAGCATATGTTTTTTGACGTATTCGGGTGTGGTATTTTTCTCTAATTCAAATACGTTAAAAGTCACCGTATCGCCTTTCTTCTTTTTAAATAAGGTCTTTTTCAGGTCTTCATCCGCAATCGAGTCCCACAACAGGCTAAACTCCGCTTCGGTGTCTCCCGCTTTTTCTTTGGCTTTGAATTTAATCATATCGCCTTTCAAAATCTGCTCCTCATCGACAATGCGCTCGCCCATGCGTTTGCGCATGTTTGTAAGTTGCTCGTCGATTTCTTCATCGGAAAAAACGATATCGTAGTACTCGTAGCTTTTGCTGTCATCCAAGCCTTTGACCTCGACCTCCGGCTTGGCACCGATTTCCCATTTGTACTCAACATCTTTGATGTTTTTAGGCGATAAATCAATTTGACTCTGCCCCTCGACGGGCATCAGTTGCCCCAAGGTTTTATTATCGGCGTCTTTCAAAAACTCTCCCATTTCCTCATCCACGATTTTATTAAAAATCTCGGCGAGTGCGCTTTGCCCGTAGTTTTTACGAATAAAACTTGTCGGCACTTTTCCTTTGCGGAAGCCTTTAATGACCGCACCTTTACGCAATTCTTTCAACCTTGCGGTCAGTTTGCTTTCCAACTCTTCGGCGGGTATTTGCAGTGTGTAAACGATAGTTCCTTGGTCGGTATTTTCCTGTAAGACGTTTGGCATGTTTTCTTTAAGTTAGCGGTGAAAAAGAGACTTTAGACGTAAGATATTAGACGTTAGACTCTTGTTTTACCTTGTATTTTCATGTTTGAAAAAATCACAAAAAAAGCGATTGTCGGTTAAAGACAATCGCTTTTCTCGCGCACTCCGTTGATTTTACGAAATCATTCGTAGTGAAAAAAAGTGGTACGGGTGAAGGGACTCGAACCCCCAAGCCTTGCGGCACCGGAACCTAAATCCGGCGTGTCTACCAATTTCACCACACCCGCATTTTTGCCGAAAAAATCAGTTTTCGCACACTCGATTTGTCATCGCTTCGGCACGTTTTCCAAAGCGGGCGCAAATGTACGGTTTTTTCGTAATTTTCAAGACTTTATTAACGATTTGAGCCTTAAAATTGTTGATTCAACCGGCATAAGCCGACAAAAAGTTCCGCGTTTGAAAAAACGGTGGTATTTATTGCGGAAAAGGGGGCGATTTTAGGAGGATAAGCGTTAAGTTTGTACTGTTATGGGTTGGAAGGGTTGGAGTGGTTACTGTTCGTCTTCAGCCCCCTAACCCCCGAATCGGGGGAACTTTCTCCGCGACTAAAGTCGGGACAAGTCCGGGCTTGAGATTGTGGGTTAGTCTTTGACTTTTTGGTTCTCTTAGTTTTTAAGAAAACAGGAGATTTTGGATTTCAACATTTTTGAAAGCGGGTTCCGGTTTAAAACAAATTTTAATTCTGAAAACAGATACTCCCCCGCTCCGGGGGTCGGGGGGTCTTCATTACGGCTTTTTTCTCTGTGTCTTCAGCCCCCTAACCCCCGAATCGGGGGAACTTTCTCCGCGCTTGAGATTGTGGGTTAATGTTTGATTTTTTTGGTTCTCTCATTTTGAAAAAACACCGAATGCAAATTTAACCTTTTTTGAAAACGAATTTGAGTCAAAAACAAATTTTAATTTTGAAAACAGATACTCCCCCGCTCCGGGGGTCGGGGGGTATTCAGCACGACTTTTCTCCGATGACAACAAAATCAATCATTCTGTAATTCTTAAAGGAAAATTCAGCGAAAATCATAAGAAATCATAACAAATCAGCGTAAAAAAAAATCACAGTCACACAAGAGAAAATCACATGACTACGACCGATATCAGCACCGAACGCGCCGAGGAAGATAAACGCCTCATCATGGCGGCTTATCGTAATCTGCTGCGCACCTTGGAAGGAAAATGCGACGAAAAAGATAAGAAAAATATTCGTGCCGCCTACGAACTCGCCGTGGACGCACATAAAACGCAGCGCCGTAAATCGGGCGAACCCTACGTGCTGCATCCGATAGAAGTCGCCCGCATCACCGTGGACGAAATCGGACTCGGACCCACCGCCGTCATCTGTGCGCTGCTGCACGATGTGGTCGAAGATACGCCCGTAACTTTGGAAGATATTCGGAAGCAATTCGGAGAAAAAGTCGCGTTGATTGTGGACGGATTAACAAAGTTGGATTCTTCTTTTAACGCCGACAGTCCGCAGGCGGAAAATTTTAAGAAGGTACTGACGACGCTGACCGAAGATGTGCGTGTGGTCTTGATTAAAATGTCCGATCGACTGCACAATATGCGCACTCTGGGAGCGATGCCGCGCCACAAACAGCTGAAAATCGCGGCCGAAACGAGTTACATTTACGCACCGCTGGCGCACCGCCTGGGGCTGTACGGATTTAAGACCGAGTTTCAGGATTTATGTATGAAAATCACGGAGCCGGACGCCTACTATTCCGTTTCGCAAAAACTGAAAGAAACCAAGGCTGCGCGCGAGAATTATATCGAAGAATTTATCGCACCGCTGCGCACGGAGTTGGATGACATCGGGGTGCCGTACCGCATTTTGGGTCGCCCGAAAAGTATTTATTCAATTTGGAATAAGATAAAAACAAAGAAGGTCCCGTTTGAGGAAATTTACGATTTATTCGCCGTGCGCATCATTGTCGATGTACCGCCGAAGAAAGAAAAATCGGTATGTTGGTTGGTCTATTCGACGATTACGGACATTTATCGCCCCATTCCCGAAAGACTGAAAGACTGGGTGACGACGCCGAAAGCCAACGGTTACGAGTCGCTGCACACGACGATTATCGGACCGAAAGGTCGCTACGTGGAGGTGCAAATCAGGTCGGAGCGTATGGACGAAATTTCGGAAAAGGGATTTGCGGCGCACTGGAAATATAAAGGTGTGAACGGTCAGCCGGATGTTTTCGACACTTGGCTGGACTCGGTGCGCGATATTTTGGAGTCGGGCAATGAGAATGCTACGGAATTTATCAATGACTTCAAAACTAACCTTTTCTCGGAAGAGGTCTTTGTTTATACCCCGAAGGGCGACATGAAAATGCTGCCGAAAGGCGCGACGGCATTGGATTTTGCCTTTTCCATACATACGGATGTGGGCTACCACGCGACGGCAATCAAGGTCAACAACAAGCTGGTGCCGATGGGGCATCAACTCAATAACGGCGACCAAGTGAGCGTGACGACCAACAAAAGTCAAAAGCCCTCGGAAGGCTGGCTGAAGTGGGTGGTGACGGGTAAGGCGCGTTCTAAAATTCGCTCGGCGATGAAGGAAGAACGCCGTCGCCGCGGACGGGACGGAGAGGAACAATTGCGCCGCAAGTTCAAAAATATGAACGTCGATTTTGAGTCGGCGGTCAATACTTTGGTGAAGTATTTTAACTATGCGCACTTCGCGGATTTGTTTTACGCGGTGGCGGAAGAGGAAATAAATATCACGACGGTACTCAAAAAGTTTAAAGCGGAAGACGGTAAACTGGTGCCGATACCGACGGAGAAAAAAGAGGAGGAAAAGAAAACGCCGGTCAAGGGCAGTCGGGTGTTGCGTCGCTTCAACGGTACGCCAAAGTTGCTCATCGGCGGCGAATCGTCGGAGCAATACGAGTACAGTTTTGCGACCTGCTGCAGTCCGGTGCTGGGTGATGATATTTTTGCGTATATTACGGCAACGGCGGGTATGAAAATACACCGCGCCAACTGCGCCAACGCTGAGCATTTGATGGCAAATTACGGCTACCGCATCCTCAAAGCGGAGTGGGTCAGCGGCGCAAATACGGAGTTTGTCGCCAATCTCGTCATCACGGGCGTGGACGCGGGGCGCGGTATCATTCAGCGGCTGACGCAGGAGATTAACGACTTGGACATCAACATCCGCTCGTTTAGCATCAGCGGGCACGAGGGCTATTTTGAAGGTAAAATCGCGCTGCTGGTGAACAATACGGACCAACTGACCTTGGCGGTGAAGAGTTTGCAGAACTTAGATAATGTGAGTACTGTTATTCGGGAGGAGGTTTGATGGGTGACGGGTGGTAGTTGGTAGGTGGCGGCGGAGCTTTCGGTTTTTTTACGCCGGATTTTGGAAGGTGTAAAGTTTTTTTTGCATTTTAAATTGAATGAAATGAGACAACAAAAGCACGTAAGATTTGACTGGGCGATAAAACGACTGTTGAAGCAGCGAACGAATTTTGTCATTTTGGAGGGTTTTCTGAGCGAACTTATCGGAGAAGATATTAAGATTTTGGAGATAATAGACGCCGAAGGTTTGCAGGAAAATCAGGAAGATAAATATAATCGCGTAGATGTTTTGGTTAAAGACTCGAAGGATGAGTTGATAATTATCGAGGTACAAAACTCTTATGCGATAGATTATTTTTTGAGAATACTTTACGGAATTTCTAAGGCTATTACCGAATTTATCAACAAAGGCTCTGCCTACGGAAAGATAAAAAAGGTGATTTCGGTCAATATTGTTTACTTTGAATTGGGACACGGCAGCGATTATGTTTATCACGGCACGACTAAATACCATGGTATTCACGATAATAAGGTGCTTAATTTGACTGCTGCGCAAAAGAGATATTTCAAGAAAAAGCAAGTACAGGATATTTATCCCGAAATTTACTTAATCAAAGTGAATACCTTTGATGATGTGGCAAAAAGTACTTTGGACGAGTGGATATACTTTTTGAAAAACAGCGAGATTAAAGAAGAATTTTCGGCAAAAGGAATTAAGGAAGCGGACGAGACTTTAAAAGTAGCGAATATGTCGGATGAGGAACGGAGGGAGTATAATCGTTTTGTGGAGGTTCTCTCAGACAGGGCGAGTATTGCGGAAACAATCAATTTTGAAGCGGAATTAAAGGCCAAAAAGTTGGTAGCAAAAGCAAATCAAGAAAAAGAGGAGGCTATCAACAAAACTATTGACAAAGCAATCGAAGCCATGATTACAAACACCGACCTTACTGATGAAATTATAGCCAAAACTTTCAGCGTAAAAGTCGAGAGAGTTCGAGAAATCAGAGAAAGGATGAAATAAGTGTTCAGCCGAGCAAAAAATCTAAAAACAAACTCTTCCAAAAAAGAGCAAACAATAAAAAATCATGACTATTAAAAATCCGGATGTAATCATTGAAGAAGTAAAGGAAATTTTTGCGAAGCACTTGGAAAATACCAAGTCGCGTAAGACACCGGAGCGGTTTGCGATACTGGAAGAAATCTACCGGCGCAACGACCACTTCGATGCGGAGGCTTTGTATATTCACATGAAAAACCAAAATTATCGGGTAAGCCGGGCCACGGTTTACAATACTTTGGACTTGCTGGTGAGTTGCGATTTGGTGAAAAAACATCAATTCGGGAAGAACCTCGCGCAGTACGAAAAGTCTTACGGTTTTAAGCAGCACGACCACTTGATTTGTGAGGACTGCGGTAAGGTTTTGGAGTTTTGTGACCCGCGCATTCAGCAGATTAAGGAGATGATGGGCGATATTTTGAAGTTTAATATCACGACGCACAGCTTGAATTTGTACGGGAATTGTGCGGGGGCTTGTGAGCGGACGCAGTAGTTTTTCTTACGCTGAAATTTTTGACGCTGATTTTTTGATTTCTTACCTGTCCCGCACCTTTGGTCGGGATGATTTGCGCTGAATGTTTGAATGCGTTTGGTTTGAAAGTCAACGCACACAAATAAAAAAGGAAGTCTAAAATCTCCCTCCCTCACTCAAACAAACTATCATACTGATTCCCCCCCGCTTTCCTTTCCACCGGCTTCGCAACGGGCGAGTCCAAATCCAAAACGTCGCTGTCGTTATAAGCAGAGTCTAATATATCGCTCTTTTCGCCGTCGAGCAACAGCAGGTTATCCGACTCCTTTTCCCACTTTTCGAGCATTTTCAGACCTTCTTCTTCAAAAACACCGTTTTGTAAGTCCACACTTTCCATAAAATTGGAGGTGACACTCATAAAACGCTCCATTTCTCCCACTTTGCTGCTCACATCGTCGGCGATGGCTTCGAGGGCTTGGTCAAACATCGCGCGTTTATCTTTGTCGCCTTTGATGATGTTCATTGCGCTGCGCATGGCGCCGTGCGAGGCGGTGATGGCTTTGCGTTCCTGCTCCTTGACCATGACCTGGTCTTTGACATCTTCGAGCAAAATAGTGCTGTTTTGCTCCATTTTGTTGAGCACGCGGTACAGCACTTCCATTTTGCGATACAGAGCTTCGAGTTTGGCGTTGCTTTCTTTCATTCTGCCCGCCTTGCGCGAGGCGAGGATGAGTTGAGTCCGGTCGTCGAGTTTTTTTGCCTTGCCGGCGCGTTGCAGATTGTCTTTAATTTCGCGCTTGTTGTTAAAAATCGTTTCCTGCAATTTGTGCATTTGTCCGCGCAGTTGGTTGACCTGGCGGCGCATTTTCATCAGGTTGTCTTTGAGGTCGTCGATGTAACTTTTGAGCACGCCGATGGGGTCGATGGTCACGAAAAGCCCCGTTATCCAACGCATCACGCTTTTGTACATGTACCACACGAGGTTGCGCATTTTCGGGTCGAAAGCCAAGTATAGTACCGTCGCCAAGACAGCGATGGTCGCCACGAGTCCGCCCGTACTTTGCCATAAAGTACCGAAGTCTATATTTGCCAAAAGCAAGCCCAACCCTCCGAGAATAGTGGCGAGAAATACCCCGCCCACAATGCCTTCGGGCTTCTGCCAAAATGATTTTTTCTTGTATTGTTTCATCTGTATGTCTTCTTTGAAAGGCGAAAATACGAAAGAGAGGCGATTTGTGAGATTGTTTCGGACAGGATTAGGGGATTTTTTGGATTTATCTTTTTAAGATTTTACCTCAAATCCCAACCTCTCCAAATCTCTCCAAAAGTTCGGGTAAGACTTGCCGACGACCTTCGGTTCTTCGATTTCAATTTCGCCGAGCATCGCTAAGGGCGCGAAAGCCATCGCCATGCGGTGGTCTTCGTAGGTCGGAAAGCGGGGGGTGTCCGTGACTTCCGCTTTGCCTTCGAGCATGTAGTAGGTTTTCTCGGGGTGCTTTTTGGAGAAATGCGGCGGTAGTTTGGAGAGGTAAACTTTCACTTTTGCCAATTCCGTCTTCAATGCCGCGACCCGGTCGGTTTCTTTAATACTCAAAGTTTGCAGACCCGTAAAAAGTCCGTTTACGCCCGTAGCGGCGCAGACGACGGCGAGCGTTTGGGCGATGTCGGGACACAGAATAAAATCCTGCTCGAAAATCGGGCGCATCTCCCGACCCGATTTGGAGAGGTGTACGCCCGTTTCGGTAAAGGTGCTTTCGATGCCGAAACGCTTCGCCATCTCGACTATCGCGCTGTCGCCCTGCGTGCTTTCCGCAAAAAGTCCGTCTAAGCGTAAGTCGCATTTTTCGGACAAAATCGCCGCCGCATAATGATAAGACGCCGCCGACCAATCCGCCTCGACCGTAAAATCTTTTGCCCGGTATTTTTGCGGTTTTACTTTAATGACGTTGCCTTCCCACTCGACTTGCACACCGAAATACGCCATCATATCCGTCGTAATTTCGATATAAGAACGCGAGACAATATCGCCCGTCAAAGTCAACTCCAAACCCTGCGGCAGCGTCGGCGCCGACATCAATAAGGCGGAAATATACTGCGAACTCGTACCGGCGGAAATGCTCAATTTATTCGTCCGCAAATCCCCCGGCGCGTGAATTTTCAGCGGCGGATAACCCTCTTTTTCGAGGTAGTCGATATTCGCTCCCAATTCGCGCAGCGCATCGACGAGTACCCCAATCGGGCGTTGCTTCATACGGTCGCTGCCGGTGAGGGTCTGCGTACCCGATTGCAGCGCGAGGTAAGCGGTCATAAAACGAAAAGTCGTGCCCGCCGCCCCCGCATTGAGGACGGCATCGTCACCTGTTGCCGCTAAAAGTTGTTGTAAAGTAACGGTATCGTCGGAGGTAGAAAGGTGGTGCAAATCGAACTTTTCCTCACAAAAAGCACGAATAATCAACGCGCGATTGGAGATAGATTTGGAGCCGTCGAGACGGATGACGCCTTGAATATCGGAGGTGGGTTTTGTCAGTTTTAAAGTCTGCATGAGAGATTTTAGGAGTGAAGCTGTTTGTTGAATCGTTGAAATGTTGAATCGTTGA
>JAHDCG010000110.1:0-3040 GCA_020629965.1 Saprospiraceae bacterium | reverse complement strand
TGTTGAATCGTTGAAATGTTGAATCGTTGAGCGCGTAAAACTTGAAAGCCGTGCTACTGCTCGAAGTTTTAAAAACTTTATGAAAACAGTCATGAAACTTCAAAAAAATCATATCATAAAGAAAATTGCCCGCTACGAAAGCATTTTATATAATATCAAGATTTCGCGGGCGCAATATCGTTAAATTTTAACCAACGTCCAGCTCTCAACAGTTCAACGGTTCAACGATTCAACAAAAAATTATTCATAAACAAACTCCGTCTCCTGCACCGTTTTCTCGCTGAGGCTGTTGGTGACGGGGCAGGTACGAGCGGTGTGTTCCAGGATTTTGCGGTGCTTATCGCTCAGGGCGGCGGGCATTTTTATCCGCACTTTTATCTCGGCGATGCGACGCGGGTCGGACGCCATGACTTTGGTAATTTCCGCGCTTGCGCCGTCCGTATCGACTCCGAGACTGTCCGCTTTAATGCCCATGACGGTCAGCATACAACTCGCCAAAGCAGTCGCCACCAAGTCGGTCGGACTGAAAGTTTCGCCCTTCCCGTGGTTATCGGTCGGCGCGTCGGTGATAATGGTATTGCCGGATTTGAGATGCGTCGCGGTAGTGCGCAACTTGCCGTTGTAGGTTACTTTGCTTGTCATTATTTTGTTTTTGGCGGACGACGGACGGTTTGACGGTGGAGAAACGGTGGACGGTAAAACGGTTGACGGTGGACGGCGTGTACACTTGCTTTGCGTGCCATCCACCGTCCACCGTCAAACCGTCCACCGTTTCATTCCTCCTCGCTGTTGTTTTCTTTCCGGTCCGGATTTTCGCCCCGTCGTTGCTTCTCAAATCCTTCGCGGCGCAGGCGTTTCAGCTCGTCTTCTTTTTCGTAAGCCAAAATGATTTCCTTAACCAGACGGTGGCGCACCACATCATCGGCGGACAGGCGCACAATGGCAATACCTTTAATACTGCTCAACACCTCGACCGCTGAGCGCAAGCCCGATTTTTGGCTGTACGGCAAATCTACCTGCGATAAATCACCCGTGATGACCGCCTGTGCATTCGGCCCGAGACGGGTCAAAAACATCTTGATTTGCATCGTCGTACAGTTTTGCGCCTCATCGAGAATGACGAAAGCGTTATCTAAAGTACGACCGCGCATGAAGGCCAACGGCGCGATTTCGATGGTTTTGTTTTCCGTGAATTTGGCGAGTTTATCGCCTTCTATCATGTCTTCGAGGGCATCGTAAACGGGGCGCAGGTAGGGGTCGATTTTTTCTTTCAAATCACCGGGCAGGAAACCCAAGTTTTCGCCCGCCTCGACCGCCGGACGCGTAATGATGATTTTCTTGACGCGTCGCTGCTTCAAGGCCTGCACCGCAAGAGCCACCGCCGTGTAGGTCTTACCCGTACCCGCCGGACCGACGGCAAAAACGACGTCGTTTTTTTCCGCCGCATCGACGAGCATTTTTTGGTTGGGCGTCTTGGCTTTGATGACCTTACCGCCGCGCGCGTGTACGAGGACTTTGCCCGCCGCGCCGCTCATTTTCAGACGTTCGCCGAAGGCATTGTCACCGTTGAGCAGCTCTTTGACGTTGTTGTCGCTGAGTTGCTTATTGGTTTTGAGCAGGCGCACCATTTGCTCCACTTTGGCTTTCGCCTTTTGCGTGTGCTTTTTTTCGCCCGTCAGTTTTATATTATTTCCCCGCGCATTAATCGTCACTTCGGGGAAAGCATTTTTCAAAAGATTCAAACGGGAGTTGCTTTGTCCGTACAACTCTGCGGGGTCCACGCCCTCGACGGTTAGGATAATTTCGCTCAAATTGTTTTTTTATGTTGAATTGTTCTGATTGTTGAGTCGTTGAGGTGTTGAATTGGAAACAGCATCCGCTCACTTGACTGCGCTTTTTATTCAAATTTCAACGAGAACATTTTTAATAAAAAGAAAAAGTTTGACAGTGAAGATTGTTGCCAAAAATACCGTATTTCTGATAAATCTAACACGCCGAAGCCGCGAATAATTTCCGATAACGAGAATTAGTTCTAATTTTGTCAATAAATGCGCGTTTTTTTTTCAAGAAGACGTTAGACTTTAGACGTTAGATTTTAGACTGCTCAGAGTACCAAAAGCATTGATGCTACCGACCGACAACGGTCAACTGACAACCGTCAACTAAATTACTATGAGAATAACCACACTGACCACCGATTTCGGTCTGAAAGACTACTACGCCGGCATGTTGAAAGGCACCTTGCTGTCGGCGCACGCTGCTTTGCAGATTGTCGATATTTCGCACAACATCCCGAATTACGATATTGTACAGGCGGCTTTTGTATTGAAAAATGCTTACCCCGCCTTTCCGAAAGGCACCATTCATTTGGTCAGCGTCAATAACTTTTATAACAACCAAAGCGCGTTTTTGGTTATCGAACACGACGGGCATTTTTTTATCGGGGCGGACAACGGAATCTTCTCCCTCATCTTCCGCGACAAAATCAAAAACGCCGTCGAACTCAACTATCAAGGCACGGGTACGAGCGAGGTCAATCGCGTATTCGCGCAGGCCGTCGCACAACTCGCAGCGGGTAAAAAACTGACCGAAATCGGGACACCGCTCGACAAAATCACGGAGCGCATCACCTTTCAGCCCGTGGTCAAGGCGACGCAAATCATCGGCTCGGTCATTCATGTGGACAACTACGAAAACGTAATTACCAACATCACCCGCGAGCTGTTCGAGCAGACCGCCAAGCAGCGTCCGTTTAGTTTGTACTTTAAAAGGCACGACCCGATTACGGATTTGAGCTGGCATTATTTCGATGTGCCGGTCGGCGAAAGTCTCTGCCTGTTTAACTCGGCGGGCTATTTGGAGATTGCCATAAATCTGGGAAAGGCGAGTAGTTTGTTGGGGCTGGGGGTGGATGATACGGTGCAGGTGGAGTTTGGGGTTTGAATGGATAGTTGGCGCGAGGTTGTGCCTCGTGTCTGTTTTTGTCCGCCTCCGGCGGGATTAGAAACAGTAGTGTGACTTCCGCCGGAGGCGGGCTAAT
>JAHDCG010000251.1 GCA_020629965.1 Saprospiraceae bacterium | reverse complement strand
ATTATCCTTTTCGGCATCGGTTTTTTGGAGGGGAAGGTAGCGGGGGAGGTGAAAGCAATTCAAACCTAACAATTTATTTACAATCACTCGCTTCCGAAATTACAAATTCTTCATCGCGCTCTATTTCCGTCAGACATAAATCTTCGGCAATCTTCGGTTGCCTGCCTTCCGTTCCGCTCAGACTCAATGTCTTTTGCATACTTTTGTTTTCGTGCAATAAAAATTTTCCGTTAAAAACCTGCGGAAGGGGAGTGCCGAACGCGGCAACTTTGACATTATTCGGTATTTTAAAGTCAAAGTAACCGGGAAAATACTCCGTCGTGCGCGTGTCGGTCAGGACTAAAACAGACTCATTTTCAGCAGCAGCCTTTTGAAAAATATGACGCTCGGCAAAAAAGGGTAATTCGGGCACGATGAAGAAAATACGCCACAGGATTTGGAAAAACAGCAAGCCGAAAAACGTTATTTTCAGTGAGCGCGTGAACTGCATTTGTTTTTTTACGGCGAAAACGAGCGCAAATAAAGTCAGCGATGAAACGACCAAGCCGAGCCATTTATCGGGTCTTTGCCACAGCAAAATCAGAGCGTATAAAAGAAAAAGCAAACAGGCAAAACGCGTGGTATTGACAAAACGGTCGGTCAGATTGATCTTGTCAATCGGCAAAAATAAATACGCCGCAAAGACGGTCAACGGTATCAACATCGGCAGCAGCATACGCTCGACCAATATCACGGGATTATACTGCGTCACGGAAGACGAGCCGAACCAAAAACAAAAAGTCAATACACCGAGCCAAGTCAAAAGTAAACGCGGAAACCCGGAGCGACGATAAAAACGATGTGCAAAAATCGAAAACGTTCCCAAAATAACCGGAACACCGTAGCCGAGACCGAACAGAAAAAACGCGGGCGGGTAGGCGGTGACGCGCAGCAACAGGTCTTGCAGCGGGCGGTTGCGATAGTTCCACGGTACGGCGTTGCCGCTGCCGTGTGTGCTTTCCAAACCGTGAAAACGGTAAAAAGCGTCGCCGGTCATGAAGTAATAGGCGGCAAAATAGAGGGCGAAGAAAAGCGAACCAAAAAAAATCGTCGTGCGCCAAAAAGCGAAATATTGCTTTTTTGAAACATCGTAAATGAAAAGCAAGAGGAAAAACGGATAACAATAAACGGCGGTCATTTTGGTAAAGACGGCATAGAAAAGCAAAAATGCAACCGCGAGTCCGCCGAGTTTTTGCGAAAGCAAACCTTCCCGCATCTCGCAAAAAGTAAGAAATGCTGCCGTCATAAAAACGGTCATTACCAAATCAACGGAAACATCACCCGCCAAACTGATAAACGCTGTGTTGACGGACAGCAGCAGCGCCGTAAAATCAGCTAAGGCCTTATTTTTTCGCGCTAAAAATCTTCTGAGTTGCCACAGCATGACGGCAAAACACAGCCACGGAAAAATGAAAAATACGCTGTAATGTGTTCCGAATATCTTAACGAAAAGCACCCCCGGCAGCAGCAAACCGAAACGGTTATCGAAGTGATGACCGGTATTGACAAAAGTGCCTTGTGCGAGGTCAACGGTATTTTTTGCGTAAACGTACTCGTCGCCGAAAATGAGTCCGGGCGAGCTGAACCAGGCCAACACGGCGGTCAGCGGAAGGAGGAAGTAAAAGTAATTTTTCTTTAGGAAAGTCAAATTGGTTGTCGGTTGTCGGTTGTCCGGCGGTTTATACTTGTAACCGCCTTTGGTTTACGGCAAATCCAAAAAAAAAGAGATTGCAAAGGTAGTGCAATCTCTTTTCTGTTTAAATAAAATTTCTCGTTCGTTTAGCGCACGATTACCATTTTACCGAAACCTTGATTAAAATAGCTGTCCGCACCGGTTTCGTACTGCTCGATGTCTTCGCCGGCGGCATTTTTGGCAGTAATGCGGTAGAGATAAACTCCGTTGGCGAGTTTGTCGCCGTATTCGTCGGTGCCGTCCCAGACAAAGTCGGTTTGGTGCGTACCGATTTTCATTTCGCCGAGTTCGTTTTGGGTGATTTCGCGCACGATACGCCCGCTAACCGTCATAATTTGAATTTTGAAGAAAGTCGGCGTTTCGTTTCCGGTTAGAGTATAGACAAAACGAGTAGCATTACTAAACGGGTTCGGATAATTTAACACATTGGAAATCATGGACTTAGTGATGATTTCAAACTCGATACTGTATTCCAACTCGCCCGATTGATTGCCCGTCGCATCCTGTCCTTCGACTTTGAGAGTGTAAGTGCCGTCTTCCGTAAACTCGGGAGCGTACTCGATAGTCGCCTTGTTTTCCTGTGTCAGATTTGCGCCGTCGGCGGGAATGAAAAGCACCTCGGGCTGACTGAAGTACACCCGCTTTTCGCTGCGGTCGGGATAGACCACAAACAAACGAAACTGCGCCGTGTCTTCCATTGCTAAAAAGCGATTTTCGTCGGTAAAGCTCATCACGATTTGCGGAGTAGGGGAGACGATATCGCCGTTGAGGATATGCGTGCCGTCGAAGGTGACATCCAAAATCGGATTTTCGCGGTCGCTGCGCACGTAGAAGTTGAGCAGCCCGGTGTTGTTGATGTGTGTTTGCTCGGGTTGATCCTCGTTCGGGTTCATATCGATAAGCAGACTCGATTTGCCGCCCATGCGCTTGGTATCGACGTTGACGGAAGCCGTCAAAGTATCGCCCGCCGCGAGGGGTGCGTAGCGCGGCGCGTAATTTTCAATCGAGTTGGCTTGATCGCGCGCCTGAAAGTTGACGAGGAGGCTGTCCATGTCATAAAGTCCGATATTTTCTACGCCGACTTTGAAGTTAAAAGCCTGCCCTTGTTCTACGGTGTCTTGCGAAATTTCGTAGGCGATTTGGGGGTTGAGGGCTGCTTCGGGGAGGCCTCGGTAGAGAATACGCCAGTTGTCGAGTTGGGGAGAGGTGCGTTGTATGCTGTCGCGGCTGAACCATTCGAGTTGGAGTTGCGGATACACTTCCGCTTCAACGGCGGAAAGGTCTGTTTCGGGGGCAGTTACCTGTGTGAAGAGTGTATCTCGTACACCGTTTTCTCTTAATCCGTAAATGTTGACGGAAGTGCGCTCAAACTCTTCGGGCACTTCTTCGGTGTTCCATTCGAAGCGATTCCAGTTTGCTGCGGGTCCTATGGGAAGGCTGACGACGGAGCCTTCGTCGTAGAGGGCGGAGGCGGAGTAAATGGCTTCTGTCATTTCCCCCATAGGCAGCATAGACTCGCCGCCCGTTTGATCAGGATATCCTTTTTTAAAAAAGAAGGCGTAAGGTCTTGAACCTAAGGTCTCTAAATCTCTGACTAAATCTGCGCCTTC
>JAHDCG010000250.1:1429-3396 GCA_020629965.1 Saprospiraceae bacterium | reverse complement strand
CTTGTGATACTTTGGATTTTACGAGTACGACGGAGATGCCCGCGACCGGTGCGGCGGTACGGGTCTATCCCAATCCGAACGAGGGGTATTTTACGGTAGAGTCGTTGTCATCCGGCGGTATCGTGTTTTATTTGTTCAATGCCGTCGGTCAAAAAGTACACGAGCAGCCCTGCGCGGGTACGGAAACATTGGTCGA
Source organism: Saprospiraceae bacterium (assembly GCA_020629965.1). Classification (GTDB taxonomy): domain Bacteria; phylum Bacteroidota; class Bacteroidia; order Chitinophagales; family Saprospiraceae; genus JAHDCG01. Next base: position 3,200 of record JAHDCG010000250.1, on the reverse strand, counting down.
GGTCGGGCATTTGCCGGCGGGTGTTTACTTTTATCGGATTGCTGCACAAGGCAAATTTACGGACAGCGGTAAAATTTTTATTAACCATTGAGCCGTCCGAAAATCCCTTCCGCTTGCCTTCTGTATAGTGCCTTCCGAGAAAAAAATCCCCCCCACATTTGAAATTTTCCACCGACATCCCTAACTTTGGCTATTATGACAACAGTTGCCGCTTTAAATACCATCGACCCTTACCTGCCTTCCGCCGCTAAACCCTGGAATGCCGCGCGGGTGCGCCACGTTTACAACCGTTTGGGTTTCGGGGCTTCGCTCGCGCAGGTCAATGCCGGCTTAGCGATGACGCCCGACGCCCTTATCGACAGCCTTTTGGACAGTGTGGTCGATGCCGCCGACCCCGTGCCGCCTTACTGGTCGGAGTACAGCAGCGACGACTACAACGAACAACCGAACGAGGACTTGGTGTTCATTCACAAAGAAGAATTTGCGGGGCGGTGGATACGCGAAATGATGGAAAGCGAAACGGCGGTGCGGGCAAAAATCGCGTTGTTTTGGAGCAATCATTTTGTGACGCAGGAGGAGATTTATTTCTGTAATTCCTTCATGTGGTCGTACTATAATTTGCTGCACAAACAAGCCCTCGGAAATTTTCGTACATTTACCGAAGAAATGGGCATAGAACCCGCGATGTTGGCTTACCTAAACGGTACCCAAAACTTCGCCGACGAGCCGAACGAAAACTACGCCCGCGAACTGATGGAGCTGTTTACGATGGGCGAAAACAACGGCTACACCCAAGACGATGTGGCGGAAGTAGCGCGCGCCCTGACGGGTTGGCAGATAAATTACAACTGCGGTCCGGACGTTTATTTTATTCCGGACAATCACGACGACGGGCAAAAAACGATTTTCGGGCAGATGGGTAGCTGGAATTACGACGATGTACACGAGTTGATTTTTACGCTGCGCGCCACGCAAACGGCAAATTATATTTGCGAAAAAATCTATAAGCACTTCGTACACGATGAGTTAAATACGGAAATCGTCGCGGCGATGGCTGCGACTTTTCAAGACAATAACTGGGAACTGGCGCCCGTTTTCCGCTTGCTGTTTAAAAGCGAACACTTTTTCGAGGCGCGTTTTATCAACGCGAAAATCAAAAGCCCGTTGGAGGTTTTTACCACGCTGACCCATGCAATCGGCGCGACGGGCGAGGAGGAAATCACGGAGGATGCCACCTACACGACGGCATTTTACGCCTTCCGCCTCGGGCAGTACGTTTTTAATCCGGTCGATGTGGCGGGGTGGCCGGGGCAAAGGGCTTGGCTCAACGAAAACACCATGACCAATCGTTGGAATTTCGGCACGAATTTTCTCTACGGTTTTTTGGGTGAAAGCGATACGGTACGCGAAAAAATGCGGCAACTCGCCATCGACCTGACCTCGGCGGAAGAGACCGACCCGGAGGTCGTCACGGCGGCACTGGTCGCGCATTTTATGAACACGGAACTCGACCTCTCTAACATTCAGGCGGCGACGTCTTATTTTATCGGAGAAGTTCCGCTGAATTATTTTGAAGACGGCACTTGGTCGCTGTATTACAACGAAGTGCCCGACCAAATTATGAATTTGTTGTATTATATGCTGCGGTTGCCGGAGTGGCAGTTGGGGTGAGAGACGTTAGATTTTAGACGTTAGAAGTTAGACTGCTGCTTTTGCCTGCTTCCTTACTTTTGCTGAAATTGAAATATTACCTTTGAAAACCGAAAATAAA
>JAHDCG010000250.1:0-1329 GCA_020629965.1 Saprospiraceae bacterium | reverse complement strand
GATAGTCTTGTGTCCAAAATTTTATTAACATTTATGGCAAAAATAATGATGTTTATCGACGGAACGTGGCTGTACAGCAATCACCGCAATCTGTTGGAAGCCTACGGCGACGAATTTCAAATCGACTACGGAAAACTGCCCGAAGTCATCGGTAAAATTGTCTCCGAAAATCTCGGCGGTGCCAACGTGGATATTGTCCGCACCCACCTTTTCGGCTCGAATGCCCGCAACTATTCCGACGATGACCGCGACATGGTTTTTCGGCGCAAAGACTTTTTTAATCTGCTGCGCGAAGAGTACCACTACGACGTGGAGGTTTACGAAATCGACTACCGAGGTCGCCGTCTGCGCCGCAAAGACCGGGATATTTCCGATGATTTTACGCCGGAAGAAAAATGCGTGGACATTGCTCTGGCATCTTCGATGATGTTTTATGCCGCACTGCCTTACGCTTACGATTTGGCGGTGCTCATCGGCGGAGACCGCGACTATGTGCCGGTGCTGAAAAAAGTGCGACAACTCGGAAAGCGGGTAGCGATAGCGAGTATCAAAAACTCCTGTCCGCGCGAATTTCGGGATGCCACCAATCCGCTCGGCGTGCGCGATTTCGACATGATTTGGATGGATGATAAAAAAATCATGGATGATTATAAACTCGAAGCCGTCAAAAAATGGGTGATTTGTCGCTCGCCGCTGCACTCGGGCGAAAATCCGGTTTGGACGGATGAATTTGTCCGCAAAAGTCGCCCGTACTACTGTCGCGACTGCCGCGAAAATATGCGTCGTCAGCGCGAAGAATATTTCCAAAGCGAAGACAACGGCGAGGAAAATCACGAACGCAACGCCGCCGCGCCGGTACGAGAAGAACCCGCACGCGCTCCGCGTCCCGTGCGCAATACGCCGCCGCCCGCTCCCGTGGTGCGTGCGAAGGTATATGAAGAAGAATTCGACGAGCCGGAAGAGGATTTTGATGACGATGATGCCCTGCGCACCGGAGATTTGTACGACGGCATTGTGAAAAAAATCACGGACAGTTTCGGCTTTATCGGCACGGAGGCGGGCGATTTTTATTTCACTGTGCAAGACATGGCGGCGGGGCATGAGTTTCATTACATTCAGCCCGGCACACGGGTAGAGTTTGTCATCACGCGCTTGCCGAATCCGCAGTATCGCGGCGGCAGAGGTAACGGGAATGCGGAGGAGGTGACGGTGACTTATTGAGGCGGCGGACGGTATAGGGTTGACGGTGGACGGGGAGAAATTCCTGACCGTCAGCAGTTTTTTCCGGGTGACTTATATGACACCGACTTATCGAATTTTCGTTTTTTT
>JAHDCG010000109.1 GCA_020629965.1 Saprospiraceae bacterium | reverse complement strand
CCGTAAAATAATCCGTAATCTGCGTCACCGTACCCGGCTCACCGACTACCATGCTTGTCGTCGGGCAGTCGCAGCCGAACTCTTCGCAGTACTCGACAGTTACAGACACAGTAAACGGCGGCCCGGGGCAAGCGGAGGATACGGTCAGGGTGACATCGAACATCTCCGTGCCGCTCGTGCTGCCGAGGTATTCGTGAGTCGGGCTGACTTCGTTGCTTGTCGTTCCGTCACCGAAATCCCAAGTGTAGGTTAAACCCTCCGCTATGGTGTTCGGCATGAAGCTTACTATGCCGCACTCGTCAACGGTAGATTCAAAAGTAGAATCGAGTTCTTCGTAATCCGATACGGGCTTGCCGCAGAGGATAATTTCTCCGATTCTTTGTTCCTCTTCTTCCGTATAAATACGCAGATGTTGTATCGGCTGACAGGCGTCGGTATCATTATTAAAGGCTTGCCAAGCACCGAAGGCACTCGATATATAATCGTCGATGTACTTCACCCACTCCCCGGGTGCATCCAAATCTGCTGCGGTGTAGTATTCAACGGTTATGGCACTGACCCCGCCGCCGTCGTACAGATAAATGACATCGATATCGTACCGTTCTTTTAAATCTACATAGATGTATTCGCCTTTTGAGATGTAAGGGTCGAACTCATCCGCTATTTCACCTTCACTGTTACGGACGGAAGGCAGATTGCAGCAGGTAATGTCGTCAAAAACCACTCCCGGAGTCGGAGGTTCAAAATTCGGTGACGGTACGGACTCTGTAAGTATTCCGTCAAACATATTCGGAGCAAACGTAAATTGGAAAATGTCAAATGGTGTTGTTCCGTTTATATCTTCAAACAAAGACACCATATTACCATTATCGGGAGTATTCGTATCCGGTTGTGAGGTATGCTGACCGGACGGATTATCGTTAGGGTCGTCCGGGTCATCGGTTACATTAACATACACAATATCGATGTAACAGTCATCTTCGGTAGTCTCGATGTGTATCGGCTCGCACCATCCCGCTGAGTTATCTTCACTAAACGGAACAATGTAAATGCTGTAGTGGGAGTCGGGTTCTAACATCCCGATAAAGGCTTGAGTAAAGTCCCCGTTTACGTTTTCATCATAAAGCGTGATGTCATCTACCCAAATATCGGGTGTTTCACCTGTGATGTCAGGGTTTCCGTCCATATCAGCGGGTACTACCCAAACTTGGTAGTGCTCGTAGTTCTGCCCTTCCGGTATCTGCCAAGAAACGGTTGCCGAACTGCAGGTTTCGTTACTGACGACCACATCTTCCACACACGCTACGGCAGCTACCGTGCCGGGGGCTAAAACGAAAATCGGTCTTTCGGATACCGGCACGGTGTGATTTCCCGGACCCATTTGCGAAGCGGACAAAATACCCGTTACCGAAGGTACTTCCAAACGGTAATAATCAGCTTCCGCTAAACCGGCATCTATATCCGTAGTCGAAAATTGGTAAGGTTCTTTATCGCAGCTTGTCGGACTCCATACGGCGTATATGGTGTTACCGCCACCCGCGAATTCGTATATCCTCGGAGAGTTCTCTTCACAGTCCGTACTGCCGTCCTGTATGATGCCGACGAAGTCCATACCCGTTAAAATACTTTTCAACGCGGAAACATAATACCATGATTTTTTTGGTTGGTAGCCGTTTGAAGCCGACTCTAAAAGACCGCATTTTACATCCCACCGTCCTTGGGTTTCATGGTCTTCGTCTCGAATTTCATAAACAAAGGCTTTATCAAAGTCTGCCGCTGCGGCAGCAAGATATGTACGTACTATCCACTGTCCTTGCACCTCATACAAATCAGTTTCCTGTACAGGAATATTCTCTAATTGAGGTACGACAACATTCGATTGATCCACAAAATTTTCTAAATCAGGTTCGTCTACGTCAGGATCGTAAATAAACGGATAATCAAAATAATGGGGGTCTGTATTATAACCGAATTCCGTCAGCCACAACTCCTTACCCGGATAATACTGGTCACGAATTAAGTCCATACGTTTTAACCTCTCGTAAAGACCGTATTCTTCGGGACTGACTCCCAAACCCAAGCCGCCGTAACCGGCTGCGTTTGGATACTCGTGAAAATTCAGAACGTCAAAAGGAAAGTCAATTTCTTGATTCTGAAAGTAAATATCCAATTCTGCTAAATAGCATTCATCTAACTTAGTGACACCGCCCATGACGTGTTTTACATCAGATGATAAGTTTTCAATTCCGAGATTGTAAGGTGCAAGGGGGACACAATCTTTATTTCCCGTCAAGACAGAAATGAAACCGTCTGTACCGTAATGGTCAATCGCGGACATTAACCCGTAGGTCTCGGGCTGCATACAACCGTCAGGGTCTTCAGGACCGTGGTCATCCATATTCCAATCAAACCAACTATCCTGCTCATTCCAATTTTCTACATAATTTACCAAACCTCTCGTGTTTGCATCGGCAGCAAGACCGATATTTTTGTCTTGAGCAGCATTTAGCGGAGTACCCGCACTTACATTTCCGTAACGATTAACAAATTGAGTGACGTAATCTCCGCGCCAACGGTAAGACTCGGGGTCTGCAATTTCATCATTGGTAAACTGCCATAAGTTCCCGCAATAATCAGAGCCTAAAGGTGTCGGCAAATAAGACGGCGGGATTTTCACCAAATCTTCTGACCCTGTAACCCCTGCCACACCAAACGACGCACCTTGTAAAGTAGCGCACACTTCCAAATTGAGTTCATTCAGCGTCGTGTAAAATTTATCGAAAGAGGTAATCACACTTGCCCCGGGATTAGTGGGTGCGAAATTGTATCGATTTTCCGGATAAAGAAACTCGTAGTCAACAAGGATGTCATTTCCTGTGACGGGGTCTTCTTCATAAACAGGTTGCGGCACAACTTCATCTACTTGCCAAGCATGATACTCTCTGACCGAACCCACACAGGTCGCCATTTCGATTGGGTCGGCACGGCGCAGATTGATACCCATAAAGTTATCGAATGAAATAGTTTGCGGGATGTCTTGATTGTTATTAAGATCGTAGCATTCCGGAAGAGCCATACCGATATCTATGGGTGTCGGCTGCACACAACAATCTATATCATCGGGCGCAGGCGGATTCTGCGCATTCAAAGACAGACAGACAGACAGACAGACAGACAACTGATTAATTTTTTGTAAAGCATACTAAAACGGTTTTTGAGACTAATCCGGAAAAGAGGTCGGACTAACCTTTGGTAATCGGAAAAATGGTTTTAAATCGAACGAAATAACAACACCGACCAAAAAAAACCGAAAAAGACAGCTTTTCTTTCTTTTTCTGAGCCGTGTTATCCTTCTGTCGATAAAATATACGGCTAAGATATGTAAATAATCTGTTGCAAACGGAAAAAAGTCGTCAAACCCGCAAACTTTAACAGATTTAGAAAAATATAAATTCTTAATCTCCCCTTTTTCCCTTAAATTTGGGTTTAACTCCATGAAGCCGAAAATTCAGACCGCTTCGTTTCCAAAGTAAACAACCGTTATGCGCCTTCTTAAATTATTTTTTCTGCTCTTTTCCTGCTCGCTCACCGCGCAGACCGTCCTGCTGCAAGAGGACTTTAACGCCTGCGCTCTGCCCGCCGATTGGACGGTCAATCTCACCGGTAACCCCGATGCCGTGTGGTATATCGGCGACGAAATCGACAACGACAACAGTAACGGCAATACTATCGACGGCTCCTGTATGTTGGTTTTCGACGACGATGCGACGGGAGACAATACGCCCGATTGGAATATCCAAATCACTACGCCGGCGTTTGACGGTACGCAATTTTCGACGCTGAATTTCAGCACCGACGTCCACTTTCGCCAATACGAGGAAAGCTACCTGCGCATCTCGGTTTTCAACGGCTCGGAGTTTATTCAGCTCGCCGAATGGAGCGGCAACATCAACACCGGAGAGGACTTTGAGGAGTTTGTGACTTTTACCGCCGACCTGAGTTTTTATGCCAATGACAATATGCAAATTCGCTACGAATTCGACGACGGACAATCGTGGACCTGGTGGGCGGGCATCGACAATGTCAGCGTTATCGGTGAGGGCGACGCGGAAAATCTCGTGGCGGCGGACTTTAATTCCTGCGCCCTGCCCGAAGGTTGGCTGACCAATGTTTTTTCGGGGGAAGATGATTGGCAGTTCGGAATTCCGAGCGAGGGCGGCGGCAGCGGTGTTTCGATGAACGGTTCTTGTTTTGCTTATTTCGACGATGATTTTATCGGAGAAGACGCGCCTTTTTCGAGCGTCAGTCTGATTTCTCCCGTTTTCAACGGCACCGACTACGCCGATATTTTCTTGGATTTCGACGTAATTTTGCGTCGCTTTGAGGATTTGGAGCATTTGGGGATTTATGTTTTCGACGGAACAGAAGCCGTTAATGTCGTGAATTATTTTACCGACCTCGGCGGTCCCGCTTTTGACGAATATGTACACGAGCGCATCGACCTTTCGCCGTTTCGCAAGGAGACCATGCGCGTCGTTTTTCTCTACGACGACGCCGACGCTTGGGGTTGGTGGGTCGGTTTGGACAATATTAAAATCAGCGGCAGCGGCTCGCTCAACGACCTCTGCGAAAACTACATCGACCTCGCACCGAATGCCGCCTGCATTCCCGGCAGCAACCAAAACGCGATTTTTACCGGCGAGCAACCTTCCTGCGACAACCGCAACGAGGGCGCACTGTGGTATCGCTACGTGCCGATTGGTTCGGGCATTTCGGAGGTGGTCAGCAATGCGGATTTTAACGACATTATCACAGTTTTTACGGGCAGTTGTGCCGCGCCCGTCGAGTACCTCTGCTACGACCGCGACGAGCAAGGCTTTACCGGCGAAAATTTATTTTTCGAGGTCACGGCATTTACCGAATACTTCATTCGTGTCAGCGGAAAACGCGGCGATTACGGCGTGCCGCGCGGCGAATTGTGCATCGAGTTAAAAGCTCCCGCGACGCCGCCCGTTCCCGAAAGCAACGATGCCTGTGCGGCGGCAACGCCTTTGACTATCGACGCGGATTGCCTTGCGGGCAATAATCTGAACGCGGACTTTGACGGCGACAGCCCGAGCCTGAATGTTTTGAGTCGCGCCGATATTTGGTACACTTTCACCGCCGGCGCGGAACCGGTCGAGGTCGTTTCCGGTGCCGACTTTGCGGATGTGATTACGGTTTTTGCGGGCGAATGCGGAAATTTAACCGAGATTGCCGCCAACGATTACGGACAAAAATTGCGCTTGGAATATTTGACGGCGGGTGAAAATTATTTAATCCAAATCAGCGGTTTTTTCTCGACCGTAGAAGGCAATGTCTGCGCACAAATCGTCACCGTTGAAGAAGAAATTCCCGCCAATAACGACTGTTTTGCCGCACAAACTCTGACCGTCGGCGCGGACTGCTACGCCGGAAACAACCACGGCGCAACGCAAAGCGAACCCCGCCCCGGTTGCGAAACCGAATACGAGGCGAGTGTGTGGTTTGAATTTGTCGCTCCCGCGAGCGGTGCGATAAAACTGAATACGGGTGCGGATTTTGTACACAGCGTCAGCGTGTACGGCGGCACCTGCGGTGATTTGGAAGAAGTTTATTGCACCAATAATCCTTTGGTCTGCGACGGTTATTTTCAGGTCGGCAGCTTAGCGGCGGGCGAAACTTACTATCTGCAAATCGCCTCCGCAAGCAACCATTTGGGACTCCTCGAAACGGGCGAATTTTGCTTATCGCTGCTCGACGGCGAAACCATGACCATGCCCGGTCTCGCGCTCAACGTCGGCGTAGAATGCACCGGGACGGGCATCGGTACGCTGACCGTCGCCGCAACGGGCGGCACCGGCTTCTACACTTTTACGGGCAACTCGTCGGGCGAAACCCTGCAAACGGGCGATAACTACCTCGTCATTGTCAGCGACGACGCCGGCTGCGAAGTTTCCGTTTCCGGCACCGCCAACTGCGGCATTCCCGATTGCTTTTTGACCACCGACCTGACGCACGAGGACATCAGTTGCTACGGCGCGACCGACGGCACGGCATCCGTCAGTGCCGAAGGCGCGGGCGATACTTTCACTTACCTGTGGTCGAATGACGCACAAACCGCCGACATCACCGACCTCGCGGCGGGCATCTACACCGTGACCGTCACCGACGCAAGCGGCTGCTCGACCGTTGAAAGCACTACGATTTACGAGCCGGCGGAACTGCTCACAGAACTCGACGCGACCGCCGAAACCGCCTACCAAGCCAACGACGGCAGCGTCAGCGCAAACCCGACGGGCGGCACCGCACCCTTCACCTACGCGTGGAGCAACGGCAGCACCGCCGCCGCCCAAAACGGACTCGCCGGCGGCATTTACACCGTAACCGTCACCGACAGTCGCGGCTGTCAAATCACGGAAAGTATCGAAGTCACGGCTTTTGCCTGCGCCGTTTCCGCAGATATCGAGGCGGAAAACAGCACCTGTTTTAACGCTAACGACGGTGCCTTATCCGTCGCCTTTACAAGCGGCAGCGCACCTTACACCTACCTGTGGTCAACGGGCGCGACTTCGGCAAACATTGTAAATCTCAGCCCGGGCAGCTACACCGTCACCGCGACGGATGCAAATGATTGTCCGCTCGTTTTATCCGCAGAAATCACGCAGCCGACCGCGCTGCAAGCCAACGCAACGGCAACCGGCGAAACCGCACTCAACGCCGCCGACGGCAGCGCGACCGCACCCGCGACGGGCGGCAGCGCACCCTACACCTACGCGTGGAGCAACGGCGGCACGGGGCAGGATATCGACAACCTTACCCCCGGAAATTACACGGTGACAATTACCGATGCCAATGACTGCGCAACCGTACAAACCGTCACGGTCAATGCTTTCAACTGCGCACTCGCGGCAAATGTCAGCACGGAAAACGCTTTGTGTTTCGGAGAAAATAACGGCACGGCTACGGCGGAAATCAACGGCGGCACCGCTCCCTTCACCTACGCGTGGTCGAGCGGCGGCACGGAGATGACGGAAGAAAATCTCGGCGCGGGCAACTACACCCTGACTGTGACCGACGGCGCGGACTGCCCGGCGGTGATTTCGTTTACTGTTTTTGCGCCCGCAGAATTAACAACGCAAATTGCGGAGCAAAACAACCCGATTTGTGCGGACGAAAATACGGGCAGCGCGACCGTAAATGCGCAGGGCGGCACGGGCGATTATGGTTTTGTGTGGTCGAGCGGCGGCACTGCTGCAACGGAAGACAATTTATCGCCCGGCGTTTATTTTGTGACCGTCAGCGACGAAAACAACTGCACAACGGTGCGCGAAATCGAGATTATCGCGGCGGACAACATCAATCCCGTGGCGAGTACGCAGGACGTGATTTTGTCCTTGGATGCGGACGGAAATGCGACTTTAGCCGCCGGTCAAATCGACAACGGCAGTTCGGATAACTGCGGTGCGGTGACTTTACAAATCACACAAACGGCTTTTACTTGTAACGAATTGGGCGAAAATAACGTCAACCTCACGGTCGCCGATGCCTCCGGCAATACGAGCAGCGCGACGGCAACGGTGACGATAATCGACGACATTGCCCCCGAAATTATTTGCCCCGCAAACCTTACGGCGGACTGTGACGGCTACGCGGAATATGCCTTACCGACGGTTACGGATAATTGTGTGCCGAATGCACCGCTTTTGACGGCGGGTTTGGCGAGCGGCAGCATCTTTCCGGCGGGCGAAACGACGGTGACCTTCAGCGTCAGCGATGCAAGCAATAACGGCGCGGAATGCAGTTTCATCGTCACGACCGACAGCGAACTGACCGTGACCGCCGAAGTAGAAAAACCGACCTGCAACGGCGACGCGGACGGCAGCGCAACGGTCAGCGTGGCGGGCGGCAGCGGTCTGACCTACGCATGGAACGACCCGGCGGCACAAACGACGGCAACCGCAAGCAACCTTACGGCGGGGACTTATCAAGTCACCGTCACGGACGAAAACGGCTGCGCAACGGTACAAACGGTGGTCATCCCCGAGCCGGCGGCACTCGCATTTAGTGACATTGAAATCATTAACGACAGCAACAATAACGGCAACGGCAGCATCACTTTAGCGGTCACGGGCGGCGAAATGCCGTACAGTTACGTTTGGACTTTGGCAGATGACTTTTTCGCCGATACGCCGAATTTAATTAACCTCGCGCCCGGCGATTACATTTTGGAAGTGACGGACGCGGCGGGCTGCATTCTTGTTTCAGATGCCTTGACGGTGGACTCGGAAACGGCAATCGACGCGCCGACGGTTGCCCGCTGGTTCGAGGTTTTTCCCAATCCGACGGCCGGTAGATTTTTTGTGCAAATCGGACTGCCGCAGGCGGAAGAGGTCGATATGGTGCTGTACGATGTGACCGGTAAGCAAATTCGGGTCTTTAATTTGGGTACGGTACGGGAGCATTTGCACGCGGTGGATTTGACGCGGCTGCCGGCGGGGGTTTATGAGTTGAAAGCGGTAGTGGGGAAGGAAGTGGCGGTTTTTCGGGTGGTGAAGATTTAAGATTCTTTGACTTCTTTCTTTTACGCTGATTCTTTATGATTTTTTATGATTTACGCTGACTTTAGGTGTCTGACACTTAGCTGAGCAGAAAACTCGAAAGGTAATGTTTACCCTAATTTCACGAACAAAAAGTGTCTGACACCGGCATCATGAATTACTTTTTGTATCAATGCGTACTCGACTTAAGTTAAGATTATTCTATGCTGTTAGCAGGTCGGTTAAAACCGACGCTACGGCGGGGCGGCACACTCGCTGTTCTCCGCTCACTACTCTCTACTTCTAAAAAACAATAAACATGAAAAACTTACTGACACTTGCTCTTATAATTTTACCGCTGTTACTTTTCGCACAGATTTCGGAAGAGTCGCGAAGTATGATTAAAGGCGTGAAAAATGCTTTGATTTTAGAACTGCCCGAGTCGGACGACCGCATGGTCAAAAAATGGTGGACCGGCTTTATGAAAGACCACAGTGCGAAGCCGAAACGGGTGAAAGGCAGCGATGAAGTGCTGTCGGCGGGTGCGTCGATTTCGGGTATCGGTGCGCCGGATGTCTATGCCAAACCCGACCAAGTAGGCAGCAGCGTGTACATGACGGTGTGGTTTGAGCGGGGAGAAGACAACTTTTTAAGTTCGGCGGCGGATGCGGACAGCTACACGGAAGCAGAGAAATTTTTGATGCGTTTTGCGCTGTATGTGATGCGGGAGAAAGTAAAAATCGAACTGAACGAAGAGGAAAAGGAATTTAAGCAACTGAATAACGAGTTGGCGAAATTGGAGCGCGACAACGCTTCTTATCACCGAGAAATAGAGCAGGCACAGGAGCGTATCCGACGCGCGGAGGCGAATATTGTGACGAATTTGGAAAATCAGGAAAAGACCAAAGACGATATTTCCAATCAGCAGGAAGTAGTGGATGAAGTGAAGCGGCGGTTGAGTGAGTTGTAAAAAAACAGGAAAATCGGCAGGCAGCCCAACGCCTTCCTCGGTTTATAAAAATCCGAAAACGAAACGTTACGCCGCCGCCGACCTGTCCGACTTTGCGAAACGGGAAGGGGGATGTTACTCATAGTGAAAATCAAAAATACAGAATTCCCGTCCGCAGTTGCCGGCAGAATAATTTTAGTCCGAAAAAAAGGTGGTGTGTAGTACGTCGAAATTGATTTCGGAAAGGGAGTTTCGGTGGTTAAAATCAAAAGAATCGACGTTGAATGTAAGGACGGCAAATTTAAGACTTTAACGGCGTTCTCGCCCTTTTCAAATTACGAAAAATCAATATTTAACGGTATTCGGGTAGTGGAAACATTTTTACAAATCGTAATTGTTCGGACTTTTTAGCCGGTTAATTTCGCTGCTGACTTGCATTCCCGGTTTTATTCCCTTAGGTTTGCGGCAGATTTCAGACAAAAAGTCTGTTTCTTCACAAGAAATATTATGTGCTCGAACGGCAACACTTATTTTTTTAGCTTTTGGTTTTACGGTCATCCCGTGAGAGGCTAAATCTGTTTTGCTGTTCAATATTGCATTGAAAGATAAAAAAGAAGCCTCGCATTTTGCGGGGCTTTTCTTATTTACGGACAAATTTAATTGCCATGACACCTGTTTTAACTACGCCCGCCACCGCTTTAAAAGTCGCCATACAAGGCTACCCCGGTGCCTTTCACGAGATAGCGGCACGGCTGTATTTCGGCGAGCGCGACTTGGAAATCGTGCCCGCGCACACCTTCGATGATTTAGTACAAGCGGTAGAAACGGAAGCAACGGACACGGCACTCATGGCGATTGAAAATTCGCTCGGCGGCAGTTTGATGTACAATTACAATCTGCTGTACGCCGGAAATTTCAGCATTGTCGGCGAGGTCTTTTTGCGCATCAAACAAAATTTAATGACGCTGCCCGGGCAGAAGGTCGAGGACTTGACGGAGGTGCGCTCACATCCCATGGCGATTGCGCAGTGCCGCGCTTTTTTTCGTAACTATCCGCACATTCGCTTGGTAGAAACGGTGGATACGGCTTTGAGTGCCAAAGAAATTTCGGACAAACAACTCGCCGGAGTCGGTGCTTTAGCGAGCACTTTAGCGGCGGATATGTACGACTTGGAAATCATCGGCGCGGGCATCGAAACCAACAAACTCAACTACACCCGCTTTTTGGTTTTGCAGAAAAACGATAAGGATTTGCAGGAGCGCAAAGTCAATAAAATCTCGGTGAGCTTCGGAGTTGCGCACGCCGTCGGCAGTCTGCAAAAAGTGCTGACGGTCATGGCGGCATACAATATGAACATGACGAAAATTCAATCGACGCCGATTGTCGGTAAGCCGTGGGAATACCGTTTTTTCGTCGATTTTCAACCGGGCGAGCATTTGGATTGGCGGCAATCGGTAGAGGCTTTGCGACCGCTGACGCATGATTTGCAGGTCTTGGGGGCGTATGAGAAGGGGGCGCTGTTTGAGTATTGATTGATTTTTTTTACGCTGATTTTTTATGATTCTTTATGATTTTGCGCAGTCTAACGTCTAATATCTAACGTCTAAAATCTCAATCCTTGATTCAAACCGCATCCCGCCTCGGCGAAGTCAAAGAATACTATTTCTCCCGCAAACTGCGCGAGATAGCCGCGCTGAACGCAGCGGGACACGAGGTGCTGAACCTCGGCATCGGCAGCCCCGATTTACCGCCGGCGGATGCAGTTATCGACACTTTAATCGCGGCAAGTAAGCAGCCCGAAAATCACGCTTACCAAAGCTACGCGGGCCTCCCGGAGTTGCGCACGGCATTTGCGGATTGGTATAAAAAGCAGTACGCCGTCGAGTTGAACGCAGACGATGAAGTGCTGCCGCTGATAGGCTCGAAAGAGGGCATTATGCACATTTCGATGACGTATTTGGAGGCGGGCGACGAGGTTTTGGTGCCGAATCCGGGCTATCCGGCTTACCGCGCGGTGGCAAATTTGACGGGCGCAACGATTGTCGATTATGATTTGACGGAAGCAAACGATTGGCTGCCCGATTTGGAAAAGTTGGCGAAAAAAGATTTGTCGAAAGTAAAAATTATGTGGCTCAATTACCCGAATATGCCGACGGGTACGCGAGCGACCCGAGAATTTTTCGAGCGCGTTGTTGCCTTCGGCAAGGTGCATAACATTTTGATAGTTAATGACAATCCGTATTCGTTTATTTTGAATGAAAAACCGTTGAGTTTGTTGTCGGTTGCGGGTGCGAAAGAAACGGCTTTGGAGTTAAACTCCTTGAGCAAAAGTCATAACATGGCGGGTTGGCGCGTCGGAGTTTTGGCGGGTAAGGCGGAATATTTGCAAACGATTCTGCGCTTTAAAAGCAACATGGACAGCGGAATGTTTAAGCCTT
The DNA here is from genome assembly GCA_020629965.1 of Saprospiraceae bacterium. Lineage (GTDB taxonomy): Bacteria > Bacteroidota > Bacteroidia > Chitinophagales > Saprospiraceae > JAHDCG01. The sequence continues at coordinate 9,201 of JAHDCG010000109.1, read as the reverse complement.
TGCAACTCGCGGCGGCGCAGGCATTGCAAAATCCGCCGGAGTGGTACACGGATTTGAATGGCGTTTATCGGGAGCGACGCGAGGTCGTTTTTCGGCTTTTGGATTTGCTAAATTGTTCTTATGATGCCGGGCAGGTCGGGATGTTTGTATGGGCGAAAATTCCCGCCGGCTATGCGAACGGTTTTGCCTTGTCGGACGAAATTTTGGACAAAGCAAAAGTCTTCATCACGCCGGGCGGTATCTTCGGCAGCAACGGAAACGGCTACGTGCGGGTCTCGCTGTGTGCGACCAAAGAAAAATTTGCGGAGGCGATAAATCGGATTGAAAAAATATGAAAAAAGGACATACGATAACCGTCGTCGGTTTGGGACTCATCGGCGGTTCGATGGCGATTGATTTGAAAGAAAACGGCTTTGCGGCTAAGATTATCGGGGTCGATACCAACTCCGACAGCGAAGACAAAGCCCTGCGCCGTCGCATCATCGACGAGGCAATGCCGTTAGAAAAAGCGGTCGCGGTTTCCGATTTTATTATCGTCGCTACACCGGTCGATGCGATGAAAAAAGTGCTGCCGGCGGTTTTGGATTTAACGGACGAGCAAGTTGTTTTGGATGTCGGCTCGACCAAAGAAACGCTGCTGGAGTCTTTACGCAATCACAAAAAGCGCGGTCGTTACGTGGCGACGCACCCGATGGCGGGCACGGAATTTTCGGGCATTGAAGCCGCCGTCCCAAACCTGTTTACGCATAAATACACCGTCATCTGCGACGCAGCCGACAGCGATGCCGACGCCCTCGAAAAAACCGAAAATTTATACGCGAGTATGCAAATGCACATTGCGCGTTTGAATGCCAAAGCACACGACGTACACACGGCTTACATTTCGCACATCTCGCACATTTCGTCTTTTGCTTTGGCATTGACGGTGTTGGAAAAAGAGGCGGATGAAGAGAAGATTTTTGAATTGGCGAGCAGCGGTTTCGGCTCTACGGTGCGCTTGGCGAAAAGCTCGCCGGATATGTGGGTGCCGATTTTTCGCCAAAATCGCGACAACGTTTTAGACGTTTTGGACGAACATATAAACACACTTTCACGCTTTCGCAGTCTGCTGATTAAGAAGGATTTCGATACTTTTTATCGGTTGATTGAGGAGGCAAATTCAATTAAGAAAATATTGAAAAGCTGAGAGGTGTCTGACGCTGCTACCGGTAAAAAGCGAAAATATTGCGAGTAAAATTTATGATTTAAGCGAAAAAAGCGTCTGACACCGATTCCTCTTTTAACAACCGGTGTCAGCCTGTCTCGCATTCCGACAGCTATCGGAGTCGGGAATACTTTTTACTCATAATACCTCGATAAATATTGAATACATCGCTTTCTGCTTAGGTCAAGTGTCAGACACCTAATCACAACAAAAAATACAAAATAATGAATATCACTCCCATTTTTGATAAAAAGAAACGCCCGATTGTCATTGCCGGGCCGTGCAGCGCCGAAACGGAAGAACAGGTTATGACCGCCGCCCGCGCATTGGCGAAGCAAAATATCGACCTCTTTCGCTCCGGCATTTGGAAACCGCGTACGCGCCCCGGTTCTTTCGAGGGCGTCGGTACGGAAGGTTTGGCCTGGTTGAAGCGCGTGAAGCAGGAAACCGGTCTGAAAGTCACAACCGAGGTGGCGAACACGCAACACGTTTTCGATGCGCTGAAACACGGCATCGACGTACTGTGGCTGGGTGCGCGCACGACGGTCAATCCGTTTTCCGTGCAGGAGGTCGCCGATGCGCTGAAAGGCACGGACATTCCCGTGATGATTAAAAACCCGATTAACCCGGACTTGGGTCTGTGGGCGGGTGCCATCGAGCGCATTTACAAGGCGGGCATCACGAAAATCGGGGTGATACACCGGGGTTTCAGTTACCACGGCGAGACCAAATACCGCAACGTGCCGCGTTGGGAATTGCCGATTGAGCTGAAAAGACAATTTCCGGACATTGAGATTATTTGCGACAACAGCCACATTTGCGGTCGCCGCGATATTTTGCAGGATGTGGCGCAGAAGGCTCTCGATTTGCAATTCGACGGCATCATGACGGAGGTGCACCCTACCCCGGACGAGGCGTGGAGCGATGCGGCGCAACAAATTACGCCGGAGGTTTTCGGGAAGTTGGTCAGCGAATTGATTGTGCGCAAAAAGAGTTCGGATGACATAGAATTTACGGCTTCCTTGGAGCATTTGCGCGGTCAAATCAACGAAATGGATAGCGAATTATTGGCTTTGCTCGGGCAGCGCATGAAAGTCGCGGAAAAAATCGGTGAGTACAAAAAGGTGAATAATATCTCGATTTTGCAGCCGGCGCGGTGGAATGAAATCATGGAGGAGGCGGTAGCCAAAGCGAAAATTCACGATTTGAGTGACGGCTTTGTAGCGAGTGTATTACAGGCGATACACCAAGAAAGTATCAATCATCAGGTGGCGGTGATGAAGGGGGAGGCGGTTTAGTTGGTAGGTGGCGGGTGGTAGTTGGTGGTATTTTCGCTTTGCTCTTGCGATTGTGATATTGCTTAATTTTACTTTCTTTTCTCAAGAAGCGACATTCGATTTGGTTCGGGTGTCGCTTTTTTTATCGGTAAAATCGGTACTGACTCAAAAGGTGACTTCGAGTCACCCTGTGAATCAGTACCGATTTTACTTCCCGCACACCACGGAAAAAGTATTTCCGCCGGCAAAACATTTATTCTTACATTTTCCTTATTATTTTGAGCAAACTATTCACGGTCTGAATTACGTTATGTAGATGTATTCGACTTATAAATTTTCGGTTACAGCAGGACTTTTTGAATTTACTCGAACCTGATAACGTTCAACCGACAACCGACAACCAAACACATGTTGCAAAAAATCTTACCCTTACTTTTTCTCTTCTGCTGTGCGGGCAATAGCGCACGAGCGCAGGTCATCACGGTTTCCGACGATTTGACGGTGCGCAACGATTTGGGCTATTATATTTTGGGCGAAATGAAAGGCAGTTTGCTGCTCTTTCGCGACCGCACGACGACTTTTGAAATTCAGGCTTTCAACGAAAAAATGCGGGCGACCTGGACTAAAGAAATCGAATTGGACAAACGCCGTCCGCAGGTCATCGACGTGGTGGCGGATGAGGAAAGTTTTTGCGTTTTTTATCAATTTAAACGTGACGGCAATACGCTGCTGAAAGCGCATAAATACGACGCGGCAGCCAATCTCATCGACAGCGTGGTCGTCAAAGATTTCGGGTCGGTTTTCTATACGCCCGATTTGGAGGCTTTGCCTTCGGAAGATAAAAATAAGATTGTTTTTTATGAAATCGAAGACCAAAAAGACGTAAAAGCCTACTCTTTCGACATCAAAAAAATGAAGTTGCTGTGGGAAAACGAGTACGAAAGTAAAGAGTCGGCACGCAGTCGCGACCTGCGCGAAATTCTGACCGATAACGCCGGAAATTTTTACATCATCTACGAGCGCGACAACCGAAAATCGCAGCTGGAAAATCACCGCTTCGAACTCTACCGCATGAACTCGGCCGCCGTACCCGTCGGAAAAGCGGTGCCAATGACCGAATATCTGCGCTACGATGTGCGCTTCGAGTACGATAATTTAAACAAAAAATTAGTTGCCGGCGGACTGTACGCCGAGGACAGCCCTGCCTGGGCAACGGGTTTTTTCTACGTCAACTTTTCCATGGACAGCGAGGCGGAACCGCAAATTACCTACCACCCTTTCGACGATGATTTCGTTTTTAATCTGCTGGACAAAGGCGAAAAATCACCGAAAAAACGTAAAAATAAAGGTATCTCCGAGACTGACATCCAAGAAATTGTACTGCGGCGCGACGGCGGTATTTTGATTATCGGCGAGCAAAACCGCCACCTCGACCGCGGCTACGGCAACGGCACGTCGAGCGTCAACAGTGCCTTCGGCGGGCGGTACATCACCGACCACTATTACGACGATATGTTTTTGGCGTCCATTCACCCGACGGGCGACCTGCACTGGGTCGATGTGCTGCACAAAAAGCAGTATTCGCAGGATGACGACGCCATTTTTTCCTCTTACTTTTTAGCCAAAACGCCGACGGCACTGCGCCTGCTTTTTAACGATGAAATCGCCTACGAAAATACGGTTAGCGAGTACGTGGTCAAAGGCAGCGGCACCTTTACGCGCAACAGCGTGATGAGTACCGAAAACCAAAAACTGCGCCTGCGTTTTCGGGAGGCTTTGCAGATTGCGGCGAATGAAGTAATAGTGCCGAGTGAGTCGCGCAATCGGTTGAAGTTGGTACGGGTGCGGTACTGATAAATCTGTTTGCAGGGCTTTTAACGCACCGTAATCTTTTTAGTCCATACTCCCGCCCCGGTATGTCCGCGCAAAAAATAAATCCCCGACGCAACGGGAGGAACGGTAAGAGTAAAAGCATTACCGACCGGCAGCGGGTAGTTTTTTACGACACGCCCGGCGGCATCTATCAATTCTAATCCCGTCAACTCCGGCTGCTCACCGAGCAGTTTAACGGATAATACTTCACTCACAGGATTGGGAAATACTTTAACCGAAAGCGGATTATCCGCGTTGCTTTGAATATCTTCGGTAGCGGTAATAGTGGAATAATTTCCGTCCTCGTCAATAATTTGAATGAAGCCGCAGCCGGGCTCGAGACAGCCGAGGGAGTCGGTGATGAGGAGGTAGGTGTCACTTTGTACTACTCCGGCTTGGATTTGAGATAATGCAGGCTGTTTGCCTAAGCAGATTAGTTGACTGTCATATTCTGTTACCGAATAGATAGAAGACCTTCCTATATATTTGTATCTTCGGTCAATAATAATTCGTTCCCAATTTAAATCGAAATCCGTATTGTAAGATGCAATCCAACTGCCGCCGACCAAATCTGTTTCTCCTCCGTCTGCTGCACCGTGAAAAATAATCTCATCGTCTCTCCTAAAAGAAAAATTCGATATTAGTCTGTCCCAAGGAAACCATAAGTTCTTTTCCCATAAAAACTCACCTTCGGTTGATAATTTGATGATATAGTTGGGGAATACAAAACTTTCACCATCGGAAGGGACAGTAAAATCGCGCGCACCTGTTAAGTAGATACCATCGTCATCAAGCAGCATACCTAATCCGCCGTGCAAACGATTATAAGTAGGATGACTGTATCGCCACAGTTGCTCGCCTTCAGCATTTATTTTTATCATAACGCTATAATTATGAAATGCTCCTTCTCTTCCCGTGGCATAAATATTTCCTTGTGAGTCTTCTTTCGCCCATCTCAAATTATAGTTTTCGTAAAGATTATCCTCTAATTCCGTTTCCCAAATTGTTTCTAAATTTTCATTCATTTTTACTAAGACAGGATGATTTCCGTCGTTGGTTTCAGAAGGCACACTAAGTATTAAAAGATAGCTGTCAGACAGTTCAAACAAACCTGATGAGCGTTCTTCCATCCAATTTTCCCCATAGTTCATCTCCTCAATAATATTACCTTCCGCGTCTAAAAATAAGAACTTTATATTATTTCCTTCTGAGTTAAATAAATCATCGGTGCAAAGTAAATAACCGTCTTCACCGTAAGAAAACAGATTATGCGAATGACCTATAAGCAAGCTATCAAATACAGTCTCCCAAATTACTTCTCCTGATAGGTCTATTTCTGTCAGGCGTGTTGCTGACACCATACTATCATTTGTTACAGTACTTGAAAATAATATTTTATCATTCGATTGCAGAATATGTAAACCGGCATCGGTTCGACCTTGATAATCAAAGATTTTACTAACGAAAGATTGGGAAAAAAGCGATGTAAAAGAAAAAACGGTAAATATCAGATAGAATTTAAACTTCAGCATTTCGGCAAAATTAAAAAGACGATTTTCTTATCCTCAGGTATGAGAATAAGAAAATCGTCTGTATGAAAGAAAAAATTTAGTTGAAGATGACTACTTTCTCTTGGTGAAAAATGTTATTTTCATTTTTCACTTTTAAAAAGTAGATGCCCGAGGTAAGCGCAGCGACGTTCAATCGCGCCTTGACGAATGTACCTTCGGTTCGTCGGATTAAAACCGGCTGACCGGAGAGGTCGTACAGTTCTATCGAAACGTCTTCCGCTTTAACATTTGCGTCGATAAGTTTCACGTAAAGCAAGCCGCCCGTCGGATTAGGATAAACTCCGAATTTTTCGGTAAAGACTGCGTTGTTTCTCGATCTGACTTCATCCGTTATTTCATCGTAAACGGAGATATCGAGAGGGTTTGTATATCTTTCGTCTTTGATAATTGCCAACAAAGCACGAGCGGTACTTCGATTGGCACTTCCCGAAAATGCGACGTTATTTAAAAAAGTATTTTGTGCCTCCGAAAGATAAAATCCGCGTTCGTTGCCCGCCATATTGCCGTTTTGTACCGCTCCGTTTTCGAGTAATGCTCCGGGAGGTACATCGCTTTCCAACCACGAGAGGTTTATTTCCTGCAACATTTTAAATTCGGTAACATCCGGATTTTCTTCGGGTATCGTTTGCAGGTAGCTGCCGGCTTCCGCGTAATTTCCGCTCATTACTTTCACTCCGTAGAGCGATTTTTTGTGTCTTACTTCAACTTCGGGAGATAAATAATTTTCCGCTGCCGCATACTGTTGATTACCGACGGCATTTTTTACCATCCAATCCAAAACTTTCTCTTTTGCTCTGAGCGTTTCTTCGTGAAATTTTAATTTCGCCGGGTCATTCGGATTTGCTTCGGCTTCTGCTTTGGCAGTATTTTCAATTTGACGAATGTCGTTTAGTTTGATTTCATCGTAAGGAGGTTTTCCTACAATATGACCCAAAGCAATATCTTCACATTCGCTTTTTACATCGTTTAAAGGATTTAAAACATAATTATTATCCATTACCTCCGGAGTGTATTCTGCCGGACTTAGAGTAGGATTAACATAAAAGAAAGGTACTGTCGAACCCGATGTAACTATATCTAAACTAAAGGTATTTGCATTTTGAAATAAATTGCTCGCAGAGTAATTATCCGGATTATTTTCTTCATTATATCCTTGAGTAGAGAAAACCGAACCGGGAGTACCAAAATAACCTTCAACAAAACAATCTGCATTATTTGTATTGAAAATATTTGCATTGAAAATCAGGTTATCGTTTGTACCTTGTGACATGATACCATACGCACCGTTTACGGTGTTACATTCAAAAGTAACGATTCCTTTATTCGTTTGTCTTGACAAAAAAGCAAAAATATCCTCATCGAAGCTGTTCTCGATTATCGACATCATTTGGTCTCCGTCCAAAATAATCGAAGGCAAACTCGCACCGTTAAAATCATTGTAGCGGATTATCGAAAATCCGCCGTCATTGCCGGCGTTAATTTGAATATGATGTCCGTTATCGGAGAAACTGTTGCCGAGTCCGTTTTCAAGATTTCCGATTATATCTTCCGAGGCGTTAGGGTGGGTTGAATAAATGTCAATCCCTACTGTCAGGTTATTAAAGGTATTACCGTGAAGTACCTTAATCTTTGAATTATAAGGCAAAATGCCGTACTCCATATTTCTGAAAGTGTTATCGGAAAATTCTATGTCGCTGCAATCCCATACGGACACACCGCCGTTTGCAGAAAAAGTATTATTGCCCGAATGCTCGAAAGTACACCCTCTGATGCGGCTGTTATTAGACTCCTTGTGTCGATAAAAAGCAATGCCTTTTTTGTTGTCGATGAAAAAAGTATTGAGACAGTCCACTAAGCCTCCGTAATACTCTGAATTCCAATTTTCCTGATAGCGGTTAGTTACTATGGTATGACTACCGTTAGTCAGCGTACTGTTACTGATAGAGACGATACCGGCATCGTCAATAGCCTGCGTACCGTTTATGGTAGGTTGCGGTTTATTCGGATTGCCCTCTACATAGATGCCTCCCCATCTTTCTCCGCGACAGAGATTAGTTATGGTCGAGGAAGACATATTCAGCTTTGCTCCTCTTTTAACTCTGATTACACCGCTTTTCGGCATCCTGATTTGACAGGATTGTATGTTCAACTCTGCCCCTGACTCTACAATCACCTCGCGGTTTTGAATGAGTTTTAGCGTATTCCAAGTTGTATTCGACGAAATGATTAAAGGCGTTTCATCTACATCGCAGACGTTCGTCCACGGGTGGGCATTTTGCCATAGAGAACGGGTCGCTACCGTCCATTGACAGCGTGAAAGGGAACTGAGTTGCACTCCTTCCGTCATAATATTGTCGCTGCGGTTAGATGCCCAACTTGAACAAGGTTGCGGTCTTGGGTCACTTAATCCGCAATTTGCCGAGGGGTCGGCATCCGTACTCCCGATACCTTTACATTCCCGATAAGGGTCTAAATCACCATCCGGGTTAAGACTCTCTTGTGCACATTCATTGTTGAGTTTATAAGAATGACACAGGTTCGCATTATGTAGTAGTTCATGCACCAATATTCTGCCGGCGGTCCAAGCACCTTCGTTTGAAGTACAACCGCTATTATTATTATTATTTTGAATGGCGGCATACCAGTTATCAAGTGAAACTCGACGAACAGCACCACCACACGGTGTAGCCCCTCGCATAGAGCAGGCTGAATATAAACCGAGACTATCAGGAAAATCCATTACTATAACATTAACGACCTTGTTTCCGTAAGGCGAATTATTCAATATAAACGAATTGTAATCCGTAATATTCGCGTGATACCAAACACCGTTATGAGTATCGGAAATTTCATCAGGTTCGGTATATAGAGCTACCCGCATACGCGAGTCACCAAGGTAGTTACGGTAGAGATTTTCCGGTTCAGGGTAAATTTGATTCGGTTGCAAGTCAAATAGTCTGCCTGAATTTGCTTCTTGTATAGCAAGTTGAGCCTGTGTATCTCCGTTACTCGACGACCAATTATTCGGACCTAAAGGCTCAAAATTTCCGTTCGGTGTGCCTACAAAATGAAAATTAACACGAAATTCCACAATCGGCAATTTCTCGGCTTGCGTTCCCGAGTTGTAATGATTTAAGTCACAGATAGGCGTATCTCGGGCATCGCCGCAATTAAGGGTCAAATTCAACGGACCGCTGTTCTGTCCGTTAGACCCTTCGCAGGGCTGATATTGAGCATGTAAACTCACAGAAAGAAAGAAAGAAAGAAAGAAAGAAAG
>JAHDCG010000108.1 GCA_020629965.1 Saprospiraceae bacterium | reverse complement strand
AAAACACGCTCCTCCCCTGCCAGCAACTCCACAAAATACAGACCCGCCGGCAAGTCACGATAAGCATAACTGCGCTGCAAACTACCCGTAAAACGCACCTTTTCCGCATCCAAAATCTGTCCTAAAACATTCACAAAGCGAATGTGTAAATCCTCGTCGGCGTAAGCATTTCCGTTGATAAGCAGCGTAAACGCCCCGTCGTTCGGGTTGGGAAAGATGTTGATTTCATCGACGAAAGATAAATTTTCGACGTTGGTATCGGTGATGGTAACAATCTGTTCTACCGTCGAAGTACCGCATTCATTGGTCGCAGTCAACGTCACGGTATAGGTGCCGGTGGTCTCGTAAGTGTAGGTCGGCGAGACCGCAGTGCTGAAACTTCCGTCGCCAAAGCCCCAGCTGAATTCCGTACCGCCCGTAGTTATATTGATAAAGGCAACGTCTAAACCGTTGTCGTCAATGATAAAATCTACTTCGGGAAGTTCGTTGGCTTCAATAAAGTCCGCCCAGTTCACGGTATTGCTTCCCGTTCCGTTGCTTGCGCTCAAAATAACATCGTGTTCGCCGCCTTCCGCGTAGGTCACTATCGGATTTTGCTCCGTCGAGGTCGCGGGTGTACCGCCCGGGAAAGTCCAATTCCATTCCGTCGGTTCGTTTGTACTTTGGTCAAAAAACTGCACCGTGAAAGGCACGCAACCCGCATCCGTATCGCTGTCGAAAAGCACCTGCGGAGCCTGCTGACCAACGATTATTTGCTGCGAAAAAGAAGTCGTACCGCAGTCATTAGTTGCGCTTAAGTTCACCGTGTACATTCCCGGCTCGTCGTAATTATGCGTCGGGTTTTGACTCGTACTTGTTTCATCATCGCCGAAATCCCAAAAGTAATCACTGCCGTCGATGACATTTTCGGTGAAAGAAACCGTGAAATTATCGACGCTGAAATTGAAATTTACCGCCGGCACATCGCTGACCGTAATAACATTGGTTTGGGTAATCACATCGCTGCCGACTTCATTTGTCGCCGTCAAAGTTAAGGTGTATGTTCCCGCCGCATCGAGTACAAAAGTCGGGTTTTCGTCCGTAGAAAACAGCGTCGTTTCGCCTTCCAATTCCCAAAAATAACTCTCCGCATTTTCCGTAGAAAGATTGGTAAATTCTACCGTCAAAGGCGCGCAGCCTGCCGTTGTGCCGACCTCAAAAGCCGCCGTCGGAGCCGTCGGGGCAAGGCTGACCGTGATATCCGTCGTCTGCGTCGCGGTACCGCAATCGTTCACAGCGGTCAGCGTGACCGTGTAAGTACCTTCGGCCGCGTAGGTGTGCGTCGGATTTTCCGCGTCGCTCGTATTCATGTCGCCGAAATCCCATGCGTAAGTCGTTCCGTTTTCGGTTGCGTTATCAAAATTCACGGTCAAAAGATCGGGTATTATACTGAAATCAACCGCCGGCACATCGCTGATAACAATCGGCGTGCTTTGCGTAAATGCGTCGCTTCCGACCTCGTTACTCACCGTCAAAGTCGCCGTAAAACTGCCCGCTGCATTATATACTACCGTCGGGTTTTGCTCCGTCGAAGTTGCCGGTGTGCCGCCCGGAAATTCCCAGACAAATTCCTCCGCATTTGCCGAAGATTGATTAGTGTATGTCACCGTAAAGGGCGCACAGCCTTCCGTTGCCGTACTCGTAAAGCCTGCCGTCGGGGCGGTCGGGGTCAGCGACACTTCAATGGTCTGCGTGAAAGTTTCCGTGCCGCAGTCGTTGCTTGCCGTCAGCATGACGACGTAGGTGCCTTCCGCTGTATAGGTGTGCGTCGGGTCGGCTTCGGTACTGATTTCCGAGTCTCCGAACTCCCAGGCGTAATTAACGCCGGCAACGGTAGTATTTTGAAAATCAACCGTCAGTTCATTCGCCGTAACGCTGAAATTCGGAACGGGCAACGGATTAACCACGATAAAATCCGTTTGGCTGCTTGCATCCGTTCCGACCTCATTGCCGGCGGTCAAAGTCACGTTGAAAGTCCCCGGCGTTGCGTAAGTCACCATCGGGTTTTCTTCCGCACTCGTCGCGGGCGTTCCTCCGGGAAATTCCCAAGCGAAAGTCTCCGCATTCGGAGAGGACTGATTGGTGAATTGCACCGTAAAAGGTTCGCAGCCTTCCGTCAGACCGGCGGCAAAACCGGCAATCGGCGCAGTCGGCGTAATCTCGGCGGTGATTTCAATTTCTTCGGTCGTCGTTCCGCAATCATTAGTCGCGGTCAAGGTGACAATGTAAGTGCCTTCCGCTGCATAGTTATGCGTCGGATTTTCTTCGTTGCTTGTATTATCGTCGCCAAAATCCCAAGTAAAAGAGGCGGCGTTGGTCGAGGTATTGATGAAAATATAATTCAACTCATCCGCGCTCGTGTTAAAACTCGCCGTCGGTAAAGGATTGACAACAATAAAATCGGTCTGACTGCTTGCGTCCGTTCCGACTTCATTGCCGGCGGTCAAAGTCACGTCGAAAGTTCCCGGTGTCGCGTAAGTCACCGTCGGGTTTTCTTCCGTACTCGTCGCGGGCGTTCCGCCCGGAAATTCCCAGGCGAAAGTCTCCGCATTCGGAGAGGATTGATTGGTGAATTGCACGGTAAAAGGCTCGCAGCCTTCGGTCAGACCGGCAGCAAAACCGGCTACCGGCGCAGTCGGTGTGACGGCTACCGTGACGGTCACCTGCTCGGTCGTCGAGCCGCAATCATTCGTAGCGGTCAAGGTGACAAAATAATCGCCCTCTGTGCTGTACGTGTGCGTCGGTTCGGCTTCGTTGCTCGTTTGGGCGTCGCCGAAAGTCCAAGAGAAACTCGTCGCATCGACGGAATTATTGATGAATGTCACCGTCAGCTCATCGGGCGCGACCGTAAATGCCGGCGTCGGCAGCGGATTGACGGTAATGTAGTTAATTTCCTCGCTTTCGGTGCTACCGACTTCATTTGAAGCAGTCAGCGTAACCGTGTAACTGCCCGCCTCGTCGTAAGTCACCAAAGGATTTTCCTGCGTACTTGTAGCGGGATTTCCTCCGGGAAATTCCCAAAACAAACTCTCTGCATCGGCAGATGAATTATTGACAAACTGCACGGAAAACGGCTCGCAGCCCTCCTGCGCAGTCGCCGTAAAACCCGCAATCGGAGCCGTCGGCATCAGCATGGCTTCGACCGTAAATTCCTGCGAATCCGTGCCGCAGGCATTAGCAACCGTCATCGTGACGAGGTAAGTACCTTCGTTCATGTAAGTGTGCGTCGGATTTTGCTCACTGCTCATGTTGCCGTCGCCGAAATTCCAACTGTAACTAACGGCATCGGTGGAATTATCGACAAATCCAAAGGTTAATTCATCGACAACCAAAGTAAAATCCGCCGTCGGCACGTCGCTGACCGTGATAAAATCGGTTTGGGTTTGCGTGTCTTCACCCGCGCCGTTGACGACGGTAAGTGTGACGGGGTAAGTGCCCGAGTCGGCATAAGTTACGGTCGGATTTTGCTGCGTAGAGGTCGCGGGTGTTCCGCCGGGAAATTCCCAGTTCGGTACGCCGTTCAGCCCGGTTGACTCGTTGGTGAAGGTAACTGTATGCGGCGCACAACCCGCAGCTTCGTCGGCGGAAAAGGCGGCAACGGGCGGAAATTCGACGGTGACGTTTTCCGTAAATTCGACCGCGCCGCAGTCATTGCTGACGGTCAGCGTTACGGGAAAAACGCCTTCGCTTGTGTAGGTGTGCGAGGGGTTGATTTGTCCCGAACTTTGCGCATCGCCGAAGTCCCAAAAGAAGGAATCGCCATTGGTTGACAGGTTGGTAAAATCAACCGTTGCGCCGTTGACAACCGTAACAAAATCGGCGGTCGCGCCTTCCGAAACGGTGACGATATTGTTTTGCGTGGTATTGTCCGTGCCGGCTACATTAGTCACGGTCAGGGTTGCGCTAAAGTTACCCGGCGTATTGTAAACAACCGTCGGATTTTGTTGAGTAGAACTGCTCGGCGAGCCGCCGGGGAAAGACCAATTCCACGCCGTCGGAGAGCCGCCGCTGTTGTCGAAATATTGGACGGTGAAAGGTGTACAACCCGCACTTTCGCTGACCTGAAAAGCCGCAACGGGGGGTTGGAAAGACGGACAGGAACTCGCCACGCTGACGTTTTCGATGTACATATTGTTACCGAAACCACAATAATTTTCAATCATAATGCGAGTCGTCGGTGAGGAGTAGGCGGACAGGTCAATGCTGATGCAGCCGCTGCCGAAAGTGCCCGCAAAGCACCAATCCGATGCCTCGACGGGCGCAAAAGCCGCCCCGGTCGTCGGGCGCGTCGCCAAGGTGCCGCCGCCCGTTTCGCCTTCGGCAAAAACCGTAAAGTAATTTGCTCCGTCGTCGAGCGAAATTTTGACAATCAAGGAGTCGTTAAACTGCGTATTGAAATTGGTGTAAGCGTATTCGATATTCAGCACCGCATCCGTTCTGCCCGCAAAATCCACGGTCGGAGAAATGAGACGGTCCCGCTGCCCGGCGGCATCGTAGTCGTAATTGTTCATAAACATCGCACCCGAGCCGTGGGTTGCACCCTGCACGGGCACAGCTTCCCAAGTGGTCAGAAAATCGGGGTTATCTATTGTAAAAACACCCGGTCCGTTTTCAAAATCTTCGTAGAAAAAAGTGCCGCTGCCGCCCGCACCGACGGTGATATTCTGACTGAAGGAATTACCGCCGACGCTGTTGCTTGCGGTTAGAGTTGCCGTAAAATTGCCCGCATTTTGGTAAAAAACAACGGGGTTTTGCTCGGTAGAGTTGGCGGGTACACCGCCGGGAAAAGACCAATTCCAAGACCCCGGACCGCCGACGGAAGCATCGGTAAAACGGACGTAATTGCCTTCGCAGACATTACTGTTATCGACAAAAAAGGCGGACTCGGCGGGCGAGCAACCCGCCAGGCAATTCAATCCGGGAACGTAGCCGTTGAAGCCCGCAACGGAAGCCGGCGACCATTCAGTCGTATTATTGACGGCAGGTGCCATGATAAAAGGGGAGCCGGAAGCATCGTGACCCTGATCGAAATTGTGTCCCATTTCATGCGAAGTGAGTACGCGCAGGGAATTGGCGTTGGTAGAAAAATCTTCCAAAACGTGATAGCGGAAACCACCGCAGACCACTCCGACCCAAGCCAAACCGATGGTCGTGCCGTCGTAGTTTCGCGCCGACCAGTGCTGCCCCAAATCGTGGGTATTCGCAAAGCCGCCGGGTGCCCAAGCCGTAAACTCGTCGAGTATAGTACCGATGTCGCTGCTCGTACTCATCGGGTCGCTGCCCTGCGTGGTCGGTACGATTTGCTCGACGATAGAAAATTGAATTTCGTCGTTAAAACTATCGTCATAGTCCGTACCGACGTTGTTCATCACGCCGATATTGTGTGCCTCGACCGCCGCGATGCTGCCGTAACTTTGAAACATCGGGAAGTCGGAGAGTATTGCCAATTCCAACAGCTTACAAACCAAAGCACTTTTTTCGCCGGGGTCGGTATTTTCTTTTTTGTCCAAATGCGCACGGCGGTCGTGTTTTTCCGTAACGGCGCAGGTTTTTTCGCCGTTTTGTAAGACATCGGCAGCGGCATAAACGATGAATAAATCGGCGGCGGCGGCGTCAACAAAATAGCGCAGCGGCTCGATGTAGTAAGTCTCTTTTTCTGCTTCAATGAAGCCATACACAAAATTTTCGGAAACGGTCAAGGCTGCTCTCTCATTGACGCCGCCGGTGCGATAGCCGCGCGCCGCTACGGGATGCGACACGTCGATGATGTTGTGTTCGGCATCGCGCAGCAGGTAGTTTTCGGATAAAAGATTGCTGTTGACCAAGTCCAAATTCCAAGTGAAAGACTCGCCGAGTTGCAGGGTAATTTCGGTGTCGCCCTGCGTGGCGCGGAAGTGGTTCTCGAGTTCGGCAATCGGCATTTTAAAAACGGAATAGTCTTTAAACTGTGCATCGGCGGCTCGGTGTTTGACAAAATATTCGGCAGCTTGAAAGTTATTTTTTTGACCGTTTGCTTGATTAAATAAAAATATCAGACAGGCAAAAGAAAGCAGAAACTTGACCATACGACAACGAAGTATTGCAGAAAATGAGACTGTGCCATTTTCTTGATTTGAGAGTAGTGAGTACAGTTGATTTGAAGGCGATAAAAAGTTGTAAATTAATCGAGACAGGAGTAGAGTACGGGTGTAGGCGGCAGAGTGCAAAAATAGTGCAGAATATCGGGAAGTAAGAATCGGACAGCGGGAAAAGTCGGACGGCAAGCAGCTTTGTCGGGTAAAGGCTTTTTTACGGCTCTGCTTTTTTGCGGTTTATTACGGAGAAAATGTGATAGTTTTGCTTTTAATTTGTTTAAAAGTTTAGGGGCGGCAAGGACGGCGTATCGTAAGTTAATTGAATCCTTGCAATCGGTTCTTATCGAGTCGTCGCCTTTCGCCGAGCAACAGCATGACTCTCAAGTTTTATGCGCTCAACGATTCAACAACTCAACAAATATCCGCCTTATGTTCAAAACTCTTCTCCTCGTCGGCATCGGCGGCGCACTCGGCAGCATCGGTCGCTATGCGGGTTCGCTGTACGGCAAGCGTTTGTTTCCGACGGAGGGTTTTCCCGTCGGTACGTTTTTAGTCAATATTTTGGGTTGCTTTTTAATCGGTTTGATTTACGGCGCAGCGGAGGAAAACGGGCGCATTTCCTCGGAGGCAAAACTGCTTTTAGCAACGGGTTTTTGCGGCGGATTTACAACCTTTTCTACCTTTTCACACGAGAGTCTGACATTGCTGCACGGGGGGCAATACGGACAGCTTTTTCTTTACATTACGTTGAGTATTTTGCTCGGCATCGGCTTTGCTTTTGTCGGGGTTTGGTTGGGCAGAATGCTACGGGGCAGTTAAAATCTGACCGACACATAATCTCTTTTTTCTCCCGCCCCGTAGCTCAAAATATTGGAAATCATGCCGTTGAAAACGAACCAATGAAAGGGCAGTACGGCGTACCAATAGGCGCGCCCCGCCAAGCCGTCGGGTCGGAAAGTCGCGGTTTGTTTCAGCACGTTCTGTCCGTCTTTCTTGACTACTTTAAACTCTAACCAAGCATCGCCCGGCAGTTTCATTTCGGCGTAAAGCAGCAGGCGTTTTTTCTCCGGGTCGGCAATCAAGACGCGCCAAAAGTCGAGGGCATCACCCGCGTCGATGTCGTGCCGGTGCGTGCGTCCGCGGCGCAGCCCTACCCCGCCGACGAGTTTGTCCATGTAGCCTCTGATTTTCCACAAAACGGTGCCGTAGTACCAGCCGCGCTCGCCGCCGATACTCCAGATGTTTTCGAGTACGCGGGGCAGTTCGCCTGCGGGAATGACGCGCTCTTTGCGGTCTTTATAGACTCCGAACTGCGGCACTTCCATATTTTCTTCCAGCGTGCGCTTGTCGAGGCTGCTGACAAAACTGTCTTTCCAACTCGACACGACCATGTTTTGCTCAATGCGGCGGAATGCCATTTTTACGGCTTCTTTGTAAGGAATCAGTTCGATGTCGAGCATTTTTTGCAGGCGATTTTCGCGGCAGATGACGTTGACTTTCATACTGTCCACGAGATTAACCGCCAAAGGATAGGAGGTCGAAGTCACGAAATACAGCCAGTAGGAAGATAAGCGCGGCGTCATTATCGGCACGGTGAAAAAGTACCGTTTCAGGTTACGCACATCGGCGTAGCCCTGCAACATTTCCTGATAACTCAACACCTCACCGCAGCCGATGTCGAAACTCTCGTTAAAGCATTTTTCGTTCATTAACACACCCGTCAAAAACTGCATAACGTTACGAATGCCGATGGGCTGACATTTGGTATTCAGCCATTTCGGCGCAATCATCACGGGCAGTTTTTCGGTCAAATCGCGGATAATTTCAAAAGAAGCGGAACCCGACCCGACGATGATGCCGGCGCGTAAAGCGGTTAGACTCGCCTTGCACTGCGCGAGAATTTCTTCGACGTTTAATCTTGACTCTAAATGCGGGGAAAGGTTGGCAGACTCGTTGACAATGCCGGTCAGGTAGATAACCTGCCGGGCGTCGGTAGCGTCGAGATAGGTTTTAAAATTTTGGGCGGAAAGACTTTCTTTTTCCGCAAAATCGCCGATGGATGCCGACATGGAATGCACCAAATAGTACGCCGCGTCGATGTCTTTCGGGAAAATATCGGAATCGACTTCTTCCAAAAAATCCACCTCGCAAACAGTGACACGGTCGTGCCAAGACTCCATGATTTCAAAGCGTTTTTTGTCGCGGGTGCAGGCGACGACCTCGTGCCCCTGTTCGATAAGGACGGGCAGCAATCGCATCCCGATGTAGCCGGTCGCGCCGGTGAGTAAGATTTTCATAGGCGGTGATTTTGGGGTATAACGGGAAGGGAGGGGGAATGGTTGTGAGGTTGGGGAGTCGGGAGGTTGTGAGGTTGGGGAGGTTGGGGAGTAGTCCGCGATTTTTCCGATTTCAAAATGACTGTTTTTCATTTGCAAACAAAAATCAGTTTTTATTTCTTGTAAAAAACGAAAGCCCTCGTAAATCGTAAATCGTAAATCGTAAATCGTAAATCGCCTAAGTCTCCGTTCTGTGCCTGTCCATTTTCAGCAGCACTCCAATCATCAACGAGAAGCCCAAAAGTGCCGAGCCGCCTTTACTGATAAAAGGCAGCGGAATACCGATAATCGGCATCAAGCCCATCGTCATGCCGATATTGACGACGAAGTGCAAAAACAGAATGCCCGCCACGCCGTAGGCATAACAGCGCACGAAGGCAGACCGCTGTCGCTCGGCAATGACCGTGATGCGATGCAGCAGTAGTAGGAAAAAAACGATGATGGACAGGCTGCCGATGAAGCCCTGCTCTTCGCCGATGGCGGTAAAAATAAAGTCGGTGGTCTGCTCGGGCACGTAGTCGAGTTGGGTCATGTTGCCTTTGAGAAAGCCCTGCCCCTCTAAGCCGCCGGAAGAAATGGCGAGTTTGGATTGGTTGAGATTGTAGCCGGCACCCTGCGGGTCCACGTCGGCGGGATTGAGCCATACGTTGATGCGCGCCTGTTGGTGGGGGCGCAAAAAATTATCGAAGCTGAAAGCGGACAGATAGACCAAAGCCGAGGCAAACAGCACCGCCGAAGACATGATGCCGAAGACCCGATTTTTCTTTTTTAAACGCGTCAACATTAAAATACCGGCAATTAAGAAAGCCGTTGCCGCCGCAATAACGAGCGGAATGATATTCGCCCATTCTTCTCCGCGCGCCAACCAAGACGTAATGAGCAGTGCCGCAAATGCCAAACCGCCGTAGAGTTTATTGGGAAAATTGAGCAGCAACACCAAATTTCCTAAAATTAAAATCGCCCAAACGACCTTCAGCGGCGCCTCGACAAACATAATCCCGAGTATCAAAAATAAGACCGCCGAGCCGCCCAAAATGAAGAAATTGGCGGGGAAACCTTCGCGGTAAAAAAGCACCAAAAAAGAGAAAAAGATGAGCGCGGAACCGGCATCGGGCTGTAACAAAATAAGTGCCGCCGGCAGCAATATCATACCGAAAGCAATCGCCTGCGCGTTGATGTATTTGAGGTTGACATTGATACGGGAAAGGTAGGCCGCCGTCGCCAAACAGGTAGCAAATTTGGCAAACTCGGAGGGCTGTATGGAAAATCCGCCGAAGGCAAACCACGAAGTCGCCCCTTTGATTTCCTTGCCGACGATGAGTACCGCGATGAGCAGCAGCATCGCAAAACCGTAAATGGGATAGGCGAAAGTCTGCCAAAATTTGCGGTCGATAATCTGCGTAAAAAAGAAAACGACCAGACTAATCAGCACCCAAATCGTCTGCTTGCCCGCCTGTGTTTTCGTTAAAAACTCGGTGATGCCGACCTGATAACCGCCGCCGTTGTAGCCCACCGAATAGAGCATACTCCACCCGATGGCCATGAGGCAGAGGTAGAGGGAAAGGGTGAATACATCGGCAGATTTACCGGGTCTTTCGCGCATTGTTTTGAAAGATATTGGATATTAGATTTTAGACGTTAGACTGCTTTCGTCTCTCTAATTGATGACTTCGAAGGGTTGAATTTTATTGTCTTTGACGGGGTACGCCGTCGAGTAGTCTTTTTTCATGCGATAGAGCATTTGCGTGGCTTCGAGTTTGTTTAAAAAGGCACCGGCGCGGAGGCGATAGTAGGGCGCGACGTGTGTCCAATCGACGGGAATATCGGGGTACATCTGCATAAATTTCTGCTTCTCGCGCTCTACTTTTTGGCGGTCGGTGGTGGCGGCAAGTTGAATACGCCAACCGTCGATGAACTGACGGGAGCGATTGATTTCGCCGTAGCGTTGCAGCATTTCGTCGATTTTCGGTTGGGCTTCTACGTTGATAATGCCCTGAGCTTGTGCGGCTTGGCAAGCGATGAGAAGGGCGAAGACGGCTATGTATTTTTTCATTTTATGTTTTTGACGTAACTACTTAGGTGTCTGACACTTTGCCCGGATAAATAACGAAAAAGTTATGTTTTTCCGAGGTCTTACGAACAAAAAGTGTCTGACACCGACACTAATCACGACATCGGTGTCAGACGCCTTTTACGCTCAAATCTTAGATTTTATTCGCAATATTTTCGCTTTTTATCGGTAACAGCGTCAGACACCTAAACATTTACTTTTTGATTTAATAGATTCTCCCGACTAAAGTACGGGACAGGACGAATTTAGCGAATGAGGCGGATTTGGACGGATTTTTTTGCTTTCTTGTGTAGTTTGCTGCTTTCACTTTAGACGTGGCAGTGCCACGTCTCTACAAAGTCGGAGTTCACAAATTAAGTTGACTCCCCAACCTCTCAACCCCTCAACCTCCCCAACCCTTTCCTCCGCAAAGATACCCCCCTTCCTCCAAAATAAACTCCGATTTCTTTCCTTTTCTGCTTTTGTTTCCGGATTTTTGGGAAAAATTAAAAATTTATGAAATACATATTATTTTCTCTTTGTTGTGTTTGGACTTTAGCGGCTTGCTCACCGAAAACGGGCGCGGTGCTGACCGATAAAACGCCCGACTCCGGCAAAAACGTATTGATACACGCCGGAAAACGGGGCGTCGGACCTTGTGAGCCGAGTATCAAAATCAGTCCGGCGGATAAGGATAAAATGGTGGCGGGTTCGGTATTGGATAACGTTTATTTTAGTGCGGACGGCGGGGCGACCTGGTCGATTAATAAGCTGACATCGAGTTACGGGGTGTACGGCGACCCGGTCATCGGTGCCGACCCGCGCGGCAATTTTTACTACCTGCACCTCTCCGACCCGGAGCATCGGGGCTGGGCGAGTCCGCGTCTGTTAGACCGCATCGTTGTGCAAAAATCGGAGGACGGCAAGACTTGGAACGATGGCGCATTTATGGGGATGCACCACCCGAAAGACCAAGACAAGCACTGGATCGGTATCGACCCGACGAGCAATCACCTGTACGTGACGTGGACGGAATTCGATTTGTACAACAGCACAAAACCGTCGGATAAGTCGCGCATTTTATTCTCCAAATCAACGGATGAGGGCGCGACCTGGTCGGAGGCAATCGCCGTAAATCAACTCGAAGGCGACTGCCTCGACGGCGACCAAACCACCGAGGGCGCGGTGCCTGTGGCGGGTCTCGACGGGGAGGTGTACGTGGCTTGGGCTTATGATAACAAAATTTGGTTTGACTACTCGACCGACGGCGGCACGACCTGGCAAGCGGAAGACATCGTCGCTGCCGACCAACCGAGCGGATGGACTTTCGATATTCCCGAAATCGGTCGCGCCAACGGTCTGCCCGTGCTCTGCATCGACCGCAGTGCGGGCGAAGATCGCGGCAATCTCTACATCAACTGGACCGACCAACGCAACGGCGCAGACGACACGGACGTGTGGCTCATTGTCTCGCAAGACAAAGGCAAAACCTGGTCAAAACCCAAACGCATCAACGACGACCCGGCCGGCAAACAGCAGTTTTTCACTTGGATGGATTGCGACCCGATAACGGGAAATTTGTACACCGTTTTCTACGACCGCCGCAATTATGACGACAGCCGCACCGATGTCTATCTCGCCTACTCGACCGACGGCGGCAAATCTTTCGTCAATCGCCGCATCAGCGAAAAACCTTTTTTGCCGACGGCAGAAAACGTCTTCTTCGGCGATTATAATAATATTTCGGCTTACGACGGGCGCGTGCGACCGATATGGACACGCTGCGACGGGGGGAAGTTAAGTGTGTGGACGAGTTTGTTGGAGTTTTGAAAGGTATGTTAAAGTGTTGAGTTGTTGAGTCATCGAGCGCGTGTGGCTTAAAAACCGACCGGTTACGCGGGGTCTTCGGCGACTCGACACTTCGGTAAAAAATCACTTCCACCGAAAGACTTTATTCGGGTCTGCTTTTTTGAGTTTCGGTGATTTGTCTTCGTAATCGACTAAAGAGAGCAGTTAATAAATGATTTGACTAATCCTACCGAAATAAAACAAAATACAGCCCAAGCAAATACTGTAAGACTGTATTTACGGGCTTTTTCATTTTTGCTTATTGAGTAGGCATAATGTCCTTTAGTTCAATGTCTTTTAAATAGGTATTTGCTTAAAAGTTCGAAAAGTAAACAGTTAAGAATTACACATAAAAACACATTAACAGAAAATATTTGCGCAAATAAACGGACAATTAACACATATCATTAAAAAATAATTCTTCACTTGTTTGGAAGATTGTTTGTTTATTCAAATTATTATTCGTATATTTGATGTATGTTTCAAAAAACAAAATAAAAATCTGCGCAAGAAATCTCTTGTTTTTTAAATATTTCAATAACTGATTATCGGCTGAATTCATAAAACCAACGAACCCGTCGTTAATCCTAAAACCAAACTTAATATGAAATCCTATCACAACTGTGTGTGTGTGTGTGTGTGTATGCGCCTACATTTGCTTTGATTTTAATCATAGTCTCTTTTTTTAGCTTTCCGCAAAATCCACAAGCGCAAGTCCTTCTCAATCAAGCGTGGGCGACCTCTTCCGGACAGCCCGATACACAACATTTTCCCGGCTCTGAATGGCATAATTTTCCGCGCACAACCTCCGTGACCGACTCCGGTAACAATCTAATCAACGTAGGAAATCAAATGCAAGTCTCGGGCGAAACGGATATTTACGTCAGTAAACGCAATGCCGCCGGAACGTTGCTGTGGGAGCAAACTTACGCGGGCAGCGCGGGCTTTGACGACTACGGAACGGTGGTCACACTTGACGATAATGATAATGTCATCGTCGCCGGTGTGGTCGTTCTCGCCGACGAAACGACGGACTATGTGATGCTAAAATACTCGGCTACGGGTGTGCTGACTTGGTCTGCGGTTTTTGACGGCGGCTATAATACTTTTGATTTTCCGATAGCTCTGCTTTCCACTCAAACGGGAATCTACGCGGCGGGTGCATCTTTGGGCAACACCTTCAACAGTTTTGAACAGACAAATTGGGTAATTACTAAACGTCTGCACATCAGCGGTGCGGAGTCATGGACAACAACTTACGATTATCTTGATAACCAAGACATACCCGTGAGCATTGATCCCCTGGCAAACGGCAACATTAGTGTCAAGGGTTTTTTGAGTTCAAATCAAGGAACTTGGGATTTTGCCGATATTCGTTTTTCGGGTGCTGACGGCAGTTGGTTGTCGGGTATCAATCAACCTGTGCCGGATTTGGCAATCTCGGAAGCGATTGCCGTGACGGGTGATGCAGACAATAACATTTACATTGCGGGAACGACCAACGACGGTAATAAAGATATGCAGTTGGTAAAGTTTGATGCGGATTTGAACTTAGCGTGGACGGAAAGGGTAGATGCCGAGGGCTTGGAAGACCGAGGGCTTTCGGTTTTGGTCAGTCCCGCCGGAAAAGTTTACCTGGCAGGCGACTCCGATAAGACCAACGGCGGTAAGCAGATAACTCTCGCAGAATTTGACACTGCCGGCGGTATCATCAGTAAACGCGGTTACAACGCGCCTGTCACCTACGAACGCGCCGCTATGAAAACCATGCGTATCAATGACAGCGGCGAGGTCTATGTAGCCGGAACGGTACAACGCAACGGCAACGATGATTTTGTGACGCTGATGTATGACAGCACGGGCGTTCTGCGTTTTGAAAAATTCTACGGTAAAAGCACAAACAGCGAAGACCGCGTAACCGATATGGTACTCACCGACGACGGCGGTGTTTTGGTGACGGGTACATCCGAAGGGCAAGGTTTGAGTACCTATCAAACGGTAAAGTACGAAATGCTCAAGCGTTCGGATGTGGTAGTTGAAAACAACGGTGAGCCTTTTCGCCGCTCGGCGGAGTTTATCGTTAAATTCAAACCCGAGGTCGTGCTTCCCGAATTTGTCGATGATAAAACGCAGCGGTACGGCGATATTTTTGACATTTTGGATTTTGGGGTGGCAAGTCGGATAACGCAGCGTTTGGATTTGCGCCAGGTGAATTTTTCTAAAGTTTTTCCGCGTTTGACTACGACCCACACACAATCAATTACTCGTCTCGGCGATACCATTGCCATGCCTGAATTTTGGTCAACTTTTTTGGTAGTTTTGGAAACGGACGAAGCAACAAATCAGTTGATGGCTGATTTTGCGGGGTTGACGGACTTTGTGGTTTATGCGCATTATAATCATGTGTATACTAAAACGCAAACACCTAATGATAATTTTTTTCAAAACGGAAGTCAGGCTTCTCTTTTTCCGAGTACGGCTTTTCCTAACGGACACATAAATGTAGAACCCGCTTGGAATATTGAAACAGGTCAAAGTCATACAAAAGTCGGAGTTTTTGACGAGGTGATTTTTTGGGCGCATGAGGACTTTGGGGACGGGACGCTTGAAGGCTCGCAAATTGTAGGCGGATGGGATTTTAACGGTGACGGAACAAGCATAGCTGCTGTTACCAACCCGGATAGTCATGGTACTTCTTGTGCCGGAATAATCGGAGCATTACGAGACAATAACACAATAGGTATTGCAGGTATTGCAGGTGGAGGGCCGGACGCCGACGGGAACGAAAACGGAGGGGTGCAATTATTTTCAATGGGTATTCTTGACGCTAATGATTTTGCAGGAACTGCGACTGCAGCAGCTGCAATAACCGAAGGGGCGATGTTTGTCCCAGACGGAAATCCCACAGGTTATGGATTGCACATACAAAATCATAGTTGGACAGGAAATGACTCGGATTTAACGATGCAAAGAGCTATCAAATTTAGCTTTCGTAATCAGTGTGTAGTCGTAGCAGGAAGGGGTAATTTGGGAACTGATGAATTAAAATACCCAGCTTGTTATACGGATGAATGGGTTATTAGTGTAGGAGGATCAGGCACTGACGGAGACCGATACGATGGGACGAACGGTAATTCTTGGGAAGGAAACACGGTTTCTGGTTCTGCTTTTGGTGGAGGTATGGATGTTGTAGCTCCTTATGTAACAGAACTTATAACAAGTTTAATAAATCCAAATAAACCAGTTACTAATTTTGATAATACGTATCCTGCACCTCAAGGAATAGGTAATAACTACCAATCTTTCTCTGGTACATCTGCAGCAGCACTTCATGTGTCGGGAGTAGCCGCATTGATGCACAGTTTGCATCATGTTGATAACGGACAAGAAAACAACTTAGCTCCGGAAGATATAGAGTTTTTGCTACAGAGATACGCAAGAGATTTTCCCGTTTTTCAGGACGCTGACGGTTTTGGTTTGATTAATGCAAGCGAAGTTATAGAAAGATTAGAAGCACCTGTGTGGAAAGTGTTTCACAGCGGTCTACCTAATAATACCTCATCTACTACACAACAGCTTAATAATGTATGGCTCAGCTTGCCTTTTGTAATTAATAATTTACCCGCAGGAAATTATGTTGCAGATAAGAGGGTACAAGTCACAAATTCGTATTTAAACGTATTCCCTTCGACTACGCAAATTATTGATGGTTGGGGAAGGACAAGTTCAACCGTAGGATTGTCTGCTGCGAACCCTAATTCAGGCTTTGAATGGGCAGACTTTGATTTTACAATTCAAGACAACGTGGCATCGGTAACTACGAATAATTTTGCTTGGCATATAATTTCTAATTCATCAGGTCAAAGTTTGGATGAATGGATTCCAGCACCACCTGATCAACTAAGTACGGCTTATTCTTTGCATCTCTTTGACCCTACCGCTACAAATAACTTCAACGTAGAAGCAAATAACACAATTCAAGTTTTTCCTAATCCCTCGGAGAGTTCTTTTAGTATTGAGTTTCCTGCAGTTGTAGAAAATAGTGCTTTTATTGAAGTATCAAACTCTACAGGACAAACTATTTTAAAAACTCATTTAAACCCCGGCATGACTTCAGCGCAAATAAATCTTAGCTCTCATGCAGCTGGATATTATGTTATTAGTGTGATAACCAAAAAAGGGGTAGAGTCAGCCAAAATCGTCAAACTTTAAATTTGTTCTTTGAACGCTGAATGAATGAACTAAAAGAGTTTGACGTATAAATCTAAAAAAGATAAGTCAAAAAATCTCAGTTTATCTGTTTGGCGTTCCTTGACAGCTTCAGATTATCCGTTGCAATACGGAAGCACATATTTTAAAACGATAAACAATGAAATGTATATTTTTTCTACTACCTGTTATTTTACTATTTTCCTGTGAAAAGGAACATTGCGAAGACCTTGATAATTTAGTAAATATGCAGGGACAATCTCTTTTTGGAGTAATTCATCCTGTGTACGGCTACCCCTATTTCAATCCAAATAATGCTGATGAACTTATGTTTTATTATCAACACAATGAGCCTGTTCTCTCTCGAAAATTAATCAAATACCAACTCAGCACGGGAAACTATGAAGTAATTTTTGAAGGTTTACATAGTGCACAACCAAAGTGGAGCAAAAATGGTTGGGTATTGCTTAGTCTGTGGAACAGGTTAGGCAACGACCGTGCTAACATTTGGAAGATAAAAGATACTGGTGACAGCTTAACCCAATTGACTACTGCGGGAACTTACTTCTTCCCTGAATGGAATGAAGCTGGAGATAAGTACGTATATCAGTTTTCAGACCCGGGAACTGGAATTGAATCTTATTACGGGATAGCTACAAAGGACGGGACTCCAATTGACACTTTATCTATATATCCGCGAGGAAATTCATCTTGGCAGCACGACTCCTTGTTTGCGTACACCGATACTTATGGTTTATACATCAGTGATTTTACGCAAGGAACCATAGATACCTTATATCAGGTAGATACACCTAATTCAATTAGTCGCGGCGGGGTAGCATGGCTTGACGATGAAAATATTGTATGGACGCACTTGGAGGGTGTATATAGAACTAACGTGCAGACCAAAGAAACGACCCGTCTTATTGAGTCGTGTAATTCAGATTACTATCAGTATCCGACCTATGCCCCTCAAACTGAAAAGATAGTCATGCAAAGGGTTGAACGGATCAGAACTGACGGTGACGAAGGCATAGCAAATGCTCGGCTATATATGATGAAAAAAGACGGCAGTGATTTAGAACTACTTGAACTTGAAATCGAAGAATAAAAAAAAACCGCAAACTCTCCGTCTGCGGGGCTGATAACAAATTATAATTCAAACACTTGCTTTTGTTGAGTTGTTGAATCGTTGAGCGCTTATCCGAAAAGTCTCGCGACAGAGCGGGGTTCTCAACGATTCAACAAAAATCCTACGCCTCCTCCACAATCTCCGCCTCCTCCGCTTCCGCGCCAATCAAACCCTCGCCCTTCTCCAATTTATTTATCGGATGCCGAAAGACAATCACGCCGTCAAAAACGTCTAAAACCGTGTGACGACCGGGTTCGACTTTTTTCAGCAGCATTTGCTTCGAGAGTTCGTTGAGTACGCGCTTTTGAATGACGCGCTTAATCGGACGCGCACCGTATTCGGGGCTGTAACCCTCCACGGCGAGGTAGTCCATGGCTTGCGGGGTGACGGCAAGACTGATGTCCTGCTTCGCTAAGGTATCGCGCACGCCTTCGAGTTGCAGTTCCACGATTTCGCGGACGTCGGCTTGTGACAGCGGTTGGAAAACTACCACTTCGTCGATGCGGTTGATGAACTCGGGGCGCAAACTTGCTTTCAACAAGTCAAAAACATCGGCCTGCGTTTCCATGACGATTTCTTCGCGGTTGCCTTCGTTGATTTGCGCGAATTTATTCTGAATAATCTCCGAACCTAAATTCGAGGTCATGATGATTATCGTATTTTTAAAATTCGCCACGCGTCCTTTATTGTCCGTCAGTCGCCCGTCTTCCAAGACCTGCAAGAGGATATTGAACACATCCGGATGCGCTTTTTCAATCTCGTCGAGCAGCACCACGGAGTAGGGTTTGCGGCGCACCGCCTCGGTCAACTGACCGCCCTCGTCGTAGCCCACGTAGCCCGGAGGCGCACCCACCAAGCGGCTGACCGCGTGGCTTTCCTGATACTCGCTCATGTCGATGCGGGTCAGCATTTCTTCGTCGTCGAAGAGATATTCGGCGAGCGCACGCGCCAACTCGGTCTTACCGACACCGGTCGTACCCAAGAAAAGGAAGGAACCGATGGGGCGTTTTTCGTTGCTTAATCCCGTGCGGCTGCGGCGAATGGCATCCGCTACGGCGGTCACGGCCTCGTCCTGACCGATGACGCGCTTGTGCAAATCGGCTTCGAGGTGCAGCAGTTTTTCGCGCTCCGATTGCAACATCCGCGTTACGGGAATACCCGTCCAACGGCTGACAATCTCGGCAATGTCCTCGGCATCGACTTCCTCTTTGACGAGGGTTTTGCCGCTTTCCTGCTTCTCCTGCAACTGCGCGTTGTACTTGTCGAGGTCTTCCTGCACGGCGGGAATATCGCCGTAGCGTATTTCCGCTACGCGGTTAAACTCACCGTTGCGCTCGGCGCGTTTCGCTTCGTTTTTCAGTTGTTCGAGTTGCTCTTTGGCATCCTGTACACCGTTGACGATTTCGCGCTCGCTCTCCCACTGTGCTTTCAAGGCGTCGCGTTTTTCGGATAAATTCGCCAAATCTTCCTGAATGCGACCGATTTTAGACATATCGTTTTCACGCTGTACCGCCGCGCGTTCGATTTCCAATTGACGGATTTTGCGTTCGATTTCGTCCAATTCTTCGGGCATGGAGTTCATCTCCAAACGCAGACGTGCCGCCGCTTCGTCAATCAAATCAATCGCCTTATCGGGCAACTGACGGTCGGAAATGTAACGGTGCGATAACTGCACCGCCGCCACCACCGCGTCGTCTTTGATGTTGATTTTATGATAAGTTTCGTAGCGTTCTTTCAGTCCGCGCAGGATAGAAATCGCGTCTTCGGTACTCGGTTCGGTGACGAGGACTTTCTGAAAACGACGCTCCAAAGCCTTGTCCGCTTCAAAGTACTTTTGATACTCATCGTTGGTCGTGGCACCGATGGCACGGAGTTCGCCGCGCGCCAGTGCCGGCTTCAAAATGTTGGCGGCATCCATGGCGCCCTGTCCTTTACCCGCGCCGACGAGGGTATGAATTTCGTCGATGAAGAGGAAAATATCACCCTCCGCTTTGGTCACTTCCGTGATGACGGCTTTGAGTCTTTCCTCAAATTCCCCCTGATATTTCGCACCCGCGATGAGCGCACCCATATCGAGCGCGTAAATTTCTTTTTCCGCCAAATCTTCGGGCACATCGCCGTTGACGATGCGGTGCGCGAGACCTTCGGCAATCGCGGTTTTACCCACACCCGGCTCTCCGACAAGTATCGGATTGTTTTTGGTGCGGCGCGCCAAAATTTGCAGCAAGCGACGAATTTCTTCATCGCGCCCGATGACCGGGTCGAGTTTACCGCTTTTTGCGCGGGCATTCAGATTAACCGCGTATTTATTCAGTGCGTTATACTGATTTTCGGCGGAAGCGGTATTGACCGTGCTGCCTTTGCGCAGGTCTTTAATCGCCGCCGTGAGGTTTTTCTTAGTGACACCGGAATCTTTCAGCAACTGCGCAATCGAGTCGCGCACGGAGATAACCCCCAAGAGCAAATGCTCCAAAGAGATAAATTCATCGCCGAAATTTTTCAGTTCGTTACCGGCGTGCTGCATGACTTCGGTCGCGGTGCGCGAGAAATACGGCTGCCCGCCCGACACTTTCGGAAGGCTTTGCACTTCGGCTTCGACGGCCTGCTGTATAACTTTCGGATTGACTCCGAGTTTTTTGAAAATAAAGGGCGTTACGCTGTCGTCGGTCTCCAAGATGCCTTGCATAATATGTGCGACCTCGACCGCCTGCTGCCCGTAGCCGAGCGCGATTTGCTGCGCGCGTTGCAGGGCTTCCTGCGATTTTATTGTGAGATTATTTAAGTTCATCTTTTTATATTTTTGTGCGTTCCGTGATTTATTTTTGACGCTGATTTTTTATGATTTTTATGATTTTACGCTGTTTTTTCCCCTTGTGATTATTTATGATTTGGGTTTTGCCGGGCAAAATTGTATGGTTTTGTTTATTAGAATCAACGATTGTACGGAACGGTTTGTATTGTTATGTTTTAGAGAAATTCGTTTGCTTTGTTTGAAATGAAAAATCAGAATGAAGACGAGATTTATCTAACGTCTAAAATCTAAAATCTAACATCTCAAAAAAGTCTTTGAAGCCCTCGACAGCCGACGAAAATTTCATTCGCCGCTGCCGAAAGTTCAAATCTATGATAGACGTTTCTTCCTTATCGAAAAAACGGAATTTTAATTCAGAGGTTCTGTCGATTTCTCTGTTTTGTTTGTCGTTAAGGGTATTGCAAACGGTGTTCCGTTCCGTTTTTTGCGCCGAAACGGGTAAGAAAGGAGGAAAAGAGGTGACTTTTTGTCAAAAAAATTGAAATTGGTGCGTCAAAATGTCAGATTAAGTTTTAGACTTTGAGAAGCAGACAGGATTGCAGGATTTTTAGGATTTTCCGTTTTGACTTTCAATTTTGCTTTTTGTTTTACTTCGTAAAGTTCAGTATCATACACCTCTACCGAACGGTGAAGCAGCATAGCTGCCTCTCCTCTCTCCTCTCTCCTCTCTCCTCTCTCCTCT
>JAHDCG010000249.1 GCA_020629965.1 Saprospiraceae bacterium | reverse complement strand
TAATTTTGGTGATAAAAGGCTTTGGTATTCGGGGCTAAATCGAAGGTGAGTTTCAATGAATAATCAACTGCCTTACCGTTGTTTCCGTCTCGCCGATTTGTACGGAATAAGTACCTTTTGCCAAGTCGGAAAAATCGAAGGTCAGTTCGTTTTGTCCCGCTTCAAGACGAATAATACGCTGCTCTACAAGCTGCCCGGCGGTGTTGAAAACGGACATTTGTATTTCGCCGCTCGTCGGTGTTTGATAATTCAAATTAACAAATCCGGCGGTCGGATTGGGGTGAAACTCTCCGATACGAGTACCCGCCGCTTTGGTATAGAGACGAATGATTTTGCTGTAACTGAAATTGCCGTCGTAATCGACTTGACGCAAGCGGTAGTAATTTTCGCCCGCCGGCGGATTTTCGTCGAGGAAGGTGTAGCTGTGGCGCACATCGGTCGTACCCTTGCCTTTTTTACTGCCGATTTCTATAAAGTCGCGGCTGTCCGCGCTGCGTTCTACGGCAAAGCGGTCGTTGTTTTGCTCCGAGGCGGTTTGCCATTCCAAGCGGTTGCCTTTTTCGGTCGCAAAGCCTTTAAAACTCAATAGCTCGACGGGTAAAACGGCGGAGGTGCTGACTACCTGATTAACCGCTTCGTCGGTTATGGTAATTGTTTCGCCGTTGCGCCAAATGACGGTAATGCTTGTGACTTCGGTCGCGCTGCCCAGACCGAAGTGTACCAAATTCAAAAGGCTTTGTGAGTGCGTTTCACCCGCCGACCTTACCCGACCCAAATGACCGCCGACGGGTGTATTAACCACGACTTGGGCGGACATCGGGTCTATATTGGAGACGGGCGAGTAACCGACATCGACGATCAGGTAATTATTATTGTGATTATTCCCCGTGTTTTCGTACATCAGCCACACGCCGTATTCGTCGTCGCCGTTAAAAATATCGACGTTGCCGTCCGAGTTGTAATCGAACGCCTGCCCCATATCACCGTGATTGTCGGCACCTCTGTTATGTGCCGTGTGTGCCGTTGTGACTTCAAAAGAACCCGCGCCTGTGTTCATCATCAGGTAGTCGGACAAGCGATTTTTCAAAAAGCCCATACGATACACGTAGAGGTCGTCGTAGCCGTCGTTGTTGAAATCGCCGCGCGTGACGCCCCAGTGATTGCCGCCCGTCGGGATGTTGTAGGCTGTGGAAGCGTTAGAAAACGAAGAACCGTTATTGAGCAGGAAAATGTCTTGTTGGTTGGCATTATTGGGTGTCCATCCCGTGGGATTCAGCGTGGTGATGCCGTCTATGGTGTAGTGAATCGACCAGTAAATGTCGGCGTTTTTGACCAATTCGAGCTGCCACAGTCCGTTGCCGACGTACCCGACGTACAGTCCGTTTTGGGTGCGCGAGGCGGGCCAACCGTCGGCGGCAGCTTGGGTGATTTCGAGGGTAGAGTTGAAATCCGCTAAAGTGTTGCTCTGCATGGCGCTGCCCAAAAAGACGGGAAAACCGCCGTTATAAGCGTTGCGTTTCACAAAATCAAAGCGCGAAAGGGTAATCGAGCCGCCGGCATTGACCGTAAACGGCAACACGCCCTGACTGCCCGACAGCCGCAAATCTGCTTTGTTATCTAAAGGAAAAAAATCGACCGTATTGTTATCGGCAATAGTAAAATAGTATTCGCCGCGTGCCAGATAGAGGTCTAAGTCGCCGTCGTTGTCCACGTCGATGTCGGTCGCGCCGACGGTACCGTAGTTGCCGACCAAACCGCTCGGCAGCCAAGCGGAAGATACGTCGGTGTAGGTAAAATCACCGTTGCCGCGCCACACGGAAAGCGGCGAAAGCATGATGACGTCGTCAACTTGGTCGTTGTCGATGTCGGTCAGCAGCAGCTTTTCGCCGGGTGCATTTTCCAAGCCCGCCACGCTTTTGACCGAAAAAGTTCCGTCGCCGTTATTTTCGTAAAAAATATGCTGTGCGCCGCCCGCGCCGTTGATGCCCGCCGCGTTGATGAGCATTAAATCCAAATCGCCGTCCGCGTCCATATCCGAAAAGCGGGGAGAACGACCGCGCGCGCCCGAGGTGATGCCGATTTGGTCGTCCACACGGTTGAGGGTGCCGCCGTCGTTGCGGTAAAAAACAGGTGTGGTGGGGTTGCTGCCGTTGCCGCCGCCGAGAGCGATAACGATGTCTTGGTCACCGTCGTTGTCAAAGTCTCCCGTCGCCGATCCGTGCAAATCCATAAGGTTATACAGTGATAAATCGGGAACTTGTTTGGTAAATGTGCCGTCGCCTTCGCACATATAGAGTTTGCTCGGCGAGTCGTTGTGGTTGTTCAGAATGAGGTCATAAGAGCCGTCATTATTGATGTCTGCGATGCTCGGTCCGCCGTACTTCAGACTTGTTTCATCGACAATGCCCGCACCGCCCGTCGCGTCGAAAAAATCGGGAAAAGTGACGCCCGAATAATTCGAGAAGGACAAACTTTCGATAACGACATCGCTGCCGACGGCTTCCAGTTTGAGTTGCACGTCGCCCGCTTGCGGAAATTTGACCAATTGGTTGTGACTGTAAATCGTACCCGAGGCAGGTACATCAAGGTTGTCGGCGATTACAACGTCATTGGCGTAAAGCGTCACGGTGGCGTAATTGCCCGCCGTGCTGACCTGCAAATCCATTTCTTGCAGCAAACCGCCCGCCACGGTGTAGTCCATAAACTCCGGTACATAGCGACTCAGAGCCGCCGGCGGGGTAAACGGTCCGACGGAAGAGGTCGGCGCGATGTAGTATTCATCGACGTAGTAGGTGTCGCCGCTACCCGCGCTGCCGTTATTAAAGTGGATTCGGATGTTGCTGTTCCAGTTGCTGATGTCGGTGTCCGAGAAGTCAAATTCGACTTTCGTCCACGTATTGAGCGCGGTATTGACGGTTTGCGTTTGGAAGAAATTTGGGGTACCGCCGGTGCCGAGTTCGAGCAGGATGTCAAAAACGGTTTGATTTTCGGAATACACCATGAGGGTGACGTACTTGTTGGCGGTCAGATTATGACCCGTTTTTGCGGTGCTGTTGTTGAATGCGAATTGCAGAGAGTTACCTGCGGCAGAACCCGTCGTTTCGACAAATTTGACGCAATTCGGCGTCACGTTAACTCCGGCGGGGGAGGGGTTGCTCTCCCAAGTTACCACGGGCGCATTCGAGTCGCCGAGCCATTCGGCGGTGGCAATGCAATCGGGTTTGGGCGGATTGAGACCGTCGTCTTCAAAGTCAACGATTGATATTTGTGCGGTGAGACTGAACGCCGTGAAAATCAGGGCGAATAAGGAGAAAATTTTCATGTTATAATTTGGCAGCTTAATAAATTTGGTTTACTGCTCAAATCTAATCCGTAAGGAGACTTTGACTAAAAAACGGTAATAGACAAAGTATAGACAAGTGACGAAAAAACAGGGAAAATGTCGCCGATAGCTTAAAAAACGGT
>JAHDCG010000248.1 GCA_020629965.1 Saprospiraceae bacterium | reverse complement strand
GTCAAAAATATTCCTTTGGTGATTGATTACGGCATTCCGGTCAGCACTTACTCTTTTTCTTTGGTCGGTACGGGAGCGGAACACGGTACGGTAGAAGTCGTGCCGGGTTTCTCGACGCAAACTTGGAACGGTCAGGCGACCTCGGGTTATAATTTGATTGTTTATACACCGAATAATAATTACACCGGTGCGGATGAATTTGAAGTAGAATACTCCGTTACGGGTAACTTGAATACTTTGGCAACGGTGAAAGTCGTGGTGAATGTACTGGACATCGAACCCGCCGCCGAGCAACAATGTATCGGTGATAACTGTGTGTGGCCCGGCGATACCAATCACGACGGCGTGGTCGATATGCGTGATGTGCTGCCGATTGGTTTGTGCATGGGAGAAACGGGTGCAGGTCGCTACGCGGAAACCGTGGGCATGGACTGGTACGGTCAGTACGGTAATAACTGGAACGACCCCTTCGAGCAGCCGGGTTTTGACTTAAAGCACATCGACACCGACGGCGACAGCATTATTTCTAATGCCGATACGGCGGCAATTCGTCAGAATTACGGAGCTATCCACAACTTAATTCCCGTAGCGGAAGAACCGACACCGCTGCCGATTTATTTGAAATTTAACGGCGGCAATCCGCAACCGGGCGATATGGTGACTTTTGAAGTTTACTTAGGCGACTCTTTGGACTATACGGATTACGCTTTGGATATTCACGGTATTACTTCTACTTTAAACTACGACCCTTCTTTTGTCGAGCCGGGTTCGATGAATATTACCTTCCCAACCGACACTTGGATGTCTTACGATGCCCCGACTTTGGGCATGTCACAGGACTCTTACGACAACGGAAAAATCGACTTTGCTTTTACGCGTACCAACGGAGTGTCTATCGACGGTTACGGCTTGATTGCGCAGGTGGATTTTGTTATTATTGAGGATATAGTAGATACGCGCCCCGGCGAAGAGGCTTACTTCACTTTACCTTTCTCGCTCTCGGGTACGGGTATCATGAACGGTGCGGGCGGTACTTACGGTTTGCAGGATACGGAGATTACGATGCCGCTGCACATCCCCGGTGCGGACGAAAAAACTATCGTGACGAACGACGACCTGCGGGTCTTCCCTAATCCGACCGGTAACGTGGTCAATCTGTACCTCAACGGCGGCAGTGAAGTCGAGAGTTATGAGATATTTAATGTAGCGGGTCAGTTGTTGACCTCGGGTCAGCCGCAGGCTAAAAGCGTGACTATCGACGTGTCGGCTTGGAACGGCGGTACTTATGTAGTACGTGCGGTGACGGTGAGCGGTGAGGTTTTGAACTCTAAGTTTACGGTAGCTAAATGATTTTAGTTGCCGGTTGACTGTTGTCGGTTGACCGTGCTTTGCGTCTTCGGACGTTATAAAGATTTATTCATATTCGTGGAATTTTATCATTACAAAAAGCCGTCCTAAGGGACGGCTTTTCTTTTTGGGGGTGGGTCTATATGGCTGACCCGGCACTAACGTACCGGGTTGAAGTGACTCGTGCCGTTGGCACTTGCAGAGGGGAGGGGGGTGTACCGTAGCATCGACTTTAGTCGAATGGCTAAGTTGTTCTAATCGGTTTATCACGGCGAAAATTCAGTCGAGTTTACATCATATCGGCAACATGATTTTTCGCCGCAGCAATAATTTTTCACAAACCCCGAATTTTTTTTCAAAAAAGATTTATTTTTTAAATTCTTTTCATTTTTCTTATAAAAAACTGATTTATAATCATTTATAAAAAAATAAAAATATGAAATGAGCGATTTTTCTTGATTTTTTTGTAAATATTTGAATTTATTTTTCAAGGTTAATTTTATGTAAATAGGTATTTATTTTTCACAAGTAAGGTTGTTTTTATTAGTTTGTTTTTTATTGTAATTATCTGATAGTCAGTAATTTATTTTATTTTTAACCCTTTCTCTTCTTTCCTTTTCTATTCAATATTTTTTTCACAATAGCATTATTTTGTCTTTGTCATCGCTGCAAAAACGCTGCATCTTTGTATCATAATTAGAGGGAAAGGTTATACAGCACTAAAATAACCGAGAAAAGCGGAGGATGAAAAGGGTAGTTTTAAATGAAAAACGCCCGTTAAAAATTGATTATGTTCATGGGATTATAATTTGTTGATAGTGAGTCGCATTTATTGAAGATGCGACTTGCTGTTATTTTTCTAATCTCTGTCCAAAGATATATATGTTCATGGGATTATAATTTCAATATCGGGAGCAGAACCTGTTCCCGATATTTTTTACTCCTTCCGAACAGCAAAAAACTTTCTCAGGATTTTGTTTTGAATTTAAAGTGATTTAGATAAAGCAATCAAAACAAAACGAACCCAACTTTACCCTGCAAAAGAAAAGCGAACGAAGAATTAGAGACTCTTCGTTCGCTGCGCAGGCAAAAAGACATCTGCCTAAACAAAAAAAAGTCAGCCGCAAAAAGAGCGACTGACCAAATCCGATTAATGTTCAAGGGACTATAATTTGTAAATAGTGCTTCGCAAAAAAAAGACATAATGTGCGAAAACCAAGTGCAAGTTATGGGTTTTAGCACCGCCGCGCAATTTTTACGGCAGCTAATTTTAAGAAAAGTGAAATCATCGGTAATTAACCAAACTATCCGATTGATGTACTGAAAAGCCTTTTTCAAGCAAAAGGAAAAAAGAACTCCGAAAACCGTAAGATTTATATGTTCATGGGATTATAATTTCAATTGCCTTAGTGCCGAGTGCACTAAGGCAATTTTTTTGCTCCCTCATCTCTTTTTATTCCGTACTCATCTTTTCCAACAGCCCGTAAACGCCCACCGCCGTCGCACACATTACGTTCATCGAGGTATTGAAGCCGTGCATCGGAATGTGCATGCTTTGCGCACAAAGGTCTAAAAGTTCCTGTGAGACGCCCGTCTGCTCGTTACCGATAACGAGTACGGGATTTTTTTCAAATTTAATTTGAGTATAAGAAACGCTGCGATCGGTGTATTCCAAAGCAATTAAAGTCCGCTCCTTTTGCAGTGCTTCGATTTCCGCAATATTTTTCACAATCGTAAAGGGCACCGTCTCCGTCGCAGAGCGCGAGATGCGTTTGATTTTCGGCGTGATTTGAAATTCCGGACAGCGAAAAAGATAAATACGTTCTATCAGAGCCGCATCCGCCAGACGGAAAATACCGCCGAGATTGCGCGGGTCGGTTACGCCGTCGAGAACAAGCGAAAGGAGGTGTCTGTTCTCTTTAATGTGCGTGCGTCGCTGCTCGACATCCGGTCGCATCTCTTGAAATGTAAGTTGTTTTTCGGATTTCATAAAGATGGTTTTTGCGTTTGAAGTTATGAGTGAATAAGAAATTTAGCTTTTTGTTTTTAGGTTTTAGGAGAGAGGAGTCAGGGGAGGGGAGAGAGCGACCGGAATTAAATTTAATTCCCCGTTTTTTACTTACCGG